>DETS01000085.1:10614-28312 GCA_002361735.1 Lachnospiraceae bacterium UBA3282 | reverse complement strand
TCAGCGCTGACAATTGTTCTTCCCGTCCGATCACACTTCGCCCCCTTTCCTGTACCTATTCATTATAACGAAAGGCAGATCGATTCGTCTTCAACTCTGATAAAAATTTTTATTTTTTGGGTTTCGGCTGAAAAAACAGGCTGGCAAGATAGCCAAAAATCAACGCTGCCGCGCAGCCAACAGCCCCCGTCTTAAAGCCGCCCTGAAACAGACCGATAAAACCGTTTTGATCCACTGCTTCTTTTACGCCCTTCATTAAGATATTGCCATAACCGAGAAGCGGCACGCTCGCTCCCGCGCCCGCATACTCCATAAAAGGCTCGTACCAGCCAAAAAAGCTGACAAACGCCCCCGTGACCACCAAAAGCACCATCACCCGCCCCGGTAAAAGTTTCGTTTTTTCCAATAACACCTGCACCAGCGCGCAGATCGCGCCGCCCACCCAAAATGCGTTTACGTAATCCATATCCTGATACCTCCCATCATCCGTTCTGATCGAATATTATCTCTACTGATACGAATGAGCAGCTCGGAATGCTTCACAGTCCTCATTCGCGAAAATAAAACAGAGAATATCTCCTTTACGATATTCTCTGCCTTTCTTCTTAAATTATGCAGTTGTTTTCGCGATTTTTTCTACAATTTCGCGGATGGAAAATCCTTCGCAGTTCACTGTGATATCCGCATATTTTTCGTAAAGCGGCTGACGTTCCGCGTACAGTCCGTCTAAATCCTGCCCGTCTCTTAACGTCACACCCCGCTCGGTGAGGTCTCCCAACCGTTCCCTGATTGCCTGCAAAGGAAGGGAAAGATAGACCACCGTGCCAATCTGCCGATAGTGTGCCATCGCCTTTTCCCCGTAAACAGCACTTCCGCCTGTGGCGATCACCGTCCGCACCGTCTCGATAGATTCTCCCACCGCTTCCTCCAGCTTCCAGAAGCCTTCTACGCCGCGCTCCGCAATCAATTCATGTAACAGTTTTCCCTCTCTGCTCTGAATCACCAGATCCGCATCCACGAAGGCGTAACCGAGCTTTTTGGCAAGCACCACACCCACCGTGCTCTTGCCTGCGCCGGGCATCCCGATCAGTATGATATTGTCTTTCTTCACAGATGATGTAAGCCTTTCTTTGTGTTATGTAAACCTTATATTGCAGTATTTCTGTGTTATGTAAACCAATTGGCTGTGCGCGATATCTGATCTACTTTAGGTAAGCGATAACTTCCACCTCACAAAGCACATCCTTGGGAAGCTGCTTGACTGCCACACAGCTGCGCGCGGGTTTCTCCGTAAAGTACTGCTCATAGACAGCGTTAAAAGCCGCAAAATCAGCCATCTCCGCCAAGAAACAAGTGGTCTTTACCACCTTTGTGTAATCCGTTCCCGCCTCCGCGAGGATCGCTCCCACATTTTTCATGGACTGATGCGCTTGCTCGGTCACGTCCTTTCCCTTGATTTCCCCCGTGGCGGGGTCGATGGGGATCTGTCCCGATGCAAACAGAAAATCTCCCGCAATGATGCCCTGAGAATAAGGGCCGATGGCCGCAGGTGCCTTGTCTGTAGATACTTTAGTTAACATAACTCGTTCCTCCCTTTCTACCCAAAATTTATCTGATATCCGTCTTTATAGACAGATGAAACAGCGCATTGCAAACAAACTTTTATTCAAACCTCGCCCTTACATAAAACCCTCTGGCATTCTCGATCACTTCCGTCACCACGCCCTCCCGTTCCAACATCCGCTCGCGGAACGGGAAGTTGCCCGACATCGCAAGCGACGGGTCTATGGTATAGTAATAGTTGCTGGGAAGCACGCCCTCTGTCACCGTGACGCGGTCGCCTTCCTTGAGAAGCCCCGGGCGCTCCATCTTAAATTCCATCTCCCTCAATCAGATCACGCTTCTTTCCTGTTACATACGTCAGGCAAATTACTGCCGCCATTGGAGCTTATGCGACGCGTTTTACCGTACCAGATAAGTTTACCACAAAAGACGTCGGACTGTCACTTATTTTTATCACACATCAGAGCCGGAAAATATAATTATAGAAATTTATGTTTACAATTTCGTTATATTTATGCTATAGTAATAAAAAGCATATTTTCTTAAGAACAGATCGATATATTCTATCTTTATTCTAAGTTTCAGAAAATCCATGCTTTGCATCCATTCAACCATTTACAAAGCAGGAGAATCTGAAGCGGTTCTCCTGTAACGGCGGCATCTTCTTCAACGAAAAGATGAGACGTCACCAACAAGGAGGACAAAATATGAAAGAAACAAAAGAAACTGCCACTCGGCGCAACTACAAGGACACCATATTTCGGATGATTTTCCGCGAGAAGGAAAACTTATTAAGTTTGTACAATGCGCTCAACAATACGGCTTACGGCAATGTGGATGACTTAGAGATCACCACTCTTGAAAATGCCGTCTACATGAATTACAAGAACGACATTTCCTTCGTATTTGATTTTGAATTGCTCCTCTACGAGCACCAGTCCACATGTAACCCTAACATGCCCCTGCGGGATCTGCTCTATGTAACAAGGGTATTGCAGAACCGCATCAAAGACAAAAACCTGTACAGCACGACCCTCGTCAGGATTCCAACGCCACGGTTCGTCGTCTTCTATAACGGGATAGACTCTCAGCCCGAACAGCAAACCCTGTATCTGTCGGATGCGTTTGGAAAAAAACAGGATGAGCCGTCACTGGAACTGGCAGTAAATGTATATAACATCAACCTTGGACAAAATCAGCATCTCATGGAAGCCTGCCGCCTGCTAAAGGAGTACGCGCAGTACGTAGCGCAGGTCAGGGCAAATGCAGAAAACATGTCTTTAACAGAAGCAATTGAAAAAGCAATCGATGATTGTATCAGAAATGGTATCCTTGTGGACTTTTTATCAAAAAATAGAGCGGAGGCGATCACAGTGAGTATCTTTGAGTACGATGAAGAAAAACACATGCAATGCGAACGGGAGGAATGGCGCGAAATTGGACGCGCAGAAGGACTGAACGAAGGGCTTAAGGCGGGTCTTGATATTCTCAAAGCCCTGATGGATACCGGAAAAACTGAGGAAATACAGCGCGCCCTTTCGGATAAGGATTATCGCGAACAATTATACAGGGAATATTTGCAGAAAGAAACCACCCCTGTCTAACCCTGTTAAAACTGAAAAAGAACCTCCGCCTCCGTTTCAAACAAACACGGAGGTCCTTTTATTTCTCTATCACCTCTTAACTTTTCTTCACCCATGCCACTGCTCTAACACCACCCCATGGGCAATCCCGGGGATCGTCTGTCCCTCATTGTAGCTGGTCTTAGAAAGGAGCGCTCCCGTGGGCACAAAAAGCACCCGCTTCCACACACCCTCCTCCAGTTTTTTGAGAATATAGGCAGACAGCACCACCGCGCTGCAGCCGCAGCCGCTGCCGCCCGCGTCCGTGTGCTGTTTCTCGCTCTCATAGATTTCAATGCCGCAGTCCATATACTGCTTGGCAATATCGATGCCCTGCTCCGAAAGCAGTTCAAACAGCAGCTCTTTTCCGACAATCCCCAGGTCACCGGTGATGATTTTATCATAATCCTGCGGCTGTCTGGAAAAATCCTCGAGATTCTGTTTAATGGTGTCCGCCGCAGCCGGCGCCATGCACGCTCCCATGTTCATGGAATCCTTGATGCCGTAGTCTACGATCTTGCCGATGGTCGCGCCCTCGATCACCGCCCTTGTCCCCTTTTCCGGCTTTGCCGACAGGAGGAAGGCGCCGCTCCCCGTCACCGTCCAGGTGGCTGATTTCGGCCGCTGGTTTCCATAGGAAAGGGGAAAGCGGAACTCCTTCTCCGCGCTGGCAAAATGACTGGACGTGATACAGGCGGCTCTCTCCACAAACCCGGCGCTCACCACGGCAGCGCCCATCGTCAGGGACAGCCCGCAGGTAGAACAAGCGCCGTAAAGCCCCACATGGGGAAGCTGATAACCCGCCAGCCCAAAGCTGCTGGCGATGGACTGACCCAGCAGATCCCCCGCAAACACCATCTGTACATCCTGTTTCGTCAGCCCTGCCTTGGAAAGGGCGATCTCAAGCGCCTCCTTTTGCAGGCGGCTCTCCGCCTCCTCCCAGTTTTCCGCACCGAAGCTGTCATCATAGCCAACCTTATCAAACAGCTTTCCCATCGGTCCCTCCGCTTCCTTGCTGCCAACGATGGAGGCGCTGTTTAACAAATACGGTTTCTTTTCAAACTGAATACTCTGCTTTCCTAACATAACGGCATACGATCCCTTTCTGTTTTGATATTCTTACTCAGGAATAGTATGCCGCCTTTTTCCTACCATATTCATATAAATATTCACTTAAAAGACACTCGTGCGAATATCCTCTTTCATAGCAAGCACCGCCGCTCTGGCAGCGTCCGCATAGCCCTCCGCACCGTATTTCGCATACGCCTCCTGCTGATAAGCCGCGATGATGCCTCTGGAAGAATTGACGATGGCTCCCAGCCCGTCCTCGTTGAAAAAGGGTTTCAGATCCTTTCCTTTTCCGCCCTGCGCGCCGTAGCCCGGCACCAGAATATAGGACTTTGGCATGATCTTTCGCAAAATCTTAGCCATCTCCGGATAAGTAGCTCCCACCACCGCACCGATATAGCTATAGGTTTCGCCCATGTGCTCCGCCGCCCACTCAGCCACCTTCTCACCAACGATCTCATAAAGCGGTCTTGCCTTGGACGCATCCGTACTTCCCTCGGGCTGTATTAGACGATCCTGAAACTCACCGCTGCTGGGATTGGAGGTCTTGACCAGGATAAAGAGACCCTTTTTCTCCTTTTTACAAACCTCGATAAAAGGCTTCACGCCGTCAGACCCGAGGTATGGATTGACCGTGGCAAAATCCTCATCAAAGCCGCGGCACATGGTATTGCCAACCTGCACCTGTCCCAGATGCCCTACCGCATATGCCTCGGAGGTAGAACCGATATCGCCGCGTTTGATGTCACCGATTACCACCAAACCCTTCTCCTTACAGTAAGCCACCGTCTTCTGAAAGGCTTTCACGCCTTCCACCCCAAACTGCTCATACATGGCAATCTGCGGCTTTACCGCGGGAATCAGGTCACAGACCGCATCCACGATTCCCTTATTATAAAGCCATATTGCTTCCGCCGCGCCCTGCATGGTCTCTCCATATTCGGAAAACGCCTGCTTTTTGATATGCTCCGGCACAAATTTCATGGTCGGATCGAGTCCCACCACAATGGGCGCTTCCAGTTTCTTGATCTTCTCTGTCAGTATATTGATCACAGCTTTTTACCCTCCAAGTCTTTCAGTACATACTGGTTTTCGATATACTTCGGGAAATCTTTCCGCTTCACCCACTCATAGCTTCCGTACTCCTCCGGCAGGACGATGTTCGCTTCCTCCTCCTGCGTCAGGGAACAGAGATAAGCAATCCCTACGCAGTGCGTCTCTCCCAAAAGCTGGGACCAGGTGTACTCGATCTTGTCTATGGTGCCATGTACGGATAAAAGCTCCATAATGGCTTTTCCCATCGCCTCATCGGGCGCTTCCCCGTGCTCTACCTCCGCGTCAATAAACTCCCAGACAAAGGGTTCCGGAATGCGATCGTCCACCCATCGCTTCAAAAGCAGATAGGTATCCCCTTTCTTAATGATTCCTTTCACACGTACATAAGTGCTTTTCATAATATTTGTCTCCCTTCTATCTTTCTATTACCTCGTCTGCAAAAACTGATACTCCCGCTTCGCGGTCTCATCGTCGGGGTAGCTTTTCAAATAGCTGTTCATCAGCGCTGCCGCCGTCTTAAATTCCCCCATATACTCATAGGTGATGATCTCGTTGAATTTCAGGGTCTGCATCATCTCGTTATTCTCAATGTTCATCGCAGTCTGAAAAGCCGTGAGCGCAGATTCATATTCGCCCATCTTCATCCGGCACAGACCAAGCTGATTGTAAATCTCGGCCTTTGTCTGGTCGTACTCCGTATAACCCGCGTAAATGCTTGCCGCATAGTTATAGTCGCCAAGCGCCTCATACGTCCTGCCCAGATAAAGAGCCGCGCCGTAATCGGTCGTCGTCTTTAAGCGTTCCAGAAAATTACGGGCATTTTCGTAATTTCCCATGTAGTAGCAGATCCTGCCCATATCGTAGTCGGAGATGGACTTTTCATTCTCCTTCATGGCGTTCTCCAGATAAACCTGCCCCGCCTCTTTATATCCATACTCCTCAAGTACCATATAAATGCGGATCATCTGGTCATAATTTTTCGGATCTTTGGCCACAGCGGTATCAAAGTCAAGCTGCGCGCTCTCAAAGTCGCCCTCTGACAGCTTCACGCAGCCCCGCAGATAGTAGGCATTCGTCTCGTCAGGTTTCAGTCCTAAAATGGCATCGTAGGTATGCACGGCTTCTTCGGGCTGTCCATCCTTAAAATAAGCGGTTGCCAGATAGTAATTGATGTCAAAGTCGATATCTTCCACCCTGCTGCCGCCAAGGGTAAGCGCCGTCTCCAGATAAGCGATTGCTGCCTCATAATCCGTCTTGCCAAGATAGGCAAGCCCCATGCCGCGGTAGAGAAGCCGTTCCTCCTCGCCCTTTTCTCTGGCTGTCTGAAACAGAGTGAGCGCCTGATCGTAGTCGAGCGCCGCTACCGCGTCCATGCCCTGTTTGGTGCAGCTGGGCTCTCCGCCCTTTCCACAGCCCGTCAGGAGCAAACCCGCACCCAAAAGCGCCGCCGCAAGCCGTATTCCCTTTTTCGCCTTTCTCCTCTGTATCTCCACAATCTGTCTCCGTTTAGCACGCAAATATTTCTTCTGTACTTGTCTTATTCTAACTGTTCTCTTACCCACAAGTCAAGTTTCTTTACACTACACCATCTGTGTGCGGGAACTCTATTCAAACTTTTGCACAATATGCTCTACATTTTAGATGAGGTTTCCGCACACCAGATCCTTCATGACCCCAAAAAACTCCCGCACCAGATTATTGGGCTGAAAATAGACGTTAGAGCGTGCCGCAATTCCGCAGGCATCCTCAAAGCCCGCATGTCTGGCAAGCATCATGCCGCGAAACACATGAAAATTGTTGGTAACGATCCCCACATCATAATCTGTCCCACCGATGACTTCCGCGCTGAAAGCAATATTCTCGGAGGTGTCCGTGGACTTGTCCTCCATGAGAATACGTTCCGGGGCAATGCCCTTTTCCACCAGATAATCATACATCCCCTGCGCCTCGCTGCACGGTTCGTTCGCGCCCTGTCCACCGGATACTACGCACAGCGTTTCTTCGTTTTTCATCAGATAATCATAGGCCGCATCCAGGCGAAACTGAAGGACGATGCTTGGCCCTGCCGGTTTCATCTGCGCCCCCAGCACGATGATGTAGTCAAGCCCCGGTCTGCCCTGATCGCGGTAGTGCGCAAAGATGAAGCCCTCCGTCACCACAAAGAGCAGGATGCCGACGATCAGAAAACCGCAGACGATTCGCCGCAGCAGCAAAGGAATTTGACTCCACCAGTCAAAGTGCAGCATCAGCGCCAGACCAATAAAAAAGATGCCGCCAAGCGCCCAGATCAGATAGAAATTGCTGCCCGACCTGATACGAAACACAATAAAGCAGTAAGTAAAACACAAAACCGCTGCCAATATGCAAAGCCCGCTCATTATTTTCTTCCTCATGTTAACATATCCTCAAATACTTCTTCCGGCACAGGCTTGCAGTAGCGGTAACCCTGCGCGACATAGGCGCCGATCTCCATCATCAGTTCCGTATCCTTTTCCGTCTCCACGCCCTCGCAGACCACCTGCGCCTCCAGATCCGATGCCAGATTGACGATATTTCTCATGATCTGCACCTGTCTTTCGCGGTTCTCGTTATTTAAGAGGAAAGAGCGGTCGAGCTTGATCACGGAAGCGGGAATCTGCTCAAAAACGCCGAGTGAGGAATAGCCGGAGCCAAAGTCGTCAATGGAAAGATGAATGCCCTTTCCTTTTAAGATCTCCACATTCTTTTTCACCATCTGCTGCTGCATCTCCTCGACCACCAGCGTCTCCGTGATTTCCACTTCGATCAGGTCTTTCGGCACGTCATATTTAGTGAGAACCGCCTCGAACTGTTCCGGGAAGCCTTCCTTTACAAAGTGGGATCTCGAAAAGTTACATGACACGGGAACCACCGCAAGCCCGTCATCCAACCGCCGTCTCAACATCTTACAGACGCTCTCCATCACAAAGAAGTCAATCTGCGTGATCCTGCCCGTCTGCTCATAATAAGGTACGAAAAAGCCGGGCGCGCGGATGGCGCCGCCCGCAGACGGATCCTTAAAACGCACCAGCGCCTCCGCTCCCACCACACGCTCGTCTCTGATATCCACCTTTGCCTGATAGTATGCCACAAAATCTTTCTGAAAGTCCACAGAATCGAGCAGTTTTTCCCGCTCATGCTGCTCTCTCAACTGTTCCCTTAATTTATCGTCATAGATCCTGATGGCGTTGCTGTGGCTGCCTTTTAAGGGATCCACTGCCTGGATTGCATAAGAAAGGGCAAGCTGCACATCCTCCGCCTCGGGTTCGATCGCGCAGACGCCCACTGCCTGCGCCATACGGATGCCCTCCTGCTCATAGATCTGATTGGAGATGCGCTCCGACATCGCCATCATCCGCTTGGAAAGCTGCTCCATATCCTCATAACACACAAAGAGCACAAAATGGCTGCCGTAGCTTCTGGCGTACAATTCCTTTTCATTATCGATTTCATCCGAGATTACTTTAATGGTCCGCTCCAAAAGCTTTTGTCCCGCGCTCCAGCCGTAGAGCGCATTATAGCTTTTGAACTGACAGATGTCCGTGTACACGATCGCGTATTTGCTGTCCTTCTCCTTACTTAACATCAGAGAAGCCCTGTATTTTAAGTAATTGATATTCCAGATATCAAAATCGGTGTCCTTATACATCAACTTCTGCAGCCGCCTGCTGTTTTGCAGCATGCGGTACAGCACAAAAATGGCAAAAGCCGCCGCGAGAACCAGGATGCTGAGAATCGTGCTGCTGTGCTGCCTGAGAAAGGCATCAACGCTCACCTTAGAATAAAAATTATCCTGCAGTACGTAATCGCTCACCATCTTGTCGGTAATCTCTATCAGCTCTTTATTCAGGATCCCCGGAAGGAGCGAATCCCCATCGTCCCGCACCGCCATGCGGACACTGTGTACATCGCTTAAAACCGTGTGAATCTCCAGCTGTCCCAGCCCCAAATTGGAGCCCAAAAGATATTCCGCCAGATAGCCGTCACACAGTGCCGCCTCCGCCTCGTTCGCGCGCACCGCCCACAGGCACGCTTCGGGACTTTCACGGATCAGCAGCTGTATCTGCCCGTCTATGAACAGAGATCCTCCTCCCTCCTCATAGATATTCTCGGACGTCACCGCCAGTGTCTGAATTTCTTCCTTTCTGCTATCCCGCTTCATTACGACGACTCGCGGCACCTGAGCGTAAACCTTTGTGAACGTACCGCCCGCCTGTCTGATATTGCCGACTTCTTCGCCGCAGTAGCTGATCACATCGATACGCCCCTCAGTGAGGGCCTTTTTTGCCGCATCCATGCTTCCCATCTCGACATAGTCAAAGGAAAGCCCCGTACTCACGCCGACTTCCTCCAATATCTGCATGGTAAGCCCCTTTGGCTCCCCCTCCTCTCCTGCGTAGGAGAAAGGATAACAACCGTCAAGCCAGCCGATCGTCAGCGTCTGTTTCTCCTTGATATACTGCTTCTCCTCACCGGTCAGAAGAACCGTATGATCCAGACGGCTGTCATAATACTTCACCATCAGCTCGTTTTCCAGCCCCGGACGATTCATCTTCAGATCCGCGATGCCCTGATTGAGTTCCCGCAGCAAATCATCGTTTCCGGGATATGTAATATAGTAAAAAGGCATGGGCGCAAACCTTCCGACAATCCTCTGTCCCTCCCGGATTTCCGTAAGGGAATGCACCAAAGCATCGATCTTTCTTTCTGCCAGCGCGTCCTGCAGATCCGCCGTATTTTCGTATTCACGAAGCCTCGGATTCTCGATTCCATGTCCCTTCAAGTATTCCAAAAATTCCTGTTTCCTGACATAGGTCCCCACACAGCCGTATGTGAGATTCTGCATCGCGGCAAAATCCTCGTAGGCAAGACCGCTCTCCCCCTGCACGGCAATGGCGCCAAACGTATAACCGCTCGCGAGATCGGCATAGCGATAAACCTCCGCCCGTTCCGGAGAATACTGCGCGCTTCCTACCAGATCCACTTCTTTGTTCGCAAGCATCTGCAGGGCATCGTCCCAATTTTCGCAGGGAACATATTCCACTTCCCAGTTTACATAATCTTGCAAATTCAGTAAATATTCTACGTCCATCCCGGAAAGACTGCCGTCCTCCAGTGTCTCATGATAGCCGCCCATCGGAAAGAACGCGACACGAACCGCACGCTTTCCGGCGCCCTGCACCACATCTGCGCCGCTTTGCCCGAAAGGGAACAGAAACAACATTACCGCCGCGAGCACGCTATACGCCGCCCGCAGCGCCGGTCTGCTTTGTTTCTTCACACGTTTTCCCTTGTCTCTCATATCAGAACGCCTCGCTTTCCACGGATTATGACGCGAACATTTTCTGCATTGCCTGCTTACAATCTACTTATTTTTAGTATAAATCCTTTCCGGTAAAAAGCAAAGGACTTCTTGCCGCGTTTCCTCACAGATACCGCGACAAAAAATCCTCTATCCTGCCATAGTAATCCTCCGGATCTTTATCCTGCGCCTGCGCGTGACCCGCGCCCTCCACGATAAAAAGTTCCTTCTCACCTGCTGCCGCCTCAAACAGTGCATAGGACATGTCCACATCGATCATCCGGTCCTCGTCCCCATGGATAAAGAGGGTCGGCACTCTGCTGTTTGTCACCGCCTGCAGAGGGGAAGCATCCCGCAGGTCATAACCGCCCCTGAGCCGCAGCATCACGCAGGCGGAATCCACAAAAAGCGCGGCAGGCAGATGAAACCACTCCGTGATCTTGTCCCCGAACATCTCATAGGCTGTCGTGTAAGCGCTGTCGGCTACCACTGCTTTTACATGCTCCGTAAGTTCCGGAGCTCCTGCCATGATGAGCGCTGTCGCCGCTCCCATGGATTGCCCGTGGAGTATGATCTTTGCATCCGGCGACTCCTGCAGAATATGCTCGATCCATAGCTGACAGTCATAGTGATCCGTCCACCCCATACCAATGAAGTCTCCCTCACTTTCACCCTGACAGCGAAGATCCGGCACCAGCACTGCAAATCCCTGCTGCTGATACCAGTGGGCAAACTGGTACATCTCCTCCTTCCAACCCGTATAGCCATGCAAAAGGAGCACCCAGGTCTCGCTCGTCCGTTCGGGAAACTCTGCTGCGGTAAGACGGTATCCATCAGTCGTCTCCGCATATATTTTTTTACGTTCCGCCGTCTCAAGCCACGCCGCCGTTTCAGAGAGGAGCCTGCTTCTGTTTCCCTGAATCTGCGTCGTCTGCACCTGTTCGCTGTAACATTTTTTTGTAATGTCCTCGAAAGCATTCAACCGATCCATAAAGGAGGGCACCAGACAGGCGCTCACAAGAAAGTACACAAAAACGGTATAGAGTACCAAAAGCGCCGCCAGGACCGCCGCTGTGATCCGTATCCTCTTTCGCATCCCGCTTCCCCCATTCCTAATACAGTTCCACCGGCATCATACTGTATGCCATATCGCCCTTTCCCTGACAGCAGACTGACGTGCAATACCCTTCGATTTCCCGATATTCCCGCAGAAAATAATATTTCCCGTCAAAAGAATGCCTCACCCTTGCCCGCCCCGAAGTTTCGTCCACATGGATAGCAAAATCTTTCAGGGACAGGGACATGCCCCGTCCGGTCGCCTTCAAAAAACTCTCCTTCATCGTCCAAAGGCGGAACATCCTAAGGTTTCTGTCCTCATCTTCTTTCGTATCATAAAGCCAGGCAAGTTCCTCCTCCGCAAAAAAACGGTCCGCCACCTTAAGACGTCCTTCCTTTCTCAGCTCAATATCATTGCCAAGCGGATTGTCTCCGATGGTGCAGATGGCATAATCACCGGAATGCGAAAGGGAAAAGCTGATATCGGGATAATATTTGAAAACCGGTTTTCCCCACTCACCGATCTCATACTCCGCACTCTTTTCCTGCAGTCCGTAGATCCCCAGCGCATGATCCAGCAAAAGCCCTGCCGCCAGACTTCTGTATTTATCCTTTTCGTGCCGCAGCAGCGCGATTTTCTGCTGTCTGTAAGGGGAAAGCTGCTTGCTTTTTTCCTGAAACAATGCCTTGTTTGCCAGACATCTCACATCCGCATAGTACGTGTAGATCATAGCGGTTTCCCTCTCAGTCCCTTCCCATCTTCCGATAACAGCGGTCGCAGATCGGATAGGCTGCATTCCACGGCAGCGGTCTGCCGCAAATATGACACTTCTTTTCAAACTGCCCCTTATCTTCCTTGAGCAGTTCTCCGATCTCATGCTGCGCCCATTCTCTGTTTGCCGCCACTTCCTCCTTATCGATCTCCCATGCCATGCGCGCGGAAAACTGCGTATAGAGATCGAGCTGCTTGTAATAGGACTCCAACCCTTCCAGGGAAAAGTCTTTCGGCAGCATGGGACAGTTCTGCTGCTTTTCCGGCTTTTCACAATAGTGCAGCCAGAGCCTTAACACCTCCCTGTCCTTTACGTCAAAGGGACAGGTGATAAGAGTGAGCACCAGCTTTCTGTCGTCCATATAGTCGATCTTTCTGCGGTAATCCCGCAGATAGCGATACTTGTCCACACTTTCCTTCATGGAGATTTTATCGTACATGGGCGGATTTCCTGTCTTTTCCCATGCTTCAATGATCTCGTCAAGCTCGGTGTCGATATCGAGAAGCACCTCCGGAAAGCCTACCCTTGCTCTTTTGATCGGATAAAAAGGCTCCGCCAGCTTTTTACCGACGTACTCCATATCCATTGCCGACTGCACATAGCCGGTATCGTAGAAACCGAAACGCCCCGCACGCCCCGCGATCTGCCTGATTTCCTCCGCCAGAAGCCGCCTTTTGCCCACGCCGTCAAACTTGGTAGTATTCATAAAGACCACTCTGCGGATAGGCAGATTGATCCCCATGCCGATGGCATCCGTCGCCACCACCACCTGATTGACCCCTTCCGTGAAAAGACGCACCTGTTCCTGTCTCGTCTGCGGCGGCAGGTTCCCGTAAATCACGCTTGCCGGGATACCGCGCCCCTCAAGCGCTGCCGCGATCGCCAGTACATTCTTCTTGGAAAAGGCGATCAGGGCGTCGCCCGGTTCCACATCTGCCGCCATGTCGTAACGCTCGGGAAGAAACGTCAGCTTCGTGTTCCTCTCGTGGTGAACGATCTCATAATCATCGCCGCAGCGTTTTAACATCCTGACTAAGATATCTTCCGCCGTCCCGGAAGCACAGACATGGATCTCCTCCGCGCGGATCCCTAAAATCGCTCTGGTCCAATAGCTTCCCCGATTCTCGTCCGCCATCATCTGTGCTTCATCGATCACGGCGATGTCATATACTTCCCTGATATTCAAAATCTCGATTGTGGACGCCTGCACGAAATGCCCCGGCGTATAGATGGTCTCCTCACCGGTGATCATATTGCAGGGAATGCCCGCCGCCATCATGCGGTCGTAGACTTCCAGCGCCAAAAGACGCAAAGGCCCTAAATAAATGCCGTGGTAAGCCTGCTTCAAACGCTGCAGCGCCTCATAAGTCTTGCCGCTGTTGGTCGGACCGATATGCAGGATGAAGCGCCGCTTCATACCCCTTGCCTCCGGATACTGCTTCTCCGGCTCCGCCTCCATCAGTTCCTCGATGCGCCGTCCTACCAGATACTGCATATAATCCTCTTTATAGATTTCATAAAGGGATTTTTCGCGCAGAAGCGCCGCTGTCTTTTCCATCGCGGCGATATCTTCCGGCACGGCTCCGGCCGCCATTTTTTTCAAAAAATCAACATCAAGCCTGACAAGCATCCGCACCACATGGCGGTATTTCTTCATCAACTTGGTATCCCGGCACACCACCGTATAGCCGACCTGCGCCACCTTCTTATGCAGTTCCCGCATATCAGCGAGCACCTGATGGTTCTCCTGCCTTTTTTTGCGGGAAATGCGCCGTTCCAATTGCCCGATCTGCCGTTCCGTGCTCCTGATGAACTTACGGTTTTCCTGATCCTCAAAATGGAAAAAAGTCTGCTCGTACGGCTTCCAAAGCTGCTCGGAAAACGGCTCGTTCTGTGGCTTTTTCTCATTATGTTCTTTGTTTTTTTTCTGTTCTTCCTGTTTGTTTTCGTTCATAACAAATGATACCATATCTCCAATGCCAACTCTGCTCTTATCATACCACATTTTACTCCCACAACGCAAACGTCTTACCCTGTCAAAATCTTCCCGCCATCACCCTCACTTACGCCAAATTCCGCAGAGTTCATATAACCCCCTGTTTCTTGCTTTTCTTTCCATCTTGTTTTACAATAGATGATATATAATGGAATTGTTTGCAGCCGCTTTATCTGTGATCAAGACAAGAAGGAGTATTTCCATGAAAAACGTGATTCTGGTGGTGGATGACGATAAGACCAATCTGGCTCTCGCCCAAAAGATCCTGGGGGGTCAGTACCGTATCGCCGCCTCTACTTCCGGCGAGGCAGCTTTGAAATATCTGGAAGCCCACCGTCCTGACCTGATCCTTTTAGACATCAACATGCCGGAGATGGATGGTTTTGAGGTGATGGAATGTCTGCGGTCAAACGTTTTGACCGAAACGATCCCGGTCATCTTCCTGACGGCAGACAATCTGGCTGAGACGGAAATCAAATGCTTCCAGTTGGGAGCGATGGACTTTGTGACAAAGCCCTTTGTCCCCGATATCCTTTTAAGCCGTGTCAGCAAGACCATCGAGCTCGACCAGTACCGTCACAATCTGGAGACGATGGTAAATGATCAGGCGGAAAAGATCATCGAGGACGCGAAACGCCTTGGCCGCATCCAGGATTCCGTCATCATCGGCATGGCAAACCTGATCGAAAGTCGGGACGGCAGCACCGGAAAGCATGTCAAAAACACGCAAAACTATGTACGCATGATTGCAAACGAGCTGCTGTACAGAGGACTTTTTGCGGAGGAACTCACTCCCGCTTACATAGAGGATCTGTGCAAGGCGGCGCCGCTGCACGATGTGGGTAAGATCAAGATTCCAGACGCCATCCTGCAAAAGCCCGGCAAGCTGACTCCCGAGGAGTTTGAGACCATGAAGCTGCATACGACCCACAGCCGCAAAATCATCCAGACCATCATCGGTGATATCGAGGATGAGCACTATGTGCGGCTGGTGGAAGACATTGCCCTCTATCACCATGAACGCTGGGACGGCACGGGATATCCTGCCGGTCTTACGGAGAACAACATTCCTCTCTCCGCCCGTATCATGGCTGTGGCGGATGTGTTCGACGCCCTCTATGAGGAACGTTGCTATAAACCGCCTATCCGCCCTATCGAACGAATCATGCAGATCATGTCGGAGGGACGGGGCACACAGTTCGATCCCGTCATTATTGATGTGTTTATCGAGATGCTGCCACAACTAAAAGAAGTGCTTCATATTACAGATATCGCAATCTGACAGGAATGTCATATTTATGACAACATTGTCACTTTTTACGACATTCCTGTCACAAAACATGACACTCTCTGCCATTATAGAAAAAGGAGCGTTAACTGCCTTGGACAATACAAATTTCAAAACGGAACAGACCAGCAGAAAGATAGAGCGCACCGTACTGGCGATTTTAAGCCTGTACGCCGTCGCCATGTTTGTTGCGGGAGTCCTCTCCGGCTGGAGCATCTATATCCGGGAAATCCTGTTTCTGCCTCCGCTTGCAGGCTGGTTCATCCACTGGCGCGAATCCTGGGACCACAGGCACCGGGCGCTGTTTATCACCGCCATGTGCTGGGCCGATTTCATCCTTTACGCCTTGTTTACGGAGAGTTTCCCTTCTATGCTGATCACCATGGCAGGCGTTATCGTCCTGCTGAGCATTTTCAACTTAAGGTCCATCCTTTACCCCGGATTCATCATTCCCATTTTCCTTGTTCTCTATCACGGCTTTATTGCGGAAACGATCCATATCGCTTCCGTGCACGATATCCTTCGGCTCACCATCCAGTTTATTTCCCTCTACACCATCTCCGCGGTGATTTGGCTGATTCAGAAAAATCGTCAGGCGGCAAACGAATTATTGATTGAAAACATACGGGAGCTGGAAATCGCCGAGCAAAGCAAGAACGACTTTTTAGTCAATGTCTCTCACGAGATCCGTACCCCCATCAATGCCGTGTGCGGCATGAGCGAAGCGATTCTGCAGGAAGACCTTCCTCTGGAAGTGCGGCGGGATGTGGTGGATATCCAGACTGCCGGGCGAAACCTCCTGGCAACCGTCAGCAACATTTTGGATTTTTCGGAACTGGAAACCGGAAAACTGGAACTTGCGGAGGAAAGCTACAACATTACCTCCACCATCACCGACATCATCAATATGGCGCTGACCATGGATAACGGCAAGCATCTGGAACTGATCGTGGACTGCGACGCGGATCTGCCAAGCAACCTGTTGGGCGACGAGCAAAAGCTTCGGCGCATCATCATCAACCTGTTGGAAAATGCCATCAAATTTACGAAGGAAGGCGGCGTGATCCTGCGCATCAAGAGCCGCCGCGAGGAATACGGCATCAACCTGTCCGTGAGCGTCAAAGACTCCGGCATCGGCATCAATCGCACCGATTTGGAAGAAATCTTTACCAGTTTCAGCCAGGTTGATACAAGACGCAGCAGAGAAGAAGGCGGCGTCGGTCTCGGTCTTGCCATCACACAGGCGCTGGTACGCCGTATGGGCGGTTTCATCACCGTAAACAGCACGCCGGGCATCGGCAGCGAATTCCATTTCACCGTCCCGCAAAAGGTCTTGGACGAGACGCCCATCGTCTCCATTCGGGATAAGCGGAATCTCCACGCGGCATGTTACATCAATCTCGATAAATACAATTACACCGTAGTGCGTGAAGGCTACGAAAACTGTATCCGTCACATCGCCACCCAGTTCGGCTTCCCGTTCCGTACCTGCAGAAACCTTGCCGAACTGAAACGCCGTCTGGAGCGCGAAAACTACTCTCACATTTTTATCGGCTGGGAGGAGTACTGTGAGGACAGGCCTTTCTTTGAAAAACTCAGTGCCGAGCGTTCGGTTGTGCTTCTCTTAAATTACGGACAGGAGCTTTTGGTGCAGGGACAGATGCTGCGCATCTATAAACCTTTTACCGTGCTTTCCATCGCTGCGGTCTTTAACGGTCAGAAAATCCTCATCAATGAGGACTCTCACGTTAGTCTGCATCATAAATTTATTGCCCCGCAAGCCCGTGTGCTGGTGGTGGACGACAACGCCATGAATCTGAAAGTCATGGCGAGGCTGCTTTTGCCCTATCAGCTGAAGGTCACTATGGCAAGCAGTGGGCAGGAGGCGCTGGAAAAACTGAATGTGCCGGACTTCGACTGCGTTTTCTTAGATCATATGATGCCGGAGATGGACGG
>DETS01000085.1:0-10283 GCA_002361735.1 Lachnospiraceae bacterium UBA3282 | reverse complement strand
ATGCCGGAGATGGACGGCGTGGAGACGCTGCACAAAATCAGGCAAAAACCCGGTCTCTACTACCAATCTCTCCCCATCATCGCCTTTACGGCAAACGCCATCGGCGGCGCCAGGGAAATGTTCATGTCGGAGGGCTTCAATGACTTTATTGCAAAGCCGATCGAGCTGAGCGTACTGGAACGTATCCTCCGCCGCTACATTCCCTCCCAGATGCAGATCACGGTGGAGGATGAGGAGGATGGACAGTCAGCTCCCGCCAAAGATCCTTCTGCTGCAGACACGGGCAATTCCCATACGCCGCAGGCTTCGGCGAAAAAGAACCCTGCGCCCGAAACCAACCATTCGGGAGAGGATGCCTCCGCAAGCGGTCGTCTGCGCCTTACCAAAGCAGGCATCAATCTGGAGCACGCCTGCGCATACTGCGGCGACGAGGAAGGCTTTAAGGAAATCGTTGCCATCTTTCACGCGGAAGGAGACAGACGCAGAGAAAATCTTGCCCACTATTATGCGGAACAGGATTGGAAAAATTATGTGATCTGCGTCCACGCCTTAAAGGGCAATGCCAAAGGCATCGGTGCGGACGACCTCTCCGCTGCGGCAAAGGAACTGGAATTTGCCGGTAAGGAAAATCGGATTGATTATATCTTAGAACATCACGAAGCCATGATGGAACAACATGACGCGCTCCTTGAGGCGCTGACGGATAACGCTTATGTCTACCCGAAACAGAGAGAACAGACGGTTCCCACCGGCACAGAAGAAAACGCGCAATCGAATGCAGGCGGGCCGACCGATGCAAACGAAGTGGACGCGGAAAACGGCACGCAGACAAACGAATCTGCCGCGGATGACGGTGCGCAGGAATCCCTGCCTGCACTGCTTCAAGAGATTTCCGAAAAACTGTCGGCATTCGAGAGCGAAGGACTGTCCCCGCTCCTTGACAGACTGGCAGCGGACGGTTCCCTGAAAGAGACTGCCGAAGAAATCCGCGCGCTTGCCGCCGATTTTGATTTTCTCGGTGCAGCCGAACTTCTGGAAAGGATTGGTAAGTAGCATATGAGAAAGAAACTGCAGAAATTTATGAATGCCCTTTTTCCGGGACAGCTTGCTTTCAAAGAGAAAATCAACCGTATTATCATGCTTTTAGTCTTCATTTCCTCTTTGCTCGGCACCTTACTTGTCCTGCTTGGCGCAAATTACAGAGTCCTGTACGAGTTGATAGCCATCGCCGTCGTTACCGGCATTTCCATTTATATGACCATCTCGCAGGGAAATAGCAGAATGGCATCTTGGCTTCTCGCCATAAGCACCAACGGGATCTTTTTCCCTGTGCTCTTTCTTACAAGCGGCGGCACACAGAGCGGTATGCCGGTCTGGTTCATCCTCGGGCTGGTTTATATCTATCTGCTGTTTGAGGGACGAAATTTTGTGATTGCCATGACGTTCTCCGTCCTCTCTTTTCTCGCGACCTATTTCGTTGCCTACTATCATCCGGAGTTTATTCCGGATTCCACACGATTTTACACGTTCTCCGACTCCTTTATCGCATTGGTCTGCGTGAGCCTGTTTATCGGTATTCTTCTGCGGATTCAATCCAAGACCTACGAACAGGAAAAACAGATTGCCGAACAGCAAAAGCGGGAAGTAGAGCAGATCGCCCGCTCCAAAGATACTTTTTTTGCCAATATGAGCCACGAGATCCGCACGCCCATCAACACCATCATCGGCCTCAACGAAATGATCCTGCGGGAAGATATTTCAGACGAAATTGCGGAGAATGCCATCAACATCCAAAACGCCAGCAAAATGCTGCTCACGACCATAAACGATATCCTCGATCTGTCCAAACTGGAATCGGGCAAGATGGACATCGTACCCACCCAGTACGAGATCAGTTCCATGTTCAGCGATCTGGTAAACCTTGTCTGGATCCGTGCGCATCAGAAAGATTTGGAATTTAAGGTAGACATCGATCCCGAGATTCCCTCCATGCTCTACGGAGACGAAGTGCGGATCAAACAGGTAGTAACCAATCTATTGACCAATGCAGTCAAATATACAACGGCAGGCTCCGTCACCCTGACCGCAAAGGGTGAGCGTATCGCCGCAGACCAGATTCTTCTGCGTATCTCCGTACAGGATACCGGCATGGGAATCCGCAAAGAAAGTCTGGACGACCTCTTTAACTCCTTCAAGCGGGTGGATGAGACGGAAAACCGCAACATTGAAGGAACCGGACTGGGACTGAGCATCTCCAAACAACTGATGGATATGATGGACGGCAAACTCACTGTGGACAGCGTCTACCATCAGGGATCTACCTTTACGATCGAACTGAAACAGCGCATTGTCAATGTGCGCCCCATCGGTTCCATCAACTTTGCCGCGCAGAAACAGCTCAGCCAGCGTACCCGCTATCAACAAACCTTTATCGCTCCGGACGCCCGCATCCTGGTCGTGGACGACAATGCCATGAACCTGATGGTGGCGGTAAAGCTCCTGCGGGATACCAGAGTTCAGGTGGACACTGCGGAAAGCGGAAAAGAAGCCTTAAAAAAGACGGCGGAAAACGCTTACCATCTCATCCTCATGGATCATATGATGCCGGAAATGGATGGCGCTGCCACGCTCAACGCTGTCCGCACGCAGTCCAAGGGTTTCTGCCAGAAAACGCCCGTGATCGCCCTGACCGCCAACGTCATGTCCGACGCCGAGCAGGTCTACCGCGGTATGGGCTTCGACGGCTATCTGGCAAAACCCATCAGCACCCCGCTTTTGGAGGCCTGTCTGCTGCAGTATCTGCCGCATGAACTGATCGAATATCTGGCAAAGGAAACCAAAGAAGACGACGAGGCAGCATTAGAAGGACCCAATCAGGTACTCAGTGCGAGGAAACGCAAGGTCGCCATCACTGCGGACTGCATCTGCGATCTGCCGAACGAACTGTTGGAGCGGTTTAAGATCCGCCTCATGTACTGCTATGTCCATACCAAAGAAGGCCGCTTCTGCGATCTCTTTGAGATCTCCTCCGACAGCCTGCTCGCCTATCTGGAAACCGAGGGCAATGAGGCACATTCCTCCACTGCGTCTCCTTCCGAGTACGAGTATTTCTTTGCGGAGACGCTCACAGAGGCGGAGCATGTCATCCATATCACCGCCACGGCAGACTTAAGCGGCGCTTATCTCAATGCAAGTCAGGCTGCTGGCACCTTTGACAACGTGACCATCTTAGACTCCGGTCATATCAGCAGCGGCCACGGTCTCATGGTTCTCTACGCGGCTATGCTTGCCGAGGAAGGAAAAACAGCGCCTGAAATCTGCCAAGCACTGGAACGATACAGAGAGCGCGTCTTCTCCAACTTCCTGGTACCGAGCACAGCTACGCTCCACCGCTGCGGCAAGGTTTCCGGCGCGGTACACAAACTCTGCTCCATGCTCAATCTCCATCCCGTTCTTGCCATGTCAAAAAACAGGCTGGGGCTCTGGCGGATCGAAACCGGCAATATGCACAGGGCAACCAGGCAGTACGTGAAAAAATTGCTCAAGCACAGCACGCAGATCGACTCCCGCCTCCTGTTTGTCACCTATGCGGGATGCAGCGTAGCGCAGATTGACGAGATCCTTTCCATTGTGGCTCGTTATGTCACATTTGATAAGATCGTGCTGCAAAGGGCTTCCGCTACCGTGTCAAGTAACTGTGGAATCGGGACGTTTGGCTTGATGTTTGTGCGGAAGGAAAAGCAGGAAAGCTGATGCTGAGTACAAGCGCGGGGATGAGCGGGAACAGGAAGATCTGCGCCAATTGGCGATTTCTCAACCTGAATATCATCCGCGCATCCATGCCAAGCTGCCGCAGGATGCACTCCTGCCTCTGCTTTCCCTGCCAGTCGCCGAGAATCTGCGTCACTAAAATGGCTGCGCCTGTCATCTCCAGAACGAACGCCAGATAAAACAGACAGATCAACATCGCGTATAAGTAACTGTATTCCGCCTTATCCATCCATTTCCCGGAAAGAAAATCCCAGTCACCATAAAACAGAGTAGGCGCACCATCGAAATTGCTCCTTGCAATGCCGAGGTCTAAGAAAGCCAGATCCTCACAGACAGACGTAAGCCGCTGCAAATCCGAAGCGCTAAGCGGCTTTTGGGTGACTGCCGCGTACACGCTGTATACGAGTTCCATCTCTTTGACCTTCCTGTCGGGAACGACAAGGAGATAGCCGAAGCCGTTGCCATATTCATTGACCTGACCAAAGGCTTCGGTAAACACCCCGTCAGCCGCAAAGAAACAACCGCCGCATTCTAATCCGCCCTGCCATTGCTGCCGACATAACCTTTCTCAAAAACACGACTGATTTCACTCTCTCTGATGCCAATGCCGTTATCGGTAACGGACAGCGTCACGCAGTTTTCCTGCTCTTTTGACGCCATCGTGATGACCGGCGACGACGCGCCCTGATACTTAACACTGTTTACGATGAGCTGACTTAATATGAATTGCAGCCACTTTGCATCGCTATAGACCATATCGGTCAATGTTTCCGTCTGCACACGAACATTGTTCCGGATCAGGAATTGCTTATTCTGTGCCAGCACTTCCGATACACACGCTTTCAGCGAAACCTCCGTGATCAGATAGTCCTTCTCCACGCTTCCCAGCCGCGCATAGAATAAAACCCGCTCCACTCCCTGCATAAGCAGCTCCGTCTGCGTAAGGATCTTTCCGGACACCTACGTTTTATGGTTCTCGCAAAGCAGCCTGACGGCAGTGAGCGGAACCTTCATTTCGTGGATCCACTGTTCAATAAATTCCCGATATTCTCTGCCCTGCCGATCTGCGCAAGACACTTCATCCGTCATGGCCTTCATTGCGGTCTTCAACATTTCAAAGTATTCCTTCTCCCATGCGGACGTTGGCGCGTCTGCAATTTCCGCAAAGAGGTACTTTTTATCCAACGCCTCCATCACCGCCCGCAAATACGAAAGCCGTCTGCGCAGACGCAGATAATCCCACACCAATAATCCCGCCGCCGGCAGAAGAAAACAGACAAACAGCAGACAGATTTCTCCGGTTTCCAGGCCAAACAGCCATAAAAGCACAGAAAAGAACAGTGCACCGGCAAAACAGACCAGCAACACTGCCCTTTTATCCCGTATCCAGTCGGAAATTCTCATATCTTATACCCCACTCCCCGCTTTGTGTGAATCAGTCCCTCTTTCCCGATCCTGCGCAGAGTCAAAGCCTGCAACTCGTCCATCGCCGTGCTGCGCCCCGTAAGAAACAAAATCGCTACATCGGAAAAGCGGCGGATGGAGGCGCATAAGCTATAGCCGTTTTGCGCGGGCAGATTGATATCCAACAGAATCAGATCCGGGGATTCTTCCCGAATCTGCGCTAGCGTATTTTCAAAGTCGGTGATACAGGAAACTGCAAACCCGGCGTTTAACAGGAGGGTCTGCAGTTCTTCCCTGATGAGGTTTTCGTCTTCTATGATTAGTATTTTGTTCATTGCGTTTTTTCATTCCTATAGGCGGGATCTCTCTGCATTATTTCCAGTAGCGCGAAAGCTTCTGCTCTGCCTCCGCCTCGGAAAACGCTTCTTTTTTATTGGCACTCCCCGCTGTAAACTCCCTAAGTACATTCACAAACGCCAGATCGTTTTTCATTACCACATAAACCGCGCTTTCGATTGTCACGATCACAAGCTGTGAGGCATCCTCATAATCGGTTCCGTTTAAGGCGTTATACAACTGCAAAAGCGCCTCACGGTCTTCCTCAAACAGGAACCGAAACAGCCTGTCTTTTACATTCCGCTGTCCCTTTTCCCTTCTCCCGAATCTCCAAAATTTCCTTTGTGTCCATGCAAATCTTTTTGCCATACTTTTTCCTTTCTGTATCCCGGCAGAAAAGAAAGCATGTTGCTCTCAGATGCACGTTTCCGTTTCTGCCGCATTTTCAGTTTTCAGTATCTAAGAAAATCCGACAGAAACTGTCTGGAACGTGCAGAACGCACATCTGTTAGAATTTCTCTGATGATATTATAGTATATGGTTTATTACGTTCTTTCAAGCGCATTTTTGAACGAAATACCATTTTCTGTATTTCATTTCTTCTCGATTTGTTTTAGACAGGTCTCCAGTGCACTCTCCCCTTGCGGGCTCACAATGTCCGGTACGATGCCGCATTCCTCGCTCCCCGCACCGTCCGCCGTCACCCCGTACATAGGGCTGTACTGCACCACCAGACCGCTGTTTGGCAGAATGAGGTAAGCCGGGTCAGTACCAATTCCATCCCCGCTCGTTGTCCTGCCAACCAACGTGGCAAAGCCGCTCGCTTTGGAAAACATCGCTGCGTACTCGGAAGAAGAATAGTTGTTCTCACTGACCAAAAGCCAGATTTTCCCACTAAATCCGTTTCCTGTCGGCTCTACCTCATAGATCTCCGGATAAAACCAGTCGCAGTCTGCGGCATCCTCCCGATTTAACTTGGGCATCGCCGGAAGTTCATTGATTGACTGATACAGTCCGGAAGCGACACCTTCTTCCACCCGCAGGAAAGCCCTGTTGTTGTCCCCGTCTTTAAAAAGCTGATACCCCGGCACCGTCAGCGTCTCTCCTGCAAGCGGCGCAGCGATCAGCTCATTAAAATAATTCATACTGCCGCCCGGATTTTTTGTGATATCAATAATCAGATTGTCCCAGTCTTTCACTTTCTCATAAAAGGGCAACAAGATCTTACGGTCAGCTTCCATCCTATCAGGATAAAATGTCCCGATGGAAACATAGGCTGTCTTTCCGGATTCCAGAATCTTTGTCTCCACATTGGCAGGCGCCGCTTCCTCAAGTACGGCAGTTTCCCCTTCTGCCTCTGTGGATTCTCCGCGGTCTCCACCGCCTTCCTCCGCCCGCTTCTCCTCCATCCTGCATTCCACATCCTGATAATACTTTGTCATGGAAGCATAGGTCCTGTGCGAAAGAGGATTATCCAATGCCTTAAGATAGGGCTCCCACCGTTCCTGCTCTTCCCTGTCCGCCGCTTCAACATATTCCCTGTTAGACGCAAGTTCACTCTCATAGCGCCGCCCCCAAAGCTCCAGATGCCCCAGGGATGAAAATTCCCTGACAAAATCCTTTAAGGTATAAAAAAAAGCATCGTCGTTTGCGCACTGTTCCACTTTTGACTGATATTCTGTTTCCAGCGCATCCAGATCCGCCCCGACCTGCCGCTTCGCCAGTTCCAAATAAGGGTAATTCTCCCGCAGACCATCGCAGAGACTCTCAAAGTCTACAAGCCGCTGCTTACCGGAAAGCCCGCCCATCCAGTTCTTTTCTTCATCGGACATTTCCGACAAAACCTGCTCTCTCAGCGCTTCCGCCGCCTGTGTGCCTGCTACTTCCTGCTGTTCGCCCTGTATGACAGTCACCGACTGCTCCCTGTAACTGCGGCCGCCTGTCCCGCAAGCCGTCACCGCCAGGCTTAAGCCCAGGCAGAGAACGACCGATAACATCCTTTTCCCTTTCCGTGCGGCAGACACGAAACCAACTGCCGCCGCCTGTCCTTTTTTCCTCATACTGACTTCACCTCCTCTGGTGCAATCGGCTCCTTGCCTCCCGTTGTCCCTGACGCAGATTCTCCTGCCGCAGTTGTTTTCGTTGCGGACACAACATCTTCCTCTCGTCCATGCGCACGCTCCGCCCTGTCAAACCGCACCGTCACCGTAAACAGATCCGCGTCCGTCTCCACGGTCAATTCCCCGCCGCAGGCCTCCGTAAAGCTCTTGGCAATGGAAAGTCCCAGCCCGCTGCCGCCGTCGGTACGGCTCTCGTCACCGCGCACAAAACGCTCGGTAAAATCTTTGCTGTTGGCCAGCTCCACGCTGGAAGTATTTTTGACACGCACTACCGCCTGCCCGCCTTCTTCGGCAAGCGTCAGGTACACTCTGGAGCCTTCCAGCGAATAGTGCAGCGCATTCTGCAAAAGGTTCTGGAACACGCGGTACAGTCTCTGACCGTCCGCCAGCACAGACACGGGTGCCTCCGGGATTGTCGTCCGCATCACCAGCGAACTTTGACTGATCTGGTCACTCATGTCCGCGAGGGTTTGGCGCAGCAGTTTACTCAGATCCAGCACTTCCATGTGCATCGGCAGTTGTCCCGATGCCGCCTTGCTAATCTCAAACACATCCTGTACGATGTTTTTCAAACGCTCCGATTTTTCCCCTAAGATCTGCACATATTCTTTGACGTGCTGCGGCAGATCCTGCTCCTGCCTTAACAATTCCACATAACTGATGATGGAAGTGAGCGGCGTCTTGATATCATGCGACACGTTTGTCACCAGTTCCACCTTCATCCTCTCGCTATTAACCCGTTCAGTCAATGCTGTTTCCAATCCCTTTTGAATCTGGTTTAGGTTGTCAGCCGCCTCCCGCAGATCGGTATCCTCAGACAAAGTAAGTTCTCCCGTAAGATTCCCTTCCCGCACCGCGAGGATCTGGTCTGAGAGCGCGCCGATATCCATGGCAAGCCGGCGGTTCTTCTTTAAGTCCCATGCCGTCAGCCCCGTAAAGACGGCGAGTATGGCAAAGACCACTTCCATGATCAGCAGATACGCCGATCCCACGACTGATACGGGTTCGCCGTATTCCGCCGCACTTTCTACTGCCGCACTCTCCACCACCGTTTCCTCATAAATCTGTCCTAAGCCGGCATTAGATATCCTGTCGGCAACTTCCGGATTCTCCGCCACCAATGCATACAGCACAAACGCCGCCGCAAACAGCGAAAGCAGCACCAGTTCCACAATCAACGTCCACCGCTGTCTCCTCACCAGCCTTTTCCGGATCGGATATTTGAAGTCCTTTGTCTGCAGCAGATCAATCAAAGGCTTTTTCTGGCGCTTCCCGTTATACCGTACATCCAGTGCCGCCAGATAAAAGAGCCAGAAGAAAATCGCCAGATACACACCGCTCATCACGATGCGGGTATACTGCCAGGCGATATCGCCGCCTAAATAAACATCCCAGTTATAATAGCCAAAACCACTGGTCCCGAAATACCAGATTGCCTCGCTGATTACTCCCCAGCCTTTCACCGCGAAAGCAAAAAACAGAATGACAAACAAGGCAAGTTTTATTTCCAGACACAACTTCCCCAGAAAGCTCCCAATGCGCTCCGCCGCCTGTTTTCTGCTCTTTCTCATCAGGAAAGCAATGAGCAGTAAAACCGCCGCCGCGCCCAGAAAGTTTCTCGTCTGCTCCGCCTGATACTGCAGATAGGCCGTATTGGTCTTTAAGCGCTCGAGGTCGCCGCCGTAGCTTCGGTACCCGCTTCCTTTTTCATTTGCTACCAGATAACGCTGCGGCTCCTTGGCTGCCGCCAGAAAGATGACCGCGTCCTTCGTCTTTTTCTGCATCTGATAGTTCGCATAACCGGGCACCCGCCAACGGCTTGCATCCGTGTAAAGCCCGTCGCCGTACACATCCTCTTTCCTGCCGTCCTTTACGATCTCTACCTTACCGTCGCCCTCTTTGTTGAACCAGAGCGTGAAGTTATAGGCTTTGGCGTCAAGCGCTTTTGCAAAGTCCTCACCGTTCCACGCTTCGCCCGCTTTTTCCTCGTAAGCCTCGATGTTTGAGTAAAGCAGTTTGTTCTGATAAATCACGGCATAGCGGAGATTTAAGTTTTTCGCCATGTCCGCCATATAGCTCTTTTCATCCGCATAGAGATAGCTGTCGGAGCCATAAGTATAATAACCGCTGTCATCACCCCATCCGTATCCTCCGGCGGCAAGTCCGTATTCGTCGAGCATCCGCTCATAGTCATTGGCCTGCAGTTCCGCCATATACGCCAGATAATCGTCCACATTGCCGCCAAAATCTTCCAGACTCAGAGCCTGTTGCGCAACATTGCTTTCCACGGCTGACTGCTCGACCACAGTCTCCTCCTGTACCTCAGACGTTTCGCTTAAAAACCGATCTGTCCACTCCTCGTAGGATTCAGCCGTATCCTTGTACCGCGCGCCCGTGGAATCGGTAACAGATCCCGAAGACGCATAGGTGTGCCCACCGGTGGCCACGCCCACAAGATCGGCGAGTCTGTTGCTGATGATCCACCGAAATTCCCCGCTTTCCTGATAATCCAGCGGTTCCGCAAAGACCTTTTCTCCCCAAGTCACGAACAGGGCTGCCGCCGACATCAGATGAATGACCAATATGGTCAATCCTGCTGCAAAAGCCAAAAAACTAATAATGATCTTACTTTTTTTCCATTTTGTATCCAAT
>DETS01000054.1:10926-35199 GCA_002361735.1 Lachnospiraceae bacterium UBA3282 | reverse complement strand
AGATATGTTATTTCAACCATAGCATAATTGTTGTTATTTGTAAAGCGATTCTTTCCCTGTGTTTCTATTTTCATTTTTGAAAAAAGGTACTATAATAATTCGAGGTGAACATACTGAAAAAAGAGGAAAAAGAGATGAGTATCACAGTCGTATTACAACAAATGGTCATTATTTTTATCCTGATCGGCATCGGCATGGTCCTTTACCGCCGTAAACTGATTACGGAAGAAGGCTCCAAGCAAATCTCAGGACTGATCATCAACGTTACCAATCCGGCGCTTTTGATCTGTTCCGCCCTTGACGACGGTCCCAAGGCAACGCTTGGGGAGCTTGGCATGGCGCTTGTCGTTTATGCCGCCATATTTGCGATTTTGATTGCTGTCGGCTTCCTGATCCCTCACATTCTGCGGATTCCCAAAAGTTCCCGCTATGCTTATCAAATGCTGACCGTTTTCGGCAATGTGGGCTTTATCGGCATCCCTCTGGCCTCCGCAGTGCTGGGCAGTGAGTCTCTGATTTTTGTCTCAATTTTTAACCTGCTCTTTAACCTGCTGATCTACACGTTTGGCATCTCCCTTTTGCAGAGGGCAAATGCAGGACAGACACAGGAAAGCACGGCTGCCCCCGCAAACCGCCTGCAAAAACTGGTAAACGCCGGCACGATCTCCGCCGCCGTTACCATCCTGTTTTACTTGGGAAATTTTCCCGTACCCGAGATCATCTCCTCCGCCCTCTCCTATACGGGACGCGCCACCACCCTGCTATCCATGCTGGTGCTGGGCGTATCCGTAGCACAGATGGCTCCGAAGGACATTTTTTCCCATCCGAAACTCTATGCCTTTACCCTGTTGCGGCAGGTTCTGGTTCCCATCGGCTGCGTGCTTTTGATGCGCTGCTTTTTGGATAACAAACTAATCCTGAATACCATGCTTTTGATGGTCGCGGTTCCCGCCGCCAACATGCCCCTGATGCTGGCAAAGCAGATGGACATGGAAACCGAAGCCATCTCGCAGGGCATTATTTTGACTACGGTGTTAAGTCTTTTGACAGTGCCGCTTGCCTGTCTGTTCCTCACACCCTGACATGTTCTGTCTCCTTTTTCTCGGAACCGCTCCCTATACGATCCGCACCTTGATCATATTGGTGGTGCCGGAGATGCCGATGGGCACACCGGAAGTGATGACCGTCAG
This sequence comes from Lachnospiraceae bacterium UBA3282, assembly GCA_002361735.1. GTDB lineage: Bacteria > Bacillota > Clostridia > Lachnospirales > Lachnospiraceae > UBA3282. Next base: position 34,009 of record DETS01000054.1, on the reverse strand, counting down.
ATCGTCCTTCTGCAAAAGCCCCTTCTTTTCCGCCGCCGCAATCGCCTTATCAAAGAGCACGTAAGCATCCTTTTCCTCTTTGATCAAAAGCGGTGTCACGCCCCAGCTTAAGGCAAGCTGCCTGCATACTTTTTCGGTGGTGGCGCAGCTTATGATATCGCTCTTGGGGCGGTAGCGGGATATCATTCTGGCGGATCTGCCGGATTTTGTGACCGTCACGATGGCTTTCGCATTCAAATCGTGAGCCGTCGTGCAGGTCGCATGGCAGATGGCATCCGTCACATCGGGATTGGCTTCCCGCTCCAGCAGGAAAAACTGTTTCCGATAATCCACATCCTGCTCCGTGCGCTCCGCTATTTTCACCATTGTCTTCACCGCCTCCACGGGATAGGAACCTGCCGCCGTCTCCCCTGAGAGCATGATCGCGCTGGTGCCGTCATAGACTGCATTTGCCACGTCTGTCGTCTCCGCGCGGGTCGGTCTCGGATTCTTGATCATGGATTCCAGCATCTGCGTAGCGGTGATCACCTGCTTGCCCGCGCGGTATACTTTCTTGATGATCTCCTTCTGGATCACGGGCACTTCCTCATAAGGGATTTCCACGCCCATATCTCCCCTTGCCACCATCACGCCGTCGGACACCGCCAGAATATCGTCGATATTCGCCACGCCCTGCGCGTTTTCGATTTTGGCAATGATCTTGATATCCTCACCGCCGTTTTTCTCAAGGAGCTTTCTCAATTGCAAAATATCTTCCTTTTTCTGCACAAAGGAAGCGGCGATAAAATCTACGTCCTGTTCAATACCAAAGAGAATATCCTCCCTGTCTCTATCACTGATATAGGGCATGGACAGATCCACGTCGGGTACATTGACGCCTTTGTGGTTGGATACCACACCGCCGTTTATCACGCGGCAGACAATATCATTCTTATTGACCTTCTCTACCGTCATTTCAATCAGACCGTCATCGATCAGTACGCGCATCCCTACTTCCAAATCTTCATAGAGGCGGTTATACGTCACGCTGACCTTATCCTTGGTACCCTCCACTTCATCGGCTGTCAGGGTAAAGAGCTGCCCTTCCTCCAGGATGACCTTTCCCTCCTTAAAGTTTTTGACACGCACCTCGGGACCCTTTGTGTCAAGCAGGATCGCCACCGGAATGCCCACTTCTTTCCGCAGCTTTTTCACCACGTCCATCCTTTTCTTGTGATCTTCGTGAACGCCGTGAGAAAAATTACACCTTGCCACGTTCATGCCCGCCAGCATCATCTGCCGCAGCACTTCCTCATTATCTGTAGAAGGACCAAGGGTACATACGATCTTTGTTTTGCGCATTCTTACCTCCGTTTTTTAATATTATATTCCCCGAAACGTAAAACTAAATTCCACCTTCCCACTCACGTCCAGATGATACTCGGGATGCACGGGTGCGCCCCAGCTGTCGTCGCCGCCCACGCCGAGCTGTCCGCCTGCCACACGAACCACGGTATAGTGTACGGGCGGAAGCTCGTACGGGTGTCTCGCGTTCTCCATCTCATGCGGTGTGTATGGCAGAGCCGAAAAACTCAAGTCCTTCCCGCTAAAGAGCATACCCCGGCCCTGCCTGTCCGTTACTTTCGCCCAACGAACTCTTGTTTTATTGCCGCATTCCTGGGGTACAAGGTAAGCAGCCATGTTATCCGCCACCAGATTCCGATAGACGCCCAGCTTCGCGCCCTGCTCTCTGTCGGCATAGGTCTCTTCGGGACCGTTGCCGTACCATTCCAGATGATCATAATCCGCATTCATTTTCAGCAGTATCCCAAATTCAGGCATATCGGGCAGCCCCTCCACCGGGTCGTAGCTGAGCGTCGCGCAGATGCTTCCGTCGCCGTACACCTTATAATTTAATGTACAGGACGCTGCGGGAGTCGTCTGGAGATCGTAAAGATAAGTCACGCTGACATGATCCTTTTCCTCTCGAACAATGGGATTCTCACCCTGCCTTTCGCCCATACTTTTCGCTTTGGCATAAAGACTTGCCAATTTCCACTGTCCCTGTCTGCCCGCCATGTTATTTCCGCTGTCATTATCCGTAGGCGCACGCCAAAAATTCGGTCTGGGTGTGGTTTCGATCAACTCCTTACCCGCATAGCGGTAAGAGACCAGCCCAAAAGCAGGGGCTACGAAAGAAGACTCCGAAAACAGCGCCTCAAAATCCTCTCCCCGCACACCCACATTTTCATTGCCGCGTATCACGGTAAAAGGTTTCTTCCGTTCCGCCGCGGGCGCATCCACTTTTCCGATCACCGCCTGCCCAAATGCCACTTCATGTCCGGCTTTTGCCCACAACTCGTCTTCCTTTAATAAGAAGGATATCGTCACCGCATACTCGCCCGGCGCATCCGGTACGGTAAAAGGCAGCGGATAGGTCTGTCTGCTCTCCGGCTCCACGGCGATCCCCGTAAGCTCTCTGCACTCTACACAGACGCCGTCCCGCAAAAGCTCCGCCATACAACGATAATGATCCGTGGAGACAAAGAGGTTTTTGTTCCGGACCTCAAATTCCTTCTCCCGCACCGAAACACTGATATTTTGATAATTAAATTTCACCGCCTGCATCTTGGGAGACGCCTCGCGTTCCCCGCCGTAGGCAATGCCGTTGCCGCTGAAATGATAATCTGTGGGACGCTCGCCAAAGTCGCCGCCGTAGGCCTGGAACCACTTCCCGTAACGGTCTTTTTTGTAAATGCTCTGGTCGATATAATCCCAGATAAATCCGCCCTGATAACCTGAGTTTTCCCGATCGGCAAGCTCCGTATACTTATGCATCGCTCCGCAGGAATTACCCATAGCGTGGGTATATTCACAGCAGATAAAAGGCTTTGCCCCGTCCTTTTCCAGATATTCCTCGATATCCGCCGCCGTTGCGTACATGCGGCTCTCCATATCGGAGGAATCATTGTAACGCCTGTCGTGAAAGACACCCTCATAATGCACCAGTCTGGTATCATCGAGCTTGCGGAACAATTCCGACATCTCGTAGATCGTCTCTCCGCCGTAAGACTCATTTCCCAACGACCAGATCAGCACGGCAGGATGATTTTTATCCCGCCGGAAACAGGAATGGATGCGGTCATACATCATTTCCTTCCACTCAGGTTTATCGTTTGGCACCACGAAGGACATATCTTTTTTGCCCGTCAGATAAGCCCCCCAGCTTCCATGCGTTTCCATGTTATTCTCCGCGATCAGATAAAGCCCGTAACGGTCACAGAGCTCGTATAATCTCTCGTCGTCAGGATAATGGGACGTGCGGATCGCGTTGATGTTATTACGCTTCATGGTCACGATATCTTTTAACAGCTCCTCATAGGACACATGCCTCCCCGATACGGAGCTGAAATCATGGCGGTTCGCGCCCTTGAATACAATGCGCTTTCCGTTTAAGAGCATACGCCTGTCTTTCAGTTCAAATTTACGGAAACCCACAAGCTGCGAAGCATACTCCGCCGTCTTTCCCGTCTCGTCCAGGCAGGTCAGCTCCAGCTTGTACAAATAAGGATCTTCCGCGCTCCAAAGCCTCGGCTTCTCGATGATTTCTTCACAGGTAAACGTGTCGCCTGCTTCTGCCTGCATTTTCGCCTCTTTTTCAAAAATCACCGTTTGACCGTCTTTTAAGCAGATTTTATATGCGCCGTTTCCCTTTATCTTACCCTGTACAGACAGCTTCGCTTTCTCAAAACTGCCGTCCTCAAAGAGCGTCTTCACGGTCAGATCCTCTACGTGCACACGCGGAACCGCATATAAATATACGCTCCGATAAATACCGGAAAAACGGTAAAAATCCTGATCTTCACACCAGCTTGACGAGGTCCACTTAAAGACCTGCGCCGCCAGCTTATTTTCGCCATCCTTCAAATACGGTGTCAGATCAAACTCTGAGGGCGTAAAACTGTCCTCACTGTAACCCACATAGGCACCGTTGCACCAAAGCGCTATCCCGCTCTCAGCACCTTCAAAAACAATGCGGATTTCCTGTCCGCACATCGCTTCCGGGACTGCAAAATACTTCACATAGCTTGCCACAGGATTAAAACGCTGCGGAATCTCTCCCGGCACGATCTCCTCCCTGCCGTCCCACGGATACTGCGAATTGACATACTGCGGGATGTCGTACCCTTCCATCTGAATATGCGCCGGCACGCGGATATCCGCCCAGGGTCTGCAGTCGTAATCTTCCCGCTCAAATCCTTTCACTGCCGAATCCATGTTCACCGCATAAGAAAATTTCCAGATACCGTCCAGGGACTGCACCAGACTGCTTGTTCCCTGCGCCGCCTCCTTCTCATTGGCATACAACTGCAGGGCAGCATGTGCGGGCAGCACATTTTCCTTGAAAAAGCGCGGATCCTTCACCTTACTGTAATCAAACTGTGTCATCACTTAGCAACACCCCTTTCTCCATTTTTTGCTTTATGCCCCTTTTCCTTCTCTCATTCGCTTTAAAATAGTTTCTTTTCTGCTGCCTTCTTCATCCCGACCGCCGGTGATCTCCGTAAGCATATCGTCAAAATACTGTTCCACCCAGGCAAAGGCATTAAAAGACGACGCTTCCCAGGCAACGGAAGGATAGATCTGCATATTCTGCTCATTTACCCTGCATACATCACCCTCCGCCATGGTTTCCTCAAAGCTCGCCGTCACATACCTTACCATATTGTCAAGCTCCTGCGCCTTGATCGAAAATCCCACGAACTCCGCCTGCATCTTCCTGCTCTGCTTCAATCCTACACTGACATCGATCTGCGTACTTCCCTCTGCCTGATACACCGATAAATCTATGACATAGGTATAGGAATACAGCCAGACAGGTTCCCCTTTTTCTGAAAGGTATTGCTCAAACCGCAGATTCTGCACCGCTTCCCCATAAGTTTCCTCCGCGTAAGCCCTGACTGCCTTTTCCCAGGCGTCATAGGCTTCGGGTCCGTCAAGCGCCTCCTCCTTTTCCCGCACCAGACAGGCAATATCATACCCTTCTTCCGCACCAAATAAAGCAAAATTCGCGCCGCTCTCGTTTCCCAATACACCCACCGTACATCCCGGCGGCGTATCAAACTGATACTGCCCCATCTGAATCCCTATGGCACCGTTTGCTTTTTGCTGTTTCCTGATATAAAAGGGACTCGCCGACTGCAGGATCTGTCCCGGCAAAATCAGATTCGGATCGGTCACCGTATCCTGATTCTGCTCATACAGCTTTCCGTAAAGTCTGCCGTCTCCCCACAAACGTTCCGCGATCTTCCACAGGGAATCGCCCTTTCCTACTTCGCAGGTCTCATCCTTTGCCGAAAAAAGCACATAGGCTTCCCCTTCCGGTTTCTCGTGGCTTAAAGCAAAGTCCTCCTTCGCCTGCACCACAGAATACGGGCTGCCCAAAAACAGCGCACCTGCCAAAACGGCTGCCCCTATCTGTCTTCCCAATATTTTGTTGCGCCGCCTTCTTCTCCAAGCCATATATTTTGCTGTTTCTCCTCGCATTCACGTATCTCCCCGGCACTCTGTGCTTTGTCATACCGCTCCCAAAACAACGCCTCCGTCCGATAGGGCGCAAGATCTTCGGCCGTCATGTTCGCATAAAATGTACTGTCAAAAACACCGTAACCGGAAATCCCCTTAAGCTTTGCATCCAGAGAAATGCCGATCACAAATGCCCCATCCTCCGTCAGATAAAAATACGGCACAAACTGATACTTCTCGGCGATCTCCTCGTCCGAACCGTGAAACCAGTCCAGCATAATGTCCGCATCCTCAGGCACGATGACTTCTTCTCCCTGTCTCTGATTCAGCTTTTCTATCCATAATTTGATAAAGTCCTCATCCACACGCAGGATATCCGCAAGCGCATAACACTCCCCCGTCAGCAGATCCACCGTCATCCCCCGCTGTGTCTTAAAAATATACCAGACCGGATAAATCGGCGAATCCGTTTCCCAAAAATGAACGCTCACAAGATACTGGCTGTGATACGGCACATCGCACTGTACATCAGCGGTGAACATATGATAGGCTTCCTGCGCCCGTTTCACCTCATCGTCCGGCTGCAAATGCCAATAATTCACCCGATCCATGGCAGTCTCATAAAAAGCGTCGTTGATCTGCTGCAAATGTTCCAACTGCCCCTGCGCTTCTTCCGCTTCCACTAATACCGGATACTCGATCGTGAGCACATCCAGATAGTCATACTGTTCCGAATATTCCACATAGTATTGCCGCTTTTGCACCGTGTAATCAAAGCATCCCTCAGGCACGGCATTTTTGGCGCGATATGCCATAACGACCACGATCAGGACCGCCGCCAACAGAATGCCTGCCGCCAAGCTGACAATGACGGTTACTCTTTTATTTCTTTTTGGGTTTTCCTCCATAAAATGAGATCCTCATCCTCTCAGATCCGTATCGATAATAGGTGATATTTATTGTATCTCATATAGGAAAAAACTGCAATACGAAACCCCCGGCGGTGGAGCGCCGAGGGTCTCGTATTGAGTAATATATACACACTAAGGGATATTGATGTAAGCTTATTTATTTCAACCTTTCGCAGTGCTCCGCTCGATTCCGCTTCGCTTCATCTCGCACGCGGGCATTCGCCCTATCGTTCCGCATTTAGACAAATTTGTCTGCAAGCAGCCATTTGTCTGAATGCTTCACGGCACTGCTCATTGCTTTCGCGATTATTCTACGTCCTGCAGGGCATCGAAATCTTCCTCGCCCGTGCGGACTTTAACAACCTTATCCACATTGTAAACAAAAATCTTGCCGTCTCCGATATGCCCGGTATAGAGCGCTTTCTTGGCTGCCTCCACCACCGTGTCCACGGGAATCTTGCTGACTACCACTTCGACCTTTACCTTAGGCAAAAGGGTCGCATCCATCTCAACGCCGCGGTATTTTTCGCCCGCACCCTTCTGAATGCCGCAGCCCATGACCTGCGTCACCGTCATTCCGGTTACGCCCAGATCATTCATAGCCTTACGCAATTTATCATAGCGGGACAGTTTCGCAATGATCGCCACCTTATACATACCCGTAGCGGAAGCCATCGGCACCTGTGCCACCTTGACAGCTGCATCCTTCTGTACCTGTGAAGCTGCGTCGTAATCATCCGCACCCAAACTGGTATTCTCGTTCACATCCATAATCATCGCACCCGATACATCCATAATGCTGAAACCGGAGTACGCGGAAGCCAGACCATGCTCGGTCGCATCCAGACCAACGATCTCCTCCTCCTGAGAAGCCCGCAGCCCAATCGTCGCCTTGATCACCAGAAATACGACCGTAATCGTGACAAGCGTCCACGCCGCCACCGACGCAAAACCGATCAACTGCAATCCCATCAGTTTCAATCCGCCGCCGTAAAACAACCCTACAAGCTGTGTACCGGAAGCGTCCGCGATCGAGTAGCCCGGCGCGGTATTCGTCGCAAAAAGACCTACCGAAAGTGTTCCCCAGATACCGTTCATCATATGTACCGCAACAGCACCCACAGGATCGTCGATCCGCAGCTTGTAATCCAGAAGCCAGACACCGAACACTACCAGCAGACCCGCTACCGCACCGATCACGATCGCGCCGAAGGCATCCGTCACATCACAGGGTGCGGTAATCGCCACCAAACCTGCCAAAGACGCATTCAGACACATGGAAACATCGGGCTTTCCGTATTTGATCCAGGTAAATACCATACACACTACCGTTGCCACCGCGGGAGCGATCGTCGTCGTCACAAAGATGGAACCGAGCTGCTCCACACTGGTCGCCGCCGCACCGTTAAAACCGTACCAACCGAGCCAGAGAATGAACACCCCAAGCGCGCCCAGCGGGAGGCTGTGTCCCGGAAACGCATTTACTTTCGTGACTTTGCCATTCTTATCGGTAGTAAACTTGCCGATACGGGGTCCTAAGATCTTCGCGCCTACCAGCGCGGAAATGCCGCCTACCATGTGAATCGCGCAGGAACCCGCAAAATCGTGGAACCCCATCTGCGCAAGCCAGCCGCCGCCCCAAATCCAGTGCGCCTCGATCGGATAAATCAACGCCGAGATCACACCCGAGTAAATGCAGTAGCTCAAAAACTTGGTTCGCTCCGCCATGGCACCTGAAACGATCGTCGCCGTGGTCGCGCAGAACACCAGATTAAATACAAAATTCGACCAGTCAAAACTTTCATACGCCGTAAAGATATCGAACCCGGGCTTTCCAATCAGCCCCACCATATCCTCACCAAGCAGCAGACTGAAACCGATCAGGATAAACATCACCGTGCCGATACAGAAATCCATCAGATTCTTCATGATGATGTTTCCCGCGTTCTTCGCTCTGGTAAAGCCCGTCTCCACCATAGCAAAGCCTGCCTGCATCCAGAACACCAGCGCCGCACCGATCAGAAACCAGACTCCGAAAATCTGACCGTTTAGTACCTCCATAATCTCATCTGTCATTTTTTCATCCTCCTCAAATACAAAAAGCGCCTTGAGTTTCCTCAAAGCGCCTTTGCTTTTATGACTTGGATTGTAGCACCGTCATTTTTCCATGTCAAGCGTATTTTGTATAAATGTATTATTGTATACAATTAAATACAATCTTTTCCCCCATTCCGTTTTTACAGTGTCAAATCTTCAACATTGACACCCAGACTGGATAACTTGGCAACCAACCCTCTCAGTTGGTAATCCAGCTCCTTATTGACCGTATCTCCATTTGCCTTTTTAATCCGTTGCAAATTCATATAATTATCAATTGTCACGGTAATCAGTTCTTTTTCTGTCATCTCCTGTACCATCCTTTCACCCCTTTTTCTACCATTAGGAAATTGCGACAGCATCAACCATTTTTATTATAACGGATGCGTCAATCAGTGTAAAGCCTGTCCTATTCTTTATTCTGCCTGTTTCTATCAAACTGCAGCTGCGCAAAAATCACCGCCGCAAACACCAGCACGCACCCCAGAACTTCCCGCCCCGTCATGGTCTCATGCAAAATCACCATACCCGCCAGCACGGAAAAGACCGATTCCAGACTCATCAGCAGAGAGGCAATGGCAGGATTCACCCCGTTTTGCCCTACGATCTGCAGCGTGTAACCCACGCCGCAGGAGATAAAACCCGCATATAAAATCGGGATCCACACGTCAATGCTCCCCAGTGACTGCAGCCATGCCGCAGGACCCATTTGCGGTATCTCCACGGCAATCATCGGAAACATCCCCCACACTCCACAGATCAAAAACTGGATACATGCCATGCGCACCCCGTCTACCAGCGGCGAAAAATAGTCCACCACCATAATGTGCACGGAAAAGCATACCGCACATAAAAGTACCAATCCGTCACTCAATTGAAGGGAAACCTTTTCAGTCAGACAGAGAAAATAAAGTCCGATCACCGCCACCGGAATGCTGACCCATACATTCCAGCCGCATTTTTTCCCAAGAAAAATCCCTAACACAGGCACCAGCAGGATATAGCACGCCGTCAAAAATCCCGCCTTGCCCGCTGTAGTCCCGTAATACATGCCCATCTGCTGGAAGGTGCTTGCCACAAACAAAATCAGCCCGCAAAGAGCACCGCCAAGCGACAGCCTGCGCCGCTCCTCTTTTGACTGCGGCTTTTTCCCCGCCTTATGTCTGTCCAAAAAAGCGATCACCGGCAAAAGCACCAGCCCGCCCAGAAAAGAGCGGATGCAGTTAAAGGTATAGGGGCCCGCTGCAGCGCCGCCCTGCCTCTGCGCTACAAAAGCCACGCCCCAGACCAAGGCAGTAAGCAGCAGGAGCATGGAGTTGCGGGTTTTCATACTTATCGTTGGTTTTTTCATAACGTTCTCCAATTCCGCATCATACAATCCAGACCCGCAAAGTTCATTGCCATGCTTCGCGGGCATCCAAAACAGTTTACCCCGTCCCGTATACTCTCGTCAATACTTCCCCTTTATCTTTCAATATAGTATAATTGATACAATACTTTACAAAGGAGTTTTTAAACTTATGCTTACATTTATTGGTGAAAGCGGCTACCCACGTCCCACCGATGCAACCAAAAACCCCGTATTACTTGCCGTCTGCATCCACGAAAATGATATAAAACCAATCACAAATCAGATTTACAAACTAAAAGACAGCATTTACGGTAAGCAGGACGAAATTAAGTCCACAAAATTGATACGTGAAGCTACTATTCTAAAAAACCGAACGAAAAACACTGCTCTCGAATAAAATATCGGTTGACGCCATACAAATATAGTGTATAATATTATCAGAGTCATATGTTGTTCCGTCCTGGAGCCGCGTAGGATTCGTAATATTAACAAAGATATCGCGCTTGTCATTTGACAGGTGCGATTTCATTTTCTCCCCTATTGTTCCTTCAAGATTCGCTTTACGGAACTCGCAGAGATAATCACAACGTGATTTTCTCCTTCACCAGCCGCACATGCAAAGCGCCATCCTCCCACACTTCCCTGTCCTGCTCAAACCCCAGCTTTTCGCATAACCTGAGGGACTTTTTATTCCCCTTTTGCACCAGTGCCTGCACCTGTTCCATAGCAAGTTCCTCCTTCGCATAACGAAGGATCGCCTCGCAGACCTCATACGCGAATCCCTTTCCCTGCCAGGGCACACCGATCACAAAACCCAACTCCGGCACATCGTAACCCTCCCGCCAGCTGATTCCTGCCCTGCCGATCACCGCGCCGCTCTCCTTCTCCAGAACCGTCCACATCCCATAACCGTAAAAAGCATATACCTTCTCGATATAGTCTTTGATATAAGCAATTTCCTCATCCCTGTACGCAAAAAGGTCTTCCATATATTCCGTGACGGAAGACTCCGCATAAATGCGGTAAAGACTGTCCACATCCTCCACCGTCGTCTCCCGCACCCGGCAGCGTTTGGTTTCTAAAATTTCCCACGGCAGCCCCGCCAGTCGTCTGTACACCGGTTCCAGAGAATCCTTGTCCATCTTCTCCAAATCTTCCACCAGCCAGGAAGCCCCCGGGAAGTCCTCGCTCTTTACACCCTCATGCAGGTACGGCAGAACATAACTGCCCTTCTCCCGCAGAGAGACATAAGCTTCTCTCTCATCCGTAACATACAGAATATCTTTTCCAAAATGGTAGGTTTCCAACATAGACCATTCCGCCGCCTTCTTATTTGTCACACTTTTTACTGCACGGCGCCGCTCTGAAACGAACTGCACGGAATCATGACATCCAGTACAAAATTCCCGTCTTCCGTATAACAAAACATCTCTCCGTTCAGACGCTGTGCCGCCTCTTTTATCGTAATCATGCCAAAGCCGTGTTCGCTGCCTTCTTTATCCGTAACAGGCAGCGTTCCCTGTTCCATATGCAAATCCTCCCGGCACTTGTTTCTGATCCGCATCACAAGATGATCCCTGTTATATTTCATTCGGACAGAGACTTCGCGCTTCTCCGTTTCCAGCCCCATTAACGCATCGCAGGCGTTTTCCAGCCCGTTTGTCAATATGCTGCACAAATCCATATAAGGCAGATCCTCTCCCCCGATCTGAACCTCCATCCTGTAATCGATTTCCATTTCCTCGAATTTCTCTGCATAATGAATAAACACCGCATTGATATAAGGATTTTCGCAAAACTGTCCCCGCTGAACGCCCATCTGTCCCTCTGCGCCTTTTAAATAAGTCAGCGCCTCCTCCGTTTTACCGTCCGTCAACAGGCCGGAAAGTGTTGCCGTGTACCCTTTCATATCGTGCTTCATTTTACGGATTCGCTGCTGGTTCTCAAGCTGCGCTTCCAGCATATTCTTTTGTTCCAAAAGGCTCCTCGCCCTCTGCTGCTCCCGATATACCAAAAGCTGTCTATAGAGCGCCGTAAAGATAGCGGCGTAATTAAACAACATCAAAACCAACACCAGCACGCAGAGAAACGTATCCTCCGGGCGCTCCGTGATATTCGTGGGAAACTGCACCACTATCACCAGCAAAATATAGTACAGCATGGTCATTCCCGCAAAAGTCCCCCAGCCCTTTTCCACTTCTTTCTGCAATTCCAGATAAGGTTTCCGCAAATACCGCCACGCCAGATATTCCAGCAACGGAAAGGCAATCAGGCGGCTTACAAACATCAATACATAACTTCCGCCCCCAAGATAATAGTCCATCAGGGTCGTCACCGCCATAACCCACAGACAGGTGGAATCCGCCAGACAAAAGGACAGTAGGAAGCGAAATCGTTTATCCGCACTCATTACATAGAAAAAAATAAAACTGGGGACGGAACAGGTAAACAGGAACAGCTTGGCAATTGCATCAATCCCAAACAAAACCAGACCGACTCCGTTTGCTGCCATTAATGCACCCATGCCCACAACTGCCGCCACCATCGTCTTTCTGCGGGTAAACCTCGACCGAAACAGCATGAGGAACAGAAAAATAACATGAAACATCGCCCAAAATATGGATAAATCCCTCAGTATAATCATCTGTTCCTCCATGCCCCGCTCCAGCCATGTTTTTCGCCGTCCGTATTATTTTTATATGATACCACAGAATAAAAATTACTACAATTCCCGCTGCAATCAATATCAGCCGAACAGAGACCTGCTGATTATTTACAAGTCAGTTCCATACATGCTATCATTAGAAAAAATACATCCACTATATGAAACGACACGAAAAGGGAGAACGTATATGATCCGCATTGCAGTCTGTGAAGACAACATCAAAGATTTGGCGCATCTGCTTCACATACTTAGCCAAATAGATATCCTCTGCGATATAACGGAATACGAGGACGCCGAATCTATGCTCCACGATATAGAAGCAAACGGCAGGAAATTTGATCTGTTTCTGTTGGATATCTATCTGCCGGGAATAACCGGCGTGGAAGCGGCCCGTCGTATCCGCACGCAGAACAGGAACGCCCTTCTGGTCTTTTTATCGACCAGCGAAGACTTTTACAGGGAAGCCTTTGACCTCTATGCCTTTCATTATCTGATCAAACCCGTGCAGGAGAATTCTCTGACCGAAGTATTACAGAAAACCTCCGACATCATCAACCGCCCGGAGGAAACGCTGCGAATCACCTTTAACGGAGAAGATACCATACTCCGCCAATCGGATATCTCTTATGTTTCCAGCTCCAACCATATCCTGCACTTTCATCTGCAGGACGGGACAAGGCACACCTCTTACGGCAAATTGGACGAAATGCAGCCGCGACTGACCGAGCACTGTTTTATTCGCTGTCATAAGAGTTTCATCGTAAATATCCGGCACGTCACCAAACTGGCGAAGGAAGGGTTTTATATAGAAGATACGCTGATACCGATCTCGCGCACTTACACGGCGAGCGCCAGAGAAAGTTACAAGAAGCTTTTGTTTGACGTTTTTTAATGTATCGCATGGACAATTCAGCTGCTTTTTTATACAATAATAATATTCTATCATAAAAAAGAAAGGAATTATCATTATGGCAAACAATCCCATCGTAACTTTCACCATGGCAAACGGCGACGTGATCAAGGCGGAACTTTATCCAGAGATCGCGCCGACCTCCGTCAATAATTTCATCAGCCTGATCAACCAAAAATTCTATGACGGTCTGATCTTTCACCGCGTCATCAAGGGCTTTATGATCCAAGGCGGCGATCCCGAGGGGACCGGCATGGGCGGTCCCGGCTACTCCATCAAGGGCGAGTTTAAGCAGAACGGCTTCGATAACGACTTAAACCACACGGAAGGCGTCCTCTCCATGGCGAGAAGTATGCACCCCGATTCCGCAGGCAGCCAGTTTTTCATCATGCACAAAACAAGCCCCCATTTGGACGGCGCTTATGCGGCGTTTGGGAAAGTGATCGAAGGGTTGGAAAATGTCAATAAGATTGCTGAAACAGCCACCGATTATGAGGACAGACCGCTGGAAGATCAGGTAATGCAGACGGTTACTGTCGATACGTTCGGAGTGGATTATCCGGAGCCGGAAAAATTATAAATTTACTGCAATATCGGCAGCACGATCGTAAACGTGCTGCCTTTTCCTTCCTCAGATTCTACCTCGATCCGCCCCTCGTGTTCCATAATAATGTCGCGGGTGATGGCAAGCCCCAGCCCCTGTCCCCCTCGATCGCTTCTGGTCGTAAAAGAGCGGCGGAAAATATAAGGCAGATCTTCTTCCGATATGCCGCAGCCCGTATCGGAAACAACAATATAGGCAAAGTCCTCGTCCGCACGCAGGGAAACCGTGATCTCCCCATCCGTCGGCGTAAAGTCAGCGGCATTATACAGCAGGTTTTCCAGCGCACGGAAAAGCTGTTCCCTGTTTGCCGTCACATGACACGGACGCGGCGTGATATCTTCCGTAAAAGTCGCCCCATTGAGCTCTATGATCGGGCGGCTGCCGCGGCAAAAATCGTTCAGGAACGAATTTAATAACATATCTTCCCTCTGCAGCGAAACGCTCGAACGACCGGCAATTTCCTGAATGGACTTCAATCGTTCCGATAAAATGCCGCATTGTTCTTCGATCTGCAGCATTCTCCTGCGGGTATCCTGATCCAGCATAATGTCATTTAGGCGGATGATCTGCGCCATATTGGAAAGGGACGTCAGAGGAGATTTCATATCATGTCCCAACTCTGAGATCAACTGTCCCCTCTCCATGAGAAGCTCCTGCAAATGCTGTGTCTTCTCCCGCACTTCCTCCTGCAAATGGTATTGCAGTCTGGTATTCTCAGCCGCCATAGCGTGACTTCTTTTCACCATCAGCACCGCAAAGGCGATGACCATGCAAAACGCCCCGTATTCTTCCGGATAAGCTCCCACCAAAGGCTCATACTTCCCGATGGAAAAAACGCCGTAAAAGAGACAGATACCGTTTGCACATGCCGCGGCAAGAATCGTCCCGCTATGCGGAATACCCATCAGACAGCCGTAAACCGTCAGCCCGATGAGCAGACCCGCCACGATGATCTTATACCAGGAAAGAAAGACGCCATAGAGCGGAACCAGAGCAGGAAAAAGGGAAAACGCAAACAACGGCAGAATCACGCTCATCACGCAGACTGTCAGCGAGATGACCTGCAATCCAATTTGCAGATATTTGAAGCGCTCTGAACGCACCAGTAAAAATATGATCCGCAGGGTAAAACAGATTCCGGCAAGTGCCGCCCCATCCTCAATGGCATATAAGATCCGCACGGAAGGCAGCCCGAGCAGCCGCAAAAAAGGATAAGCGATCCGCAGCGCAAATGATAGGCTGAGCATCCCGAAATAAAACGTTACCATATCGGCGGCGGATTTCCTGCGCCTCCAATAAGCCATACAAAACAAGGCAAGCGTTACCGCCGCAGCACAGAGTCCCCCATAAAGCAGCATACGCGCGGCTGCGGCATGATGAACACTGTCAGCATCCCCGATGACGGGCACATACCAGATTCCTCCATAATAATGCGAATAATTTGCCGTCTGAATCACCAGTTCCGTCTCCCCATCAAGGGGAAAAGAATAGTAAGAATCCCGAATCAAGGGCACATAACCTTCAGGAGAAACCTCACCCGTCCCTCCCAGATATTCGCCGCCTGCATAGACACGCGAGGCGCATAAAAGTTCCGGCAGGCAGAGTGTGACGATACCGTCTCCTTTCAGAAACAGCCGCCAAGTGGCAGTCCCGTATGGGTTCCCGTCCTGATGAAAAGGAGACAGATTCGGATACTCTCCTGCCCACACCGCATACCCGGATTCTGTTTCTGCGGCAAGATCCGGCGGCGAAAGCAGGGCATCGGGATAAAGGGTCCAGCCATCCGCCAGTGCATAACAGCCACTTCCCGGAATATCCACAAATTGGTCTTGTGTCAGCGGTGCTTTTGCTATATATTTGTTATCATAACGGGTAACAAAAGACAAGGCTGCCAAAGTCAGAATGGCGGCACCCACAATGATAATCGCAGTTTGCAGCATGTAATTTTTCAGAAAATTTTGTTTCATTGGGTAATCCGCCTTACTTTTTAATGAGGAATAGACAAATGAAAAACCAAAAGCATCGTCGGTTCCTGCCGACCTTTCTCATTGTCATTACATTATATCTGTCAAATACCGTCCGGGCAACGGCGGCTGAGCCGTTTCCGGAACCGACAACGGTTTCTGAGAATACTCTGCCTGCTGAAATGCCTGCGGTTTCAGAGAATACGCTGCCCGCGAATCCGCCGACAGTGTCACCGTCTGAACCTTCCATCATTTCCGAAAATACACTGCCAACCGCATCGACTGCTTCCCTGTCTGAGCCGAACGCAGAGCTCGACTACGTATCTTCTTCCACAGAACTGACCGCTTGGCTGAACTCTCACATGTACAGCGGCGGCCGGGCCAGACTGACCGCAAATATCGCCATGGACTCACCTTATCTCTTTGTCCCTTATCCGAATCTGCCGCCGCTTTTCGTAGAAACCGACGGCTATACCATCTTTGTGAGCGCCGATGTCGAATTATGGAGCGACGGTCATCTCACCTTTTCGGGGGCAGGCAATGCGCAAGGCATCTTTCATGTAGAAAAGGGCGGTTCCCTGCTGCTTGACGGCGTGACCGTAGAGGCGTTTGCAGAAAACGGCGACTCCTCATACGCGCTGTGGCAGGAGGAAGGCGCAAGTCTGACCGTCGGAAATACTTTTGCCGCCGGTCGAATCGCAGGAAATATCCATTACGCGGACACTCCGTTTGTGACAGATACAGATCCTGTCTGTGTCATTGTGGAAAAAGGACAATCCCTTAATGAGCTGCTTCCTACGGAAATCACATGTCGTGTCAATTATCAGGGCGCCTGTCTGGATCATGCGCCGATTGCTGTTTCCTGGGATATGTCAGATACTCAAAAACAGCAGGATGAGCGCCAGCGTTTTCAGGCGCAGGGCGTTTTCTCTCAGGCGCAGTCGCATGAAAATCCGGTCTGTACCGTGGTCTATCACGACTATCCCCTGACATTTACCAGAGCGGATGCCTTTATCCGCCAAAGCGCCTACACCTTTCGGGGTGAATATATCAAGCAGGAAGAAATGCTTGCAGCCAGCACTTCACCGGAATACTCCTTTGACGGTATCAACTGGATCCAAGAAGGCGAACACAATACCTTGAGCGCCGACGCCGGCTTTTACATCTCATTTCCCACCGATCAATGGGATACTTCCGCCTATCCGTATATCCATATCAGACTGCGGGCGGAAACAGGGGAAGATGTCTATTATTCCAACGTTCTTCGGTATGCGGCGGATCGTCTGAATATGGAAGAAGATCTGGGCGGCAGCCGCGGCGGCGGCACCAATATCGTAGATCCTCCCGCCGATCCCGAGGAGCCGAAAACCCCCACGGAACCGAGCAAACCCGTGCAATCAGCTGCGCCCGACAAACCGAATCAACCCTCGGAACCAAATCAACCTGTCCGCGCTCAAAGTCAGGAGGAACCCGAGCCGCCTCAAAAGCAGAATACGCAGGACGCCGCCCAAAATCAAACGGAAACACCGACCTTTGCAGCGTCAAAAGACTCCTTCCGGTCTGTCACGTCCTTTGCGCCGTCGGCACAGACAGACAGCCGCAAAGAACCGACAGATGACAAAAAACCACAGGACAACACAGTCCATACGACGGATTTTTCCGCCGAAACGTCCGCAGACAACACAGCGGTAACAGGAAATGACGATTATACTTTTGCAAAAAGCACATCGCCGCCAATCGAACTGTCCCGCAGCCCGGAGGATGCCTCGCTGCCTTCCGGCGAAAAAACAACTTCCGCAAGACAGACAGAAACGTTGATCCTTGCGGCAGGCTTCATACTCCTATCCGCGGCGGGCGGTGCGATTTGCTTCTTTGCCCCTATCGGCAAAGGCGGCATTCAAAGGCGAAAATCCGCTTCCTCCGGCGGCACGAAAAGATAGCCCTTGTAACGTTTGGTCTGGATGTAATCATGCTCGGGACAGATTTCATAAAGTTTCCTGCGGATACGCCCCATAATGACCTGCAGGGACTTCTGCCCTTTATTGACAGGCGCTTTCCAGACCGAATCATAAATCTGATCGGGTGTAAAAATCTCACCGGGATGTCTGGCGAGAAAATACAGTACGTCAAACTCATAAGAAGAAAAGTCCGTCGATTTGGAACCGCAGCTTGCGCTGCAGGAAGCCGGGTGAACGGAAAAAGAACCATACACCAGAGGCCCCGGCGGCTGTGCTGCTCTGCCTGCACGGATGCGGGCGCGCACCCGAAGTTCCAGTTCCTGTAAGCTGTAGGGTTTACAGACATAATCATCGCCACCGACAGACAGTCCGTGGATTCGGCTTTCTTCCTCGGTATAACCGGAGAGAAAAACAATGGGCAATCCTGTTTTCATGCGCACCTTTTCACAGAGAGAAAAACCGCTTTCTCCCGGCAGATCCACATCCAGAATCACACAGTCAAGCGCATTGGATAAAATAACCTCCTCGGCTGTCTCCGCCGTCTTCGTACAGATCACTTCATAGCCTTTGGCACAAAAATAGGTCCGATTATCTTCTAAGATGACAGGATCGTCATCCACTAACAATATCTTGTACATATTCCCACCATTTCAAAAATCCGGTTCCACAATAGAATCACTTAAGATAAAGTATAGCATAAATAGTATTCGGAAATCGCAAAATTTTACCCCGAAAATAAACGTCAGGTAACAAATTGAGACTGGTGCTTTTTTTATGATTAAAGTATTATAAAATAAAAATGCGACAATCACAGGAGGACATCATGGACGTAACATTACATTCCGATATTTTTATCACCAATGAACAAAAGGCCAATCGTTATACGGCTTTCTGCACCTTAATTGCGGCAGTGGTCGCCGTATTGATGTGGCTTTTGAATCTGTGCGGATTTTTTATTGTGGATCAACATCTGATGAACATTGCCATGCCCGGCGGTGTCGCCTTGTTTTTACTGCCCTCCCTCCTGATTCGGATCTGGAGAGGGGACAGCAGGCTGATCAAATATGCCATTATGTGCTGCTTTATGATCGGCATCGCCATTTTGAATTCCGCGCTGACGATTCAGCTTGTACTTGCATGGTCATGCCCCGTGGTCCTTTCCTGTCATTATTATTCTCCCCGGTTTACACATTTTACCCTGACCGGGGTATTGCTCGGTATGCTGTGCGCTACCTACATCGGTCTGTACTGCGGCGTGTGGGACTGCAATATGATGCGGTCTCTGGATCAACCGGGAAACGCGGCATTTCGGGCGCAATTTATCAGGGAAGCAACGGCGGCAGGCGATAATCTCTTGCTGCGCGTTTTTAACTTTTATTATATTCCCCGTGCCGCTATCGTGATCGTGGTCTATCTGATCAGCGTAACCCTTTCCAAACGCACGCATGGTCTGTTGAAAAAGCAGGAGGAAGATAACCGGGAAAAGGAGCGGATCGGCGCGGAACTGAATGTTGCCACGCAGATCCAGTCCTCCATGCTGCCCTGCGTTTTCCCGGCATTCCCTGAATATAAAGAATTCGATATCTATGCTTCCATGGATCCCGCCAAGGAAGTAGGCGGTGACTTCTATGATTTCTTTCTGGTGGATCCCGATCATCTGGCGCTTGTGATGGCGGACGTATCGGGCAAAGGCGTACCGGCCGCCCTGTTTATGATGATCACCAAAACGCTGCTGAAAAATGCGGCGCAGTCGGGTCTTTCTCCTGCGGCAGCGCTGGAAACCGTCAATAATCAGCTTATGGAAAATAATGAAGCGGGTATGTTTGTCACCGTCTGGCTCGGCATTTATGAGATATCGACAGGCAGACTGACCGCCGCCAACGCGGGACATGAATATCCGGCCGTAAAACGGGCGGACGGCAGCTTTACCCTGTTTAAGGATAAGCACGGCTTTGTGATGGGCGGCATGGAAGATGTGACCTATCGGGAGTATGACATGGAGCTGCACGCGGGAGACATCCTGTTTTTGTATACGGACGGCGTGGCGGAAGCAACCGACAAAGAAAAAGAGCTTTACGGCACGGATCGAATGCTGAATGCTTTGAATCAAAAGGAAAATGCCGACGCAAAGGAGCTGCTCCTAACCGTTCGTGCGGATATCGATCTCTTTGTGGGAGAAGCCGAACAGTTTGACGATATCACGATGCTGGCATTAAAGATCAGAGGATAACGATGAAAACAGGAAAATAGGGGTCTGTGCTTTTTCGATACTTACGGCTGCTGCCGTCCTTACGGTCGGCGAGCCCGGCAATGTCGCGGCAGCTGTCAGCCCTGTAACAAAAATCCCGGATGCGGAGACAAAATCAATGAGCTTCCGGATCACCGACGAAGGAAATGCTCCGGAAATCTTTACAGAATATTATGAGGCGGAAAAAATCATCTGGTAGTCTGGCTGTAGAATAAGCAGCGGATAACGGGCGCCTGACTATCTGCAAAACCGTATCCGCGGCCGGAAACGTTTTACAACTTCAAATCATTATAAAAAGGAGGATACCCATGCTACAGATCATAGCAGCAGATAAGAACGAAAATTGCAGGACGCTGCGGCACGGTCCGCAAGTGTTTCACAATGCGCTGCGCGCCGTACTAAAAGGAGAAAGCAGATTCCATGTGAGAAACGATCAGGGAGAGGACTACGATCTGCTTTACTTTGAAAACAATGACGCCGCGCCCAATATGGCAGTTTTAAAAGGCTATACCATGCTGCCGCCCTACTATCTTTATGACGAGACCGACAAAGAAGCGCTGTATCTGGATATCTTTCAGGATTATAACGGCGCCGTGTTTGAGGAGCTGAACGAATACAGTGTCGTCCTGACAAAGATCATTCTGGAAGATACCGATAAGGAAGTGTGGATTCCCGACGAGCGGATCTACTGGTTTGTGGAACCCCACGAAAGGCTGCATGTGACCACCGATCTCCCGGATCGCGAAAAAGACAATGTGCTCCGCAGCGGAGAGCAGTTTTCGCTGGGCTTTAACAGCGCGGACTTTCGCTCCATCAGCCTGATCCCCTTATTCAACAATGTCTTTTTCTGGCAGTGGCTCTCAGACATCCCCCTGTCCGATGTGAAGTATGTGGAAGTGGGGCTTGGCATGGTGGCAGGCATCGGTGCGATCCTGGCGCATTATACCAGGATCAATAACGCCTTTCAAAATAAGGGTTGGAAGACGGTATTAAAGCGCGACAGCACCCGCTATAAGGACGATATGCTGGAACGGTATTTCAATCTGGATGTTGCCTGCGAAGACTCCGACGAAACCAACACCATCTATGTGACCAATACGGTGCCGCTCGTTCCCACCCATTTTGTGGCGAAATGCAATGCGGACTTTGACGACAGCATCTTGAGTGACAGCTTTATCCAAGAACTTAAGGAGTACGAAGAAGCAGTCATCGGCGGCAGGCGGATGCTGGGGATCCTCATGCGCGGCACGGATTACATCGTCTCCAAGATGACAGGCGCCCGCAAGATGGCGACAGTGGACGAAATGCTCCCTATGATCCATGAATGGATGGAAGAAGATCAGTATGACGCCATCTTCTTAGCTACCGAAGATCAGGACATTCTGGATAAAATGCAGAAAGAATTTCAGGGAAAGATCCGCGTGATCGCGCAGGAGAGGCACCGTGTCAGCGACTTTAAGGACGTGGCGCTCATCAGCGATCTGGAAAAGCAGGAAAAAAGCGGAGAGGACTATGAAGCGGCTCTGGAGGATACCACCGTCAATTACTTCTACGCCCTTTATATGCTGTCACGGTGCGAAAGTTTCATGTGTTCAGGTCACTGCAACGGCTGGGATGTGGTCAATGCCTTCAACCATGACAGATTTCGGAAAAAATATAAGTTTCAGGTTGGCGTGGAAACAAAGTAAAGCAATACGCAGAGGAGGATGCAGATGAACGGGCGGTTATTTCGAAAATCCAGTCTCGAGCGGATATCTTCCCCCGAGCAGTTAAATGAATATGTGCGGGTGTCGGGACTTGGTGTGTGGATGGTACTTGCAGCGATCATCATCCTGCTTACGGGTATGTGCGTCTGGGGGATCTTCGGCCGACTGGAAACCCGGCTTACCGGCGCGGGAATGTGCAAAAACGGCGTGCTTACCTGTTATGTCAGGGAAGACGATATCGAAGCGGTCAGACAAGCTGCGGAAAAAGGGATGACCGTTTCCGTATCGGAGCAGTCTTTTCCGATCTTTGGCATCGAAGAAAAACCGATAACCGTATCGCGGGATACAGACGAGTATTTCCTGTATCTTGGCGGCTTTCAGCCCGGGGAATGGGTTTATGAGATAAAAGTGAAAGCGGATCTTGCCGACGGCGTCTATGAGGCTTCCATGGTCACGGAGAGCGTCTCGCCGATGTCATTTTTGCTGGACGGTGTTTAAAACCGACGCTTTACGGAGTGAGCAGGCCCCTGTTTCATGAGACAGGGCGCTGCGGCTGAAAGGCTTCTGAGATCAAAGCAAAAGGAAGGAAACGGATATGGGTGTGAATAAGCCTGTCAAAAACGGCGTGGCAAAGGTGCCTGTCGTCATGCAGATGGAAGCCTTAGAGTGCGGTGCCGCCTCGCTTACCATGATCCTTGCCTATTATGGCAAATGGCTCCCCTTAGAACAGGTGCGCGCGGACTGCGGCGTATCCCGCGACGGTTCCAATGCCAAAAATGTGCTGCGGGCGGCGAGAAGCTACGGCCTGATTGCACAGGGCTTTCGCTATGAGCCGGAGGACTTAAAACAAAACGGGACTTTTCCCTGCATCATTCACTGGAATTTCAATCATTTCGTGGTACTGAACGGTTTTAAGAAAAATAAAGTATACTTAAACGATCCCGCCAAGGGAAATTATACGGTGTCCATGAAAGACTTTGACGACGCCTTTACGGGCATCTGTCTGATGTTTGAACCCTCGGAAACCTTTGTGCCGGACGGCAAACCAAAGAGTATGCTCTCCTTTGCAAAAAAACGCTTGACGGGCGCGGGGAGTGCGGTCGCCTTTGTGATTCTGACAACGCTGATCACCTCCTTACTCGCCATGATCAATCCTGTCTTTTC
>DETS01000054.1:0-10670 GCA_002361735.1 Lachnospiraceae bacterium UBA3282 | reverse complement strand
CCCATGATCAATCCTGTCTTTTCCAGAATATTTCTGGACAGACTGCTGACGGGAAAAAATCCCGACTGGATCATGCCGTTTCTCTTTGCGTTTGGCGGGATCGGCATCCTGCAGCTTACAGCGGAATGGATCCGCGCGGTCTATTCCCTGCGCATCAACGGAAGCCTTTCCGTAGTCGGTAGTACGGGCTATATGTGGAAGGTACTGCGCATGCCCATGGAATTTTTTTCCCAGCGGATGGCGGGCGATATCCAACAGCGGCAGACCATGAACGCTTCCGTAGCGCAGGAACTTGTAAACACACTGGCGCCGCTTGTATTACATACGGTGATGATGGTGTTTTATTTCGTCGTTATGATTCGTTACAACCTTGTTCTGGCATTGGTCAGTCTGTCTTCCATTGTGATCAATCTGCTGGTATCGCGCATGATCTCCAAAAAACGCATCAATATCACCCGCGTACAGATGCGTGATGCCGGCAAACTGGCAGGCGCTACCGCCTCCGGCATCGAAATGATTGAGACCATCAAGGCCAGCGGCGCAGAAAACGGTTATTTTGAAAAATGGGCGGGCTATCAGGCCGGTGTAAATACGCAGCAGGTCAAATTCATCCGCCTGAACCAATATCTGGGCATGATCCCGGAATTAACGGCTTCCCTTGCCAATATCGCAGTACTGTTGATCGGCGCTTACCTTACGATACAAGGACAGTTTACGGTCGGCATGATCATGGCTTTTCAGGGTTTTCTCCTGTCATTCAGCGCCCCCGCGCAGACACTGATCTCTGCAGGGCAAACCTTACAGGAGATGCGCACGCAGATGGAGCGGGTAGAGGATGTGATGGAATACCCCACAGATGTGGAATTTCCCGATGAAGATACGGATGAAGGGACCAAATACGGCAAACTGTCGGGCAATGTGGAATTAAAACATATAACCTTCGGTTATTCCCGTCTTGCCGAACCTCTGATCAAAGATTTTTGCCTGTCCTTAAAGACAGGGAGCCGGGTTGCCTTTGTGGGCGCTTCGGGCTGTGGAAAATCCACCCTCTCCAAACTGATTTCGGGGCTGTATCAGCCCTGGAGCGGAGAAATCCTATTTGACGGCAAACCGATAAGAGACATTGACCGCAGTATCTTTACGGGATCGTTGGCTGTCGTAGACCAGGACATCATCCTGTTCGAGGACACCATCGCCAACAATATCAAAATGTGGGACAGCTCCATTGAAGATTTTGAGATGATCATGGCAGCAAGGGACGCCATGCTTCATGAAGATATCATGCTGCGGGACGGCGGCTATCATTATAAAATCACCGAGGGCGGCAAAGATCTCTCCGGCGGGCAAAGACAGCGCATGGAGATTGCGCGGGTACTGGCGCAGGATCCTACCATCATTATTCTGGATGAGGCAACTTCCGCACTGGACGCTAAGACCGAATATGAGGTCGTCAAGGCCATCAAGGACAGGGGCATTACCTGTATCGTGGTCGCGCACCGTCTGTCTACGATCAGAGACTGCGACGAGATCATCGTCTTAGATCACGGGGAAGTGGTGGAGCGGGGCACCCACGAGGAGCTTTATGCAAAAGGCGGCGCGTACACAGAATTGGTAACACACGAATAGGTGAGAGGACAGGGCGTATGGGTTGGTTTGACGAGCAGATCAGGTTACGAAAACAGAATGACAACGAGATGTTTGCGGATGCCTTTGTCAATATTGCGGGAGCAGTCATGGGGTCGCGTGTATCCGCCGCCCTGAACGATTCGCGGCAGACGGCGAAAAACGCCATGGAAGAAATCCTGAAATTTTACCATGTAAAAACCCGCGAGATTCCCGACAACATACAGGACGTCAACGAACAACTTGAATTTCTGCTGCGGCCGCACGGCATTATGCGCAGAACCGTTAAGTTGACGGACGGTTGGTACCGGGATGCGGACGGTGCAATGCTGGGGGTGCGAAAGAGCGACGGCGCCGTCACGGCCTTTCTGCCGGCAGGCATTTCCGGCTACAGTTATCTCGATACGACAAGCGGTAAACGAGTGAAATTCAACCGCAGAAACCAGGATCTGTTTGAGGATGAGGCAATCGCTTTTTACAAGCCGTTTCCCTTAAAAAAATTAGGCTTGGCGGACCTTATGCGTTATATGCTGCAAACCCTTTCCGCCCCTGACTTTAGCATGATTCTTGCGTCGGTGTGCGCAGTTACGCTGATGGGTCTGCTTTCTCCGAAACTGAATCATCTTCTGTTTGCCGAAGTGATCCCCTCCGGCAGTATGCGGCTATTATCGGCTGTCACGGTGTTTATGGTCTGTGTCTGCATCAGCTCTGCCCTGCTTACAGCCGTCAAAACGCTTATCATGGCACGGGTGGAGACAAAGCTTGACGTACATGTACAGGCGGCAGTGATGTCCCGCGTGATGTCCCTGCCCGCAGATTTTTTTAAGGACTACAGCGCCGGGGAGCTGTCTTCCCGTATGCAGTATGTGGGTGAGCTGTGCACGATGCTGGTGTCGGTAGCGCTTTCCGTCGGGCTGACTTCGCTCTTTTCCCTGCTCTACCTGTCGCAGATCATTGTCTATGCACCTGCCCTTACGACACCTGCCCTGGTTGTGATCGGGGTTACGTTTCTGGTAACGGCGGTAACCCTGTTCGCGCAGATGAAGCTGGTGAGACGGCAGATGGAACTCTCCTCCAAGGAGGGCGGTATGTCTTATGCCATGATTTCGGGTGTGCAGAAGATCAAACTTTCCGGAGCCGAAAAACGCGCCTTCGCCAGATGGGGGAACCTGTACGCTAAGCAGGCGAAGCTTGCCTATGATCCGCCGATGTTGCTGAAGATAAACAATGTGATTTCTCTGGCTGTCTCGCTGATCGGCACTTTCATCATCTACTATGCCGCCATCCGCTCGCAGGTGGCGGTGGCGGACTATTACGCGTTTTACACTGCTTATGGCATGGTTTCCGCCGCCTTTATGACGCTTGCCTCCATGTCGCTTTCCATCGCGCAGATCAAGCCCATGATGGAAATGATAAAGCCGATCCTGGAAACAGTCCCCGAGATCGCCGAAAACAAGCAGGTCATTACCAGACTTTCCGGCGGCATCGAACTGAATAATGTGTCCTTCCGCTACAAGGAAAATACGCCGCTGATCTTAGACGACCTCTCCCTGAAGATCCGTCCCGGGCAGTATGTTGCCATCGTGGGCGCGACCGGCTGCGGCAAGTCCACGCTGATGCGGCTGATGCTCGGGTTTGAAACGCCCCGGAAAGGCGCCGTCTACTATGACGGCAAGGATCTTGCCGCCATTGACTTAAAATCTCTGCGCCGCAGGATCGGCGTTGTCATGCAAAACGGCAGTCTCTTTCTGGGGGATATCTATTCCAACATTACCATCTCCGCGCCGTGGCTGACGCTCGATGACGCGTGGGAAGCAGCGGAGCTTGCGGGAATGGCGGAAGATATCAGGCGGATGCCCATGGGGATGCAGACCATGATCGCCGAGGGACAGGGCGGTATCTCTGGCGGTCAGAAACAGCGGCTGATGATTGCCCGCGCCATCGCCCCGAAACCGAAAATCCTCATGTTTGACGAGGCCACTTCCGCATTGGATAATCTGACCCAAAAGACAGTGTCGGAATCTCTGGACAGCTTAAAATGTACGAGGATCGTGATCGCTCACCGCCTGTCCACCATCAGACAGTGCGACCGAATCATCGTGCTGGAAAAGGGAAAGATCATCGAGGACGGCACTTATGACGAGCTGATCGGCAGGGGCGGGTATTTCTCGGAGTTGGTAGCGAGACAGCGCCTTGACGATGAAGCGCCCGCGAAAAAAACAAATTAAAACAGGAAAATCAAAAAATCAGAAAAATTTTGCAAATTTATAAGACCGCAGTGGAAGTGATTCGTACAAATAAGTAACAGGAAACATAAGACGCAAAACTAACAGGAACATGAGACAGACATTTCAAGTTAAAAAACGTATGAAAGATGAGGGTGCATATGGCTGATAAAAAAAAGAAAAACGACGAACTTTTCATGGATGTGGAGAACAGGGATCTGCAAAAAAGCGGTGTTCCCGTTTCGGATGAATCATTAGAAACTGTAAACGGCGGTTTCACGCGCTTCAGGGATCCAAATCCCGTTAAGCGGACCGACATGAGAGCGATCGCAACCGATTAAGAGCGTGAGATAACGGATGGAGGCCAAAAACGAAGCAGCGCAGAAACGGAGGCAAAGATGAAGCAAAATGAGAAACCCGCGCAGGGTATTGTGTTGAATGAGAAAGAACCGGATGAAGTGAACGGCGGTCTGCGAATGCAGAACGAAACAATCAGGACCGGGATACCCGTCGAGGATGAGGCGTTAGAGGACGTAAGCGGCGGTCTGCGGGTTCAGAGCACGTGAACCGATTACCGCCGCGGCAGCGGCGGGTTCGGACACCATATAAAAATAAACAGCAAAAGGAGAAACCAAACATGACTGACAACAAGAAACTGAGCGGGGAAAATCTGATAAAGGACGAGGCGCTGAAGGATGTAAACGGCGGACTGATTATCACACCCAAGACCAATGCCATAAGCGACGACGCCCTGGATGAGGTGACCGGCGGCGCAAGATGGAACTGGGATGATTCCGGCAAGAAAAAACGATGAGACAGAGAGAACGCGATCAATGGAACGAATCTTACAGGCATTGTTTGATTTTCAACGGTTTGCAGACAATGAACGACTGGCGGCGGTAATCCGGGAAACAGAATCCGAGCGCTGTAAACCGCTGTCAGACGACGACCTGGAACTGGTAAACGCGGCCGGTGAGCTTCCCGTTCCCGTTTGTCCAAATACTGCGGGGGACTGCCCCCATGTCTGAAACGCTTACAAACCAAAATTTGCAGGAACAGATTTATCTGGATTATAAAGATAAGGTGACCCGCTATATCAGCGGGAAAGTACCGGATCCTCACACTGTGGAGGATCTGGTTTCCTTCGTGTTTGTAAAGGCGTTTGCCGCCCTGCCATCCTTTGACAGGAAGAAAGCATCGGTGTCCACCTGGATCTACACCATCACCCGCAATGTGGTGATCGATCATTACCGCACCGCAAAGCAGCACAGCGAGCTTGTAGAGATGCCTGTGGCGGACGGCGGTATCGAGGAACAGATCCTCAGCGAAGAAATGCTCTCGCGACTGGCCGACGCCCTTATGAAGCTTGACAAACGGGAACGGGATCTGATCGTCCTGCATTATTATAAGGGGCATACCTTAAAGAGCACAGCGGAAATACTGCATATCTCCTACAGCTATGCCAAACTGCTCCACGGAAATGTGTTGAAGGAGCTGCGCGGGCTGCTGGAAGTCTGAGATTTGCCCGTTCCATTCGTTAATCAGACGCACATACGAAGTTTATAAAAAGACAAAAGGAGCATTGATATGAAACAGAAAAAAATCGGACTCATCCTGTTACTGTTTCTTTACGCGGCATTCCTTTGCGCCTGCGGAGAGGATGGCAGTCAGAAAAAGAAACTCGAAGGCTGGTCCGCAAAGCAGGGCATCACCGTCACTCCGCAGGGGGACTGTCAGGTGGAAATGGGCGGTTACGACACCTCGACCGGCGAGATCACAGGCGATTTCACGGCGGATGTAAATGTGGAAATTTCGGAATCTACCGTAGATGTGACAGACGGATATAAAAAAGTAAGCGCTGTGTTTACCATTGACGCAAGCAATTGCAGCGGCGACGGGATTCTGTTTTGGGCTAGCGCCTTTGACAGATATACGGGAACGAGCTTTGAGTTTGACAGCGCGGTAAATACGCAGCTTAACGGAGAACACACGGCACAGGACGGCTTTGTGACCATTCAAAACGGTGATGAGACCTACGATGTGTCTGTGGAATTTATGACGGAGGGCGAGGGCACCCTGATCACAAAGACGATTGCCGTTACCTGTCCCGCGGATTACGAGGGCGTCATGTTCCAGCTTGGCAAAGACTCTTTGGAACAGATGACCAAAAACATCGAGATCGACTATGCGGCAAGATTATATACGATCGATGAACTGCCCTACTTTGACGAAACCTACCGATATTTTACCATAACGAACGATTAGACAATTTCAGGAGTTGAAAAGGATGAAACCGAGCAAACGATTTACAACTTTTTTATTTACCATGGCTGCCGCCCTTATTTTGTTAGGCGGCTGTGGCTCTAACAAACAGGAACCGGAAGATATCGTGATTCTCTATACCAACGACGTGCACTGCGCCGTAGATGAAAACATCGGCTATGCAGGGCTTGCCGCCTATAAAAAGCAGATGCAGGAAAAAACGCCCTATGTGACGCTAGTGGACTGCGGGGACGCCATACAGGGCGGCGCCATCGGGCTGGTATCGCAGGGAGAATATCCTTTACGGCTCATGAACCGGGCAGGCTATGATCTCGCTGTCCTTGGCAATCATGAATTTGATTACGGGATGGAACGGCTTACCGAAGTGATCGAAGCGTCAGAGGCACAGTATCTTGGCTGTAATATCCGCTACTCGGGAACGGGAGAAAATGCGCTGGCTGCCGTAAAACCCTATCAGATCGAAGCTTACGGCGACACCGATATTGCCTTTATCGGCGTCTGTACCCCGGAGAATATCACCAGTTCTACGCCCGTCTACTTTATGGATGAGGCAGGACAGTTCATCTATGATTTTTACGGCGGAAACGAGAAGACTTTTTATCTTCAGGTGCAGAAAACAGTGGATGAATGCCGCAGCAAGGGCGCCGACTATGTTATCCTGCTGACCCATCTGGGGGTGGATGAAGATTCCGCGCCGTTTCGCTCCGTAGATTTGATCGAACATACAAAAGGGGTAGATGCCGTGTTGGACGCCCATTCCCACAGTGTGATTCCCTGCCAATTCGTAACAGATCAGGACGGAAAGGAAGTGCCTCTTTCCTCTACCGGCACAGAGCTTTCCTACATCGGACAGCTCACAATAACGCCGGGCGGCATGATCACCGCAGGGCTGATCACCTACCCCGAAAAGGATGCGGAGACCGCCTCTTATATCCGGGAGATTCAGGAGGACTTTGCAAAAGATATGGATCGGGTGGTCGGACAAAGCGAGATACCGCTGTCCATTTCTTCCGAAGCAGGCATCCGCATGATCAGAAGCCGCGAAACCGCCATCGGTGATTTCTGCGCAGACGCTTACCGGGCAGTTTCCGGAGCAGACATCGCCATTGTAAACGGCGGCGGCATCCGCGCAGATCTTCCGAAAGGGAGCATTACCTGCGGCGATCTGATCGACGTGCACCCCTACGGCAACAGCCTGTGCGTGGCAAACGTCAGCGGACAAGATATCCTCGATGCGTTGGAGATGGCAAACCGTGCGGTGCAGGCAGAATATCACGACGGCGAACATGCCGTAGGCGAAAACGGCGGCTTCTTACAGGTGTCCGGTCTTACTTTTACGGTCGATACATCGGTTCCCTCCGCCGTGGTAATGGATGACAATGATATGTTTGTTTCCTTCGGGGACACACGCCGCGTAAAGGATGTGATGGTCCTGCAAAAGAACGGCAGCTTTGCACCGCTCGATCCGAAGCAGACCTACACGCTGGCTTCCCAAAATTATCTGCTGAAAAAGGGCGGCGACGGTCTGAGCATGTTCATGGATCAGCCTCTGGCGGTTGACGAGGGGATGCCGGATTATAAGATCCTGGAAACCTATCTTCATGATCATTTAGACGGTGTGATCGGAACGGAATACGAAACACCGCAGGGGAGGATTACGATTCAATGATGGACAGGCTGCGGCTGCTTGCCCGACTGCCGGCGTTCATAATTTGTTCATATTTAATTTCAAAAAACTTCATTTCTGAATCATGATTTAGACATTTCTGCACCGTATACTAAGATCATAAGATACAACACAGCAGAAACCGCTAGCAAGTGTGCTGATCAATTTAAAACTTTTTCATAATAAATGCCAAGTAAGGGAAACCTTACTTGGCATCCTCCCTTTTTCGGGGCTTTTTTCTTGCCAGATAACATATTCTATGGTATACTTGGATACCGTAAAGCATTTTAATCTGTCTGTACAGTATAAACAAGAGATTTTTCGCCGTCAACGTAGACATTTTTGAGTGTCTGCGCTTTTTTTAGGGCGGTGAAGCGAAAAGGAGGAAATGTATCATGGTTGAGATGATAACAAAGGTGAACGGCGCCATTAACGGCTTCGTCTGGGGCATTCCCATGCTGATCCTGCTCGTCGGCACCGGTATTTTGATGACATTTTTGACCAAATTCTTTCAATTGTCCCATATCGGACACTGGTGGAAAAACACCATTGGCGGTATTTTTCATGACAAACACATCACAAAGCACACGGACAAAGAGGACCAGTCCATCTCCCAATTCCAATCCCTGTGTACGGCTCTGGCTGCCACCATCGGCACAGGTAACATCGTCGGCGTGGCAAGCGCCCTGATCTCCGGCGGTCCCGGCGCCATCTTCTGGATGTGGGTCGTTGCCTTTTTCGGGATGATGACCAACTACTCCGAGAATGTGCTCGGTATCTACTATCGCCGCAAAAATGAAAGGAACGAGTGGAGCGGCGGCGCCATGTATTACTTAAAGGATGGGCTTGGCTCCTATAAGGGCTTTAAGCAGGTGGGTGCAATACTTGCCGTACTGTTCTCCATCTTCTGCGTACTGGCGTCCTTCGGTATCGGTAATATGAGCCAGATCAACTCCATCTCCGGCAATATGAAGTCGGCATTTGGCATTCCTACTTACATAACGGGTGTCGTGCTTCTGATCCTTGCGGCACTTGTAATCGTAGGCGGCTTGAAACGTATCGCTTCCGTTACAGAGAAACTTGTGCCTTTTATGGCGATCATTTATGTGGTCGGCGCAATCGTTCTTTTCATTATGAACATCGACCAGTGCGGCGCCGTATTCTCTGCCATCTTTAAGGGCGCTTTCGGACTGCGTGCAGTCGGCGGCGGTATTGTCGGCAGCGGTGTGAAAATGGCGATCACCTGGGGTATGAAGCGGGGCGTCTTCTCCAACGAGGCAGGTCTTGGTTCCTCCGTTATGGTACATTCCAGCTCCAATGTCAAAGAGCCTGTCCGTCAGGGTATGTGGGGTATCTTTGAAGTGTGTGCAGATACGATGATCGTCTGCACGCTGACCGCCTTCGCGGTACTCTCCTCCGGGCTGGTGGATCTGGAGACCGGTGCCGTGTTAAGCGCCTCAGAAGGTTCCGCTCTGGTGGGTGAAGCCTTTGCTACCAAATTCGGCAGCATCGGGCCCATGTTCATCGCCATCGCGATCCTGCTCTTTGCGTTCTCCACCGTGCTCGGCTGGAGCCATTACGGATCAAAAGCATGGGAGTATCTGTTCGGCACGAAGTCAATGATGATCTATAAGGTCGTGTTCGTACTGATGATCTATGTGGGCGCGACCATGAATCTGGGACTTGCCTGGGATCTTTCCGATACCTTCAACGGACTGATGGCGATCCCCAACCTGATCGGTGTGATCAGCCTCTCGCCAGTGGTGCTGCATATCACGCAGAATTATGTGGCACGTACCTTGAAGAAGGAAAACGTGAAGCCGCTGCTGTCTGCGTTTGAGGATATTCAGAAGATGCAGGAGAAAGAACTCGCGAAGACAAACGAGGGATAAAGGATAGAAGATCTAATAACACAACAAAGCCGACATGACTGTCATAATCATGTCGGCTTTTATTTGTCTTACATAATACGATGCTGCGCCTTACGCCTTGCCATCGGAACCGAGCACGTTCTTAATCTTATGTGCTACCATGTCCTTCACAGCCTGTCTTGCGGGCTTCAGATACTGTCTGGGATCGAAGTGATCGGGATGCTCCGCGAAGTATTTACGGATGTTACCGGTCATTGCCAGACGGATATCAGAGTCGATATTGATCTTACATACGGCAAGCTCTGCAGCCTTGCGGAGCTGCTCCTCGGGGATACCAACCGCATCGGGCATATTACCGCCGTACTGATTTACCATCTTAACGAACTCCTGCGGCACAGAGGAAGAACCGTGCAGCACAATGGGGAAGCCGGGCAGTCTCTTGATGCACTCCTCCAGAACGTCAAAACGAAGCGGAGGGGGAACCAGGATGCCATCAGCATTTCTCGTGCACTGTGCAGCCGTAAACTTATATGCGCCGTGAGAAGTACCGATTGCGATCGCAAGGGAGTCACAGCCTGTCTTATCTACGAACTCCTCAACCTCCTCGGGATGCGTATAGGACTCTTTGCCGGACTCTACAACTACCTCATCCTCGACACCTGCCAGAGTACCAAGCTCAGCCTCGACCACTACGCCCTTGTCATGCGCATACTCAACCACCTGCTTGGTCAACGCGATATTATCCTCGAAGGACTTGGAGGAGGCGTCGATCATAACGGAGGTAAAGCCGCCATCGATACAGGACTTACAAAGCTCGAAGGTGTCACCGTGATCTAAGTGAAGCGCAATCGGGATCTGCGGATTCTCTGCAACTGCCGCTTCAACCAGCTTCACCAGATACGTGTGGTTCGCGTATGCGCGTGCGCCTTTGGAAACCTGCAGGATCACGGGGCTGTTCAGCTCACCTGCCGCCTCAGTGATACCCTGAACGATCTCCATGTT
>DETS01000118.1 GCA_002361735.1 Lachnospiraceae bacterium UBA3282 | reverse complement strand
GTAAGAAATTTACTCTTAGGTTTATCTTTCAGGGTTGCATTACTGTTTATTTGTCAAGGTTCAGTGTGTTGCAAATTTACTCGGAGAGGATGCTTGCATCCTCGTGGAGTTAATCCCGAGAATACGAAGTATTCTCGCAGAGTTAATTCCGTGAGGAATTTACTCTTTCTGAAAGGGATTTACTCTTGCGCAACAAAATAGATACTACCACACCCGTTTCGCATCGTCAAGCCCTTTTTTCATTTTATTTCCAAAAAAAGTTACAAACTTTTTGGGCTCTGTCAAAAGCCCCCGCTTACTGCAAATGCAGGGTGCCGTCCGTCTCGCCGCCTCGAAGGATAAAATCGATCGTTCCGGGATTGGTTCCCTGCGGTACCTCCACGATGCTGACCAGCTCCGCAGAAGTGTTCGCCGGTATCACAGAATTATAGGTCTGCATATCGTTAACCAACATGGTAGCCAAAGCGCCTTTGCTGGGCTCCCCGTTGACGGAAACACGAAAAGTCGCGCCATATCCAAGCATATTCAGTGCCTGATCCTCTCCACTCAGATTCTGCGCGTTAAATTTTAATACCAGAAGCTGTTGCCCCGGAGTTGCATCCATAGAGAAAAACAACGTATCATCCTCACCTGTCGGCGGATAGGAATCTGCTATCTCGCACCCCTGATAAGAGATTGCAATATTGGGAATGCCATAATACTGTTCCACGGAAGTAATCGCCGGCTGCGTCTCCTCCTCATCCCGGCTCACATCCATTACTACAGGTTCTTCCGGTTCCTGCTGCTCTTCTTCCGCAGGTTCCTCCGGCTCTGCCACCGGCTCCTCTGGTTCCGGTTCTTCCACTGCAAGCTCATAGCCCGAAGTATCAACCAGCCGTCTGCCATGAGCTGTGTCATATTTTAACAGCACTCCCACTGCATATTCTGATATCAATTCCGTTTCATCCTGTGTTAAATTCGGCATCTCGCCACAGCCCGTCATCAGCAGCGTCACTGCCAAACTGCCTAAAAGCATACTTACCTTTTTCACGTCGGTATCTCCCTGTACTCTGGTTTCTATATTAAAAATATGTGTGCTTTTTTATTATACTCTACTATTTCTATTCTTACAAGTCAAAACATCCTCCATTGCGCCGAACTTACCGAAGGCATATCCTTTATGATCTCTCATGAGGCTGCGCCGGATCCAGCTCAAACCAAAATTCCACGCCGTTGTCGTAATTGATCACACCGTATTTTTGATTCATGGATTCCATGATCGCCTTGACGATGGAAAGTCCGATGCCGCTGCCGCCATACTCCCTGGTCCTCGCCTTATCTACCTTATAAAATTTCTCCCACAAATGGGCAACACTTTCCTCCGGAATCGGGCTGCCGGTATTAAATACGGAGATTCTCACCCGCCCCTGCGTCTCGAGGATTTTGACATCAATAATCTTTTCTCCCTGCGCATAGTTGATGGCGTTGGTCAGGTAATTGCGAAAGACCTCCTCCACCCGAAACTCATCTCCCCAGACATAGATTGCCCCGTAGTCCTCCATGCGGACGGATATTCCATTTTGTTTCAACAGGATATCAGAGGCAGTAATCTGGTTTTTCACAAGCATCGTAACATCAAAGCGCTCCATACTCACGATTTCATTCCCTGCCTCCAGCTGATTGAGGGTGAGAAGATTTTTCACCATAGTATTCATCTTTGCCGCCTCATCCATGATGACATCACAGTAAAATTCCCTGCTCTCCGCATCATCATTGATTCCTTCCTTTAACCCTTCCGCATAACCTTGGATCAGGGCAAGAGGCGTTTTCAGTTCATGTGAAACATTGGAAAGAAACTCCCTGCGTCTTTCGTCCACTCTGTCCTTTCTCTCAATATCTTTTAACAGCTCATTATTCGCCGTCTTCAATTCGGAGATGGTAGCCTCAAGCGCCTCTGAAAGTTCATTGACATTATTTCCCAGAATGGCAATCTCCGTCTTATCCTGCCCACTGTACTTTGCATCAAAATCCAGATGTTTCATGCGCTCCGATATCTTTGCCAGTTCCAGAATCGGTTTGGTAACGCGATTGGAGATCCAGACCGCCAGAAGTACACTGACAAGGATCGCTGCCACACCCACATAGGCAAGAAAGTGATTGGATATGGACACGCTTTCCCTGATGCCCTCAAGCGCACTGCGCAGAATAAAGAAATATCCGTTGTCCAGCATCCCCCACATTTCGATATACTCAGTCTGGGTCTTAAAGTCACGAACCACCCGCATCTTATAGCTTGTTGTATTCTGCAGCAGACTCTCCTCGTCCACTCCCAGAAAAATATTATCAAAGAGCTGCTTTAATACTGTCTGCGGATCATTCATGGAATATTTGACCGCCTGCGACTCCCCATCCGCCACCAGCACTTGGATATTGTACTTCTCGCAGATCTTTTTCAGCTCGATATCATACTCCTCCGTGGTGATATCGCCTGCACTGGAAGCTGCGTTGATACTGTAATACGCGCTCACCAGCGCATTTTGTTTCTTATTAAGGTAATAGGTTCCAAGAAGCGTCGAATTTAAGAGCAGGCACAACAGGATCGTGCCCGTGGTCAGTGCAATAAAAAGAAAAGCGAATTGTCTTTTCATCGAATATTTCATATTATAAAGACCATACCCTTTGCCTGTCCGATTATCGTTTCGCCACAACGTTAGCATTTTAGCGCCCATTTGTCAATAGAGCCGCCGGGTTGACTTTCTTTCCGTATATGATAAGATGAAAACAGTTATTGGACCGTTAAAACAACATTTCATGTTGGGAGGAAACCATTGAAAGCTAAGCGTCGCTATATCTGGGCCAACATAAAGCTGGTCGGCACCATCGTTCCCGTCGTTCTCATTATGATCGTCATTTATTTCATGCTCGCCCGCAGGGAGGTCCTGACCTTATCAAAGGAAAAATTAGCTTTAGAATCTCAATACTATGCGGAAGAAATCAGCACATGGGCGAAATCCGTATTAAACGAAGTAACTATCTACAAGACCATGATCGAGCAGCTCGGTTTAGACAATGAAGATACTTATGATCTGATGAACACCAGTGCCGGTACCCATGACGCTTATCCTTACGGTCTCTATATGGGCGATGATCGGGGCAATTACTTTGACGCTTCCGGCTGGGTCCCCGACGAAGACTTTGTGGTGACGGAGCGGGATTGGTACATAGAGGGGCTAAGCCATGATCACTTTACGTTCGGGGAGCCCTATGTAGACGCCATGACCGGCGGCACCTGTGTGAGTGTCACCTGCCGTCTGAATACCGCCCCCGCGGTAACAGTACTGTCCACGGATGTTTATCTGGACTATGCTTCCCAGCTTGTCAGCGAAGTCACCTCCGATAACATCGAACATGCCTTCTTTGTCACAAGAGAAAGCAGGCTCATTGTTGCCGATTCCAATGCCGCCATGGTCGGACTCTCCTTAAACAGCCGGAGCGACTCCCTGCTCTATCAAAATGTCAGCCGCCTCCTGGATGCCGAAAAAACGGGACAAAGTTCCGTTCTCGGTGATGAGAGTGTCTTTTTTGTAGATATCAATGTGATTCCGGATACCGATTGGTACTTTATCACCTGCATGAACCGCAATGAGGTATTAAAAGATCTGTGGCGGATAGAATTTCCCATGCTGCTTCTTGCCGTGATTGCCTGCATCGTTCTCTTTATCCTAACCTCCCTCTTTTCCAGGGAAATGAGTACGATTCGCACCAATGCAAGGCTTGATCCACTCACCAGGCTGCTCAACCGGGAAGGCTTTGAGGAACTCGTGCAGCTTTCTCTGGAGGAGCGTCCCGGACAGGGCATGCTGATGATCATTGATATGGATAACTTTAAGTTGATCAATGACCAGCTTGGACATCCCGTCGGCGATCAGGTACTTAAAGAATTTGCCACCGTTTTAGAAAATTATTTCAATCGGAACAAAGATATCGTATCCCGCCTTGCCGGCGACGAATTTGCCGTATTCGTCGGCCGTGATATTACCACGACGGAAACGGAAAGTATGCTCAATAAATTTATGTCTGTCATACACCAAACCTTTGACAACAAGTTTCCTCACCAGAAACTTTCAGCCAGCATTGGTGTAGGCGCCGCCGCAAGCTGTGCATCCTCTTATGAGACCCTCTATCAAACCGCCGACAAAGCGCTCTACGAAGCCAAATGGAATGGAAAAGACCGATTCCAGATCCGCTAAGGGTCTGAAATCGGTTTTCTTTTCTTACGTCGATTTATTTTCTTTTTGTTCCCGTCTTTTCTCCTTTTTCAGTCGTCTCTTCTCTTTCCTGCTCCGCTTATCAATGATGAGATAGAAGGTCGGCATCAACAGCAGGATCAATATCGTGGAAGCAATCAAACCGCCGATGATGACCATAGCCATGCCCTCCATCATCACGGAGCCGTCTCCAATGCCCAAAGACATAGGCACCATAGAGAGGATGGTCGTCAGCGTTGTCATCAGAATCGGTCTCAAACGAATCTGCCCGCTCTGGATGAGCGCCTCATCAAGCGGCATTTCTTCCCGCAAACGGTTTGCCGTATCCACATACAAAATACCGTTATTCACCACGATACCCACAAGCATGAGTACGCCCATCAGGGATACCATGCTCATCGTAGTACCCGTTACATACAACAGCCCGAAAGAGCCGATCAGCGCAAAAGGAATACTCATCATGACCATCATGGAAAAGCGTGGAGACTCAAACTGCATGGCCATCACGAGAAAGATCAGAAACACCGCCACAAAAATGGCAATGATGATCGACTTAAACTCATCCATGATCATATCGTCCATCATGCTGGTGGCCCGTGAAACGCCCCTCGGAAACACCATTTTCTCCATTGCAGCATCCACCGCGTCCTGCGCCGTGAATCTGGCTTCCTCCGTAGCACTTGCCGTCACCGCCGCCTGATAGATGCCGTCCACACGGGTCAACGTTACAGGCGCATCCTGATACTCCACCGCCGCGATCTCCGAGAGCGGAATCTGCGTGCCATACGGCGTGGTAAGCGTCATATTCAGCAAATCGTTCATTCCCTCATATTCGTTCTCCGGATATTCCAGCCGCACGCTGAATTCCTGCCCGCTTCTTTTTAGTTTCACCGCTTCGATACCGCTTAAGGTATTGTACATCTCGCCCGCCACCTGAACAGGGGCAAGCCCTGCCGCCATACTTTTCAGCGGATCAACGATAATTTTCGCCTGTGTGGACGCCTCCGAAAGATTGGAGGAAGTCTGTAAAATACCGGGGATCCCCTGCATCATATCCTGTACCTGCTTTGCCGCCACGCGCAAATCATCCAAATCGCGACCCACCAAATCAACCTCAATACCCGTGCTCATCATAGCAGTCATGCTGGCGCCGCTGGCACTGATACTGATATCCATATTGGTCAGATCCGCCAGCGCCCTCGTATACTGCTCGATTGCTTCCCCCGTGGAAAGTTCGCAGTCCTTTACAAGATATGCCGTCAGGGTGGCCGAATCACCGGAAACACTGTAAGAGTAGTGATCTATATTTGCATCTGCTTCCGCCATCTCCTCAAGGAAACTCGTCTGTTCCTCTATCTGCTCTATCTTTGTACCGGAACGGAAACTCGCTGTAATGGCAAAAGCATGTTCGTCCATGCTCGGCATCAGTTCCGTATTGATATGGCTTACCAGCATAAATGCCGCCACCAGAAGAAACACCGAGACAACCAAAACAAGAAGTTTCTTCGGTAAAAGTCTGCGTAAAAGCTTATCATAACCGCCGTTAATTTTCCGAAGCAGCTTGTTGATCGGCAGTTCCTTTTTCTCCACCGGCTTAAATTTCGCAAACAGCAGCGGAATAATGGTCATTGCCATAATCAGGGATGCAAGCATCGCCATGATGATGGTCATGCCCAACTGTGAGAATAACTGACCGGCAAGGCCGTCCATCAGGCTTAAAGGCGCGTAAACCACCACTGTTGTGATTGTGGAAGCGATAATGGATGCCGTCACGACGCCGGTTCCCTTGAGCGCCGCTTCCCGATACTCTCCCGTCTCGTCCTTTAGACGGAAACAACTCTCCAGAACCACAATAGAGCTGTCCACCATCATACCGATAGCAATAACAAGCGCCCCCATAGTCACCACATTAAAAGAAAAGCCAAGAAGATTCATGCCGATCATAGTGGCAAACAGTGAAATCGGCATCGCGCTTCCCACGATCAGACTGGCGCGGATATCTCCGAAAAAGAGGAAGAGTACCAGCATGGAAAGAAGTACGCCCAGTGCCAGTGTGCTGGCTACAGACGACAGGGAGGAAATGATCATATCGCTGGCGTTGTAAATCGTCTCGATTACCACCACGTCATTATCTGCCTGCAGACGTTCCAAAACCCTGTCCACATCTCTGGTCACATCCACGGTACCGAAGCTCTTTTTTTTCGTAATCGCCACCGTAACGTTTTCCTGCGCATTATAACGGCTGATACTGGATGCATCCCGTTGATTTTCGCTCACATTGGCAATTTCCGAAAGTGGTACGATTTGTCCTCTTGCCGTAGCAATCGGGATATTCTGAATCTGCACCACGCCGGAAATATCCGCGCTGCTGGATACCGCGATATCCTGCGAGCCCTGACTCACGGCTCCCACCGGCACGGTAAAGTCCATCGCGCCGACGGTCTGCGCAATGCTGCTCATCGTCACGCCATATTCTTTCATAGCCCGGGAATCCAACAGCACGCGGATATAATTTTCCCTGCCGCCGTACACCTGTACA
The DNA here is from genome assembly GCA_002361735.1 of Lachnospiraceae bacterium UBA3282. Lineage (GTDB taxonomy): Bacteria > Bacillota > Clostridia > Lachnospirales > Lachnospiraceae > UBA3282. The sequence continues at coordinate 24,411 of DETS01000118.1, read as the reverse complement.
TCTGCCACGCCGGAGATGGTCTCCAGTTCCGGCACCATGGTATCGTTTACATAACTTAAAACGTCACTATCCCCCACCGCCGTTACGGAGATATCCATCGTCTCCATCTGATCGATGGACATCTCTATGATCGTCGGTTCCTGCGCATCCTCAGGCATGGAAGACTGCGCCGCATCAAGCGCCGTTCTCAGGTCCATATATGCATCGTCCAAATCCGTCCCGTAATCATACTGAAACATGACCATCGACATATTTTCCGCCGACTGAGAGGTATAAGTGGACACGCCGTTCTGTTCCGATCCCGCCGCTTCCACCTTTTTCGTCACCAGTTCCTCTACGCTTTCCGGATCCGCTCCCGGATAAACCGTGTAAACAAGGAGCATAGGCAATTCAATATCCGGCGTCAGTTCCAATTGGAATCCCGGAATGGAGGAAACGCCAAACACCACCAGCGCCAGAATAATCATGGCAATGGACACCGGACGCTTTAATGATAATTTCGTCAACCCCATCGCATTCTCCTACTCTTCGCCCGCTGTCTTTTCGGCGCCCTCTTCCGCTCCGTTTTTCATCTGCACGGAGACCTCCGCACCCTCCCGCAGATTCGCCGACCAGCTTGTGATCAGCACATCATCCGTGGAAAGACCGCTCAGTACCGTGATCGTCTCCTCATCAAAAATACCTGTCTCCACGTCCATTCTCTTTGCGAGACCGTCTACCGCCACATAGACATAAGGCTGGCTGTTGTCGTAATACACGGCGTCATAGGGAATCAAAATGGCATCCGCCTGTCTGTAAGTCTGTGCCGTCACTTTTACACTGCTGCCCGTAAGCAGACTGTCATCCGGGGTGCTTACACAGGACTTTATGACAAACAAGCCTGTATTCTGGTCGATCATGCTGCCAATTTCGGTAATTGCCGCATCATAAAGCTTACCGTTCCTGTCCACGGTTATCTTCTGACCGACCCGCAGCGTGGAGCGGATTCCCTCGCTGACGCCAAAGGTAACCGTCATCGTATTCTTATTAGAAATCACAAAAGCCGGCGACTGCGGAGATGCAAAATCATGTTCCTTCACGTTCACCGCCTCAATGATACCGTCAATGGGAGCCGTCAGAGTATACATATCAAGCTGGTACTCCGCGCTCTCGATCCCCAGCTTTGCGCCCGCAGCACCGACTTTTGCACTGTTGACCTGCGCCGCCGCGGATTCCACACCCAGCGCTGCCGTGCGCTTGCCAATATCCTGCACATTATCCGTATTGATGTTTAACTGCGCCTCCGTCAGATTTTTGACGGTCTCCGCCTGTTCCTTACTTTCATAGGTATCTGAAAGCGTACCGCGCAGCTGCTCCTCTCCGTCCTCCATAGAGGCAATGCCTGCTTCTACCTGCTCGTAGGCTGCACCCGTCTGTGAAGCCGTGGCCTGAGCCGTCTGCAAATCCAGCTCATACGGCTTCAATTTCAGTTTGATTGCATCAAGCGCCTGCCTTGCGCTTTCCAATTCCTTTTTTGCTGCTGCCAGCGCCGCCGGATCCGGTGTGACACCCGGTGTTTCCAGTGCCGTAACCGCATCTACCGCCGCCTGATATCTTATCTGTGCGGGTCCCAGCCCCTCAAGCGCCGCCGCCGCATTGTAAGCAGCCTGCGCCTGCTTCACATACTCATTCGCCTGCTTTTTCACCTTGCTCAGACTGTCCCGCTGTCCCTTGGCATCCTTTTTGCTATCCTCCAAATCGGCAAGCTGCTCATTGATGTCTTCAATTCCGTTATCGATGGTATCGATCTGCATCTGCATCTGATACATGGTCAGATCCTTCTGTCTCTGTGTCTGCTCATTCTGCACATCCATCTGCGCCACAGTACTGTCGTACTGCGCCTGCGCGATCTCATATCCCACCTCGGCCGCCTGCACGCCCGCCGCCGCGCTGTTATACTGCGCCTCGGCGCTGGCAAGCTGCAGTTCCGCCGCTTCCGTATCAAGTTTACATAACTCTTGTCCTGCCGTAACGGTATCTCCCACACTGATGTCCGTGCTCAATACCTCTGCCGTTACCATGGGAATCACATACACAGATTCCTCCGGGCTGACCATACCCACAAATTCGTTTTCCAGCGTAAGCGTTCCCGCTGCAGGCATCTGCGCTTCCACCGGAATCACATCGCTTGCCGTATCTTCTTCCTCCACTGTCTTTCCGCAGCCTGTCAGTGCAACCGCCAGACAAGATACAGCGAGAAGCGCCGCTATCGATCCACGTTCAGATTTTATGTATCTCCGCCTCATATGGCCTCCTTATGATCCAGTCAACTCGTGTGCATGTTCTATCATGTATCAAAATTATGTAAATGTAAAGTGGCTTTCCGTACATTTTAGACTTTTTTTATCTTTTTTACCTTCGCCATCCAAGTAAAATCGGCTCCCCAAAGGGAACCGATCTGCCTCTAAACATTTCTGTTTTTCTTTGCCAGCCATCTCGCCAACATCCTCTGAAGCTGATCCACGTCTAAAGGTTTCGACATATGTTCGTTCATGCCGCAGGCCTTCGACTGTTGTATGTCCTCCAAAAAGGCATTCGCAGTCATCGCCACAATGGGAATCCTTTTCGCGTCCTCCCGTTCCATGGCGCGCAGCGCTGTCGTCGCTTCGTAGCCGTTCATCACGGGCATCTGCAGATCCATGAGGATCAGATCGTAATAATCTTCCTCGGATGCAAGCACCATATCTACCGCCTCTTTTCCATTCACCGCCGCCTCGACTGCCGCTCCGGTCATGGAAAGGATCTCTGTGGCAATCTCCCTGTTTAAATCATTGTCTTCTACCACAAGGATCCGTTTATCAGAATAATCCGCCTCCCCGATCTGGTCTAACGTCACTTCCGTCGGCTTTGCAGGCTCTCTGGGAATAAAATTGCGGAATGCGGTCAACAGTCTGGTTTTATCAAACGGCTTTCTGATAAACGTATTTACGCCCGCCATCCGTGCCTCCACTTCGATATCCACCCATTCATGAGCGGAAACGAGAACCAGCGGAAGTTCCATACCTTCCTGTCTGCGTATCGCTTTCGCTGTCTCCATGCCGTTCATCCCCGGCATATTCACATCCAGCAGAACGGCAAAAACGTCTTCCCCTTTCCGCCGTTTCTCCTGCATATAGTGAAGCGCTTCTTCTCCGGACTGCACCCACTCGCCGCGCATTCCCAGATTGCTTAAAAGAACACTGGTGGTCTCTCCTGCAAAAGGCGAGTCATCCACCACAAGAACCGTTCTTCCCGCGAGATCCTTCCTGTTTACCACACCCGGCACCTGATATTTAAGCGGCACGGTAACCGTCACCGTCGTCCCAACACCCGGCTTACTCTCAATCTGAATATCTCCGCCCATCATCTGAATGATGTTGCGGCTGATCGTCAATCCCAGCCCGGTTCCCTGAATCTTGCTGGTACGCACATCATCCGCCCGCACAAAAGGATCATAAATATGCTGCAAAAACTCCTCTGTCATGCCGATGCCGTTATCCTTGAACAAAAACTCATAACAGCCTACATGCTCCTGCTGTGAAGGTTTTTCCGTAATTTCTATGCTGATTGTTCCGTCTTCTCCCGTATATTTGATGGAATTGCTTATCACATTCGCGAATACCTGCTGCAGGCGTCTCGCATCTCCCCGTACATTGGTATTTTGAACACCATGGGCGCGAAATTCAACCTTCTGCTTTTTTTCACGTGCAGTGGCGGAAAGCATATTCACCATGTTATCTATAATATTCAGAAGGTTGAAGTCTTCCTCATCCAGCGTTAGCGCGCCCGACTCAATCCGGCTCATATCAAGCACTTCATTGATCAGGGAAAGCAGATGTTTGCTGGCAGCCGAAACCTTCGCCAGACATTCCTCAATCCCGTCCGGATCGTGAAGTTTGGTTCCCGCAATGGCAGTCATGCCAATGATCGCGTTCATCGGCGTCCGAATATCATGCGACATTTTGGAGAGGAAATCCGTCTTCGCGCAGTTTGCCCTGTCAGCCGCCTCGTAAGCATCTAACAGCGCCCGCTTCGTCTCCTTGTCTTTCCTGCGGATATCCGTGATGTCCTTGGCATTGTTGAGCGCCAAGATATCCCCGCTTGCACCGTCTTTCGTAAGCAGGATCGTATGCCGTAAAACCACGGGCTGCTCGTCTGCGCCTGAAGCCTCGATTTCCATGATCAGCTCGTTTTCTCCCCGCTCATAGGCTTCCAGCAGATGTCTGGTGTTGATCGTCTGCACATAGACTTCCCTGTCTTCCGGGAAAACACGCTCCTTGCTCCAGCGCAGGAAAAAATCGTCCGCGTTGCAGGGCGCCTTCATACCCATTTTAGATAAAACCGGCTCCATCTCGCCGTTGATTATCTCATAAAATTCTTCCTCGATCAGATTCCGCGACACATTGACGTTAAAAACAAAAACCGCCTCGGAGACGATTGCCTGTCTGTACTGCTCCTCCGCGCTCAGCGTACGCCGCAGCATGTGATTCGACTTTCGGATCTTTGCGTTGGCTTCTTCCAGCTCCTTTTTCGCCTCGACCAGCTCCGCGTTGGTCCTGAGCAGCCGGTCTGTCATCTCCGTTTCTTTCATCTTTTCCTCGGAGATATTTTTTACATACCACATCACCCTGGCGTTGTCCCTGCCGAAATTTTCCACCGGCACGATCTCCGTCCGCGCCCATTTCCACTCTCCGCCCAGAAAACGCAGATAATTGAAATGAAGCGAAGGACAGCCGTCCAGAAAAATCTGCTTTAAGTTTTCCGCCGCCATGATCTTCTTAAAATTTTCCCGATCGTCCTCCGCCACGTGATTTTCCGCGCAGGAGAGAACCGACATCCGATAATCGCCGTTGAACCGCTCTATCTCCAGCGCTTCGTTCTCCATAAACTTCAAATCTACGATCGTATTTTTTTCAAGATCGATGGCACTGATCCTGAAATAAGCATCCTTCAGCATCCGTATGGCTTCCTGCGCAAGCAGGATATCCCGATGCTCCGCGTCGATCAATCTGATGGCGCCGATCCAAATCTTCCTGCCGTCGCCCGCCGTTGACTCCGTCCTGACTTCCCGTACCCATACAGGTGCTCCGTCGCCGTTTACAAAGCGGTATTCCCTGACATCTTCCTCTCCGAAAGGGGACACTCTGGTAAAGATACCGCGGTCCTCCGCATAAACAGCCTCCAGGCATTTTCCACCTGTCCGTTCCATAAACTGTTCGTAGGTCATCCCAAGATTATTGAGCGCAAAAGAGCTGATAAAATAAACGGGAAAGCCCTCCTCATAAAAACCGCCGATTACGCCGACCGCCACGTTTTTGCTTAACATATTAACGATCTTATCCTGATTATCCGTCAAAAGGTCCTGTTCGTCCTGTGTAAAATACAGTTTTTCCTGATAAAACGAGCGCTTGGACATCTCTTTCCTCCTGTCACACGAACCGTTCTTTTCTTTCCTGTGACCTACTCCTCCTCAAATTTGTATCCCATGCCCCAGATGGTCTTGATCAGTTCTCCCTTTTTTCCCATCTTGCTTCTGAGCTTTTTTACATGTGTATCAATCGTTCTGGCATCTCCAAAGTAATCATAATTCCATACGCTGTTTAAGATTTTTTCCCGGGATAACGCAATTCCCTTGTTTTCCATAAAGTAAGCAAGCAGTTCAAACTCCTTATAACTCAGATCGACAACCTCTCCGTCCACAATAACGCTGTGTGCCTGTTTATCGAGACGGATTCCGCCTGCCTCCATGATCATATCGGCAGCCGCCTGCCCGCTCCTTCTGAGGATTGCCTCCACCCGCGCCACCAATATCTTTGGGCTGAAGGGTTTTGCGATGTACTCATCCACCCCCAGTTCAAACCCCATCAGTTCATCCCGCTCATCCGCTCTTGCCGTCAGCATGATAATGGGCACTTTCGAGTACGCACGGATTTCCCGGCATACCTGCCAGCCGTCCATCTTCGGCATCATCACATCCAGGATGATCAGGTCGATATCATTTTGTTCAAAAAAGAGGTCCAGCGCCTCCGCACCGTCCGCTGCCTCCACAACTTCATAATGGCTTTTCACCAAAAAATCCCGGACCAATTTACGCATTCGGCTCTCATCGTCCACTACCAGGATCTTTGATCTCCCCATACAATATCCTTACCTTTCCTTACTCAATTTCCTGCATATCCAGCTTGCGCTTTTGCTCCCGCACCGCCTGTTCCCTCTGCGTAAGCTCCTGTTCCCATGCCGAATACTCGTTTTCAATCGCCTGCCTGTAATTGATCATATTCGGCGTATCGCTGTTCCAGGCAAACAAAACCATCGCCGCCACCAATACCACCAGCACAATATTGACCAAAAGCGATGCCACAAACCGCCCCTGATACTCCGGATGTCTCTGTGCCACACTCAACCTGATCGAGCGGCTGTTTGCCGTCTTATTGCTGAATGTTGCATAAAGCGGCACCGGACGCACCTTATCCGCCGGGACCCCCCACTTTAGCAGTTCCCTCTGCATCTTTTGCAGATAGTTGAGTCCGACAGGTGTCAAAAACACTCTGTTATCTACCGCCCGATTATAGACGAGCAACACATTCTGCGGTCTGCGATAATCCAGGTTACGCTCCAGATTTTCTATTTTTTTTAACTCCATTCTGGCTGTCTCGGCATCGGCTATCGTAGCAAAACGATATCCTTCCACAACCAGATCACTCTCTCGCTTCTCCATAACTTCTCCCTGAAGGCGGCATAATCGGTTATGATATCTTAAAGATACTCATATTCTTCTCCAGACGGTCCGCCACCTCTCTGAGCCGATTCGCATTATCGGAAATCTGGCTCACAATGCTGCTGACTTCCGTAACGGAAGCGGATGTCTCCTCCGTGCTTGCCGCATTCTCCTCGGCAATTGCCGTCAGGTTCTGCACCACATCCACTACCACAACTCTTGCCTCATCCAATTTCTTTGTCTTGTCTGAGATCCTGTTTACACCCTCGATGGAGGTACTGATGCCCTCGCCAACCTGCCGGAAACTCTCATCGGTATGTCCGACGCTCTCATTCTGGCTCTCCATGATCCGCTTCACATCCTCCATGGTGGCAACGGACTTCTGGGAATCTTCGATCAGAGAATCGATGATATTTTCAATCTGGCGTGCCGAATCATTCGACTGTTCCGCAAGCTTCTGAATCTGACCGGCAACCACCGCAAAGCCTCTGCCCTGCTCGCCTGCCCTTGCCGCTTCAATACTCGCGTTTAAGGAGAGGAGATTCGTCTCCTCCGCAATAGAAGTGATCAGCGACGTTGCCTCTCTGATCTTCATGGCGGACTCATTTGTCGTATTCGTCTGCTCATAAATCACGTCAATAGCCTCTCGCGCCTCATCATTGATCTTAGCAAGTTTCTGCAGCGTGGCAAACGCTTCTTGGCTAAAGCGCTGCATGGCGTTGGCATTTTCAATCATATCAGCCACTTCCTGTGCGGTCTCCTCCACCATATTACCCATCAGAATCACGTTCTCCGTGGCTTTCTGCGTCTCGTCCGCCTGAGAAGATGCGCCGTCAGAAATATCTGAAACTGCCTTTTCCACCTGTTCCACCGTAGTTGCCGTCTCGGATGCATTGGTATTCAACGTATCGGAGGCCTCAAAGAGCTGCTCACTCTGTTTCCTCAACTCTGTGACCACATCCACGAGCTGACCGCGAAGCTCCGCCACCGCCCTACTCATCTGTCCCGTCTCGTCGCTGCGGGCTGTCAGTTTCTCCTGCCCCTCAATCTCCGTAAAGTCCATATGCGCAAGACGACCTACGATCTGTGTCACCTCCAAAATGGGCTTTACAATACGGTTTACGATCAGAAAACCGATGATGCTGGCAATGATCACAAAAAAAATCGTACACAAGGTTCCTGTGAGCGTCACGCGGTGTACCGTCTTCATCAAATCATCTTTATCTACTGACACCACCAAAATGCAGTGTCCTTTTTCCGTCACATAGTAAGCCGCATACTTCATCGCGCCCTTAAATTCATATTCCACCACCTCGGGTTCCGGCACGGTGCCTGACTGCAGCTTCTCCACCACGCTTTTTACTACCGCATTTTCTACAGGCTGCCCAACCTTTTCCTTTGTGGGATGATAAAGCATCGTGCCGTCTTCCGACACCAGATATGCATAACTGGACGTCACGCCGTTTAATCCCACTTCGCCGATTGCATCGCTTAGGCTGCTGTAACTTGTCGCCGTATTATAGCCTATCATCGAAATTTCTTCCTGAATCTTTTCTCCATAAGCTACCGCCAAATCATAGAGATAGTTTTTATTCAGGTCCATCAGCGGGATACGAAGATTTCGGATCAACACCACCGACAAGCACACAGACAGGATCGTCATCGCGATCACCAGCACGCTTATGATCTTTGTCCTCACCGACTGAAATACATTATTTCCCCCACTTTGTTTCATTTTCTTTCCTTCCCGGGCAGCCTTTCTGTCCACGGTAACCATGTCTTTGGTCACACAATATTTCTTATATTTTACCACCAAACGGAAACTCTGTACAGAAAAAAATGCCGCATTCGGATTCCTCCAAATACGGCGTTTCCAGTGGACCAGACGGGAGTCGAACCCGTGTCCAAAAGCCCATTCCCTGTCCTTCTACTATCATAGTCTGTTATTGCGGATCGCTCCACATTCCCTCCCGGTCCGGGAAACAGACACCCCGATCCGTTCAGTAGCCTCTGATACGCCCGCGGGATAGAGGCGTCACCCGCGTCGTTTCCTACAAAGTCGATGCCCGGATCTTAATGTGTAGGTGCACTAAGGCGGACAGCTGCCTTTAGGCAGCGTATGCTAAATTATCTTCAGCGTTTGTATTTAAGTTTGCGATTTGACGCATCAGCCTGCGGATAGCTTCTCCAGCTGCAAGACCCCTGTCGAAACCTTGACTGGCCCTTACTATTTATAATATAACACAGGTGCATGACCCATGCAATCTTTCTACAGATTCTTGATCTTAAATTCGCGCTCATGCTCTCTGCGGAGATCCTTTTTCGCGATATCCTGCCGTTTATCGTAGAGTTTTTTACCCTTTGCGAGACCGATCTCAATCTTTGCCCTGCCATCCTTAAAATAGACCTGCAGGGGGACGACAGTGTAACCCGCCGCCGACATATCGCCCGCCAGCTTCCTGATCTCCTGCTTATGCAGAAGGAGTTTTCGGGGACGCAGAGGATCTTTGTTGAAAATATTCCCCTTTTCGTAGGGACTTACATTCATGCCATAGATAAAGGCTTCCCCGTTGTCGATGCGCACAAAAGCCTCTTTGATACTGCATTTTCCAAGGCGCAGAGACTTTACTTCCGTGCCGTGGAGCGCAAGACCCGCCTCATACTTTTCCTCTATAAAATAATCGTGGTAAGCCTTTTTATTGTTAGCCACCAGCTTCATGGGCTCTTTTGCCATGGTTACCTCCATAAAGAAAGCACTCTTACCTTTGCAAGAGTGCCTTTTCTTTCGAATCCTAGAACAGGTTCAAGTTTAAAACGACTGCCAGCAGCATGAATCCTACCGCAAGCCCCGTCGTGATCTTGACGAGCTTTCCTTCCATGGAACGTCCCTTATTCTTGCCCCAGTAGGTTTCCGCCGCGCCGCTGATCGCGCCAAGCCCGGCTGCCTTTCCCTCCTGCATCAGTACCAGTATCACCAATGCGATACAGATTAAAATGTAAACGACTGTCAACACAATTCGTAATGCTCCCATAATATCCTGTTTCCTCCTACCTATACGTTCACAAAATTCCAAACAAACCACATGATACCACATTCTTTTTCAATGTGCAATACCCAAAATCCACACACCCGCCGCAGGCAGTGCGGTTTTTACAAAATAAATGCCGCGAAGGGATCCTCCCCCGCGCGCAGACTGTCGTAATATTCCATCAGATATGCCTTCATCTCCGTATGTCCCTCCCCCAGATCCGCAAGCATCGCCTGAAAGTTTTCTTTATCCACCGCGCCGATTTCAGTCAAAAATCGGTAATAAGAAATATCATCCCCGTACTCCTCGAGCACCACCTGCCAGGTCTCCTCGGTCTCCTGACCCTTTCTGTGAGAAAGGAGATAAGCCGTTAGCATTTCTCTGTCCTTTGGCAAAAGCAGGGTGTCGTGCATCAGCCTGCACATGGCAAGTCTCACCTTTTTCCGCCGCTGCTGCCCCATATAGTGATCCAGATTGTTTTCCCGGCTGCCGTAATCTTCCTCACCGCAGAGCAGCATTTTGGAGAATCCCTCCGCGTCAGGCGTCTCCATCACGGCACGTAGCCTGACATCCCACCTTGCAAACCATTCCTCGTTTCCCGCCGTTTCCAGATCAAACAGATAAAAGGCATCCAGAGCGCGCACCGCAGCCGCCATAAGATATGACACATCTGTCATTTTCTTGCCCTGTCCCTCCGCCTCACCGTCCATAATCTGTGCCAGCGAAAAACAATCCCGGAAAATCCCCTGCCCCAATTCCATTTTGCGGTAAGGCAGAATAATTTTCGTAAGCTTCGCACAGCAGGCAAACGCCCAATCGTCGATCTGCCTGATCGTACCCGGCAGCGCAATCTCCTTTACCGCCTTATTTCCAAGAAACGCCTTTTTCCCGATACCGGTCACGGGATACCCTTCTATCTGCGCAGGAATGGTAAAGACCGTATCCCGCCCTCTGCTGCCCGTGATTTCCACACGCTCCTCATTCACAGCATAAGTAAGGCAGCCCTGCGCCGTATTCCATTCTCCCGTTCTTAGTTTCCTTTCCATATCCTTTCCTTCTCAATCATTAGTCGGTAATTGCGAAACGCATCTTACAGCTCTAATGCTTCGATTTTTGTGAGCAGCTCGTCGCCGCGCTCCGTCAGCATCAGTTCTTCATTGTGCCGCCTGTAATCCTCGCTGCCGTACAGACTGATAAATTTCGCGCAATCTTCCTGCACGGTACACTCCGTCATCAAAAGCAGCATCTCATTTCCTGCGCCAAAGGTATCCTCCACAAACTGAAAGAGGAAATGAAGCATCTTTTGCACGGTCTCCGTCTTCTGCCTGTAGGCCGCCACCTCCGCCTGAAACAAGCTTTCCAATCGGGAGAACGCCTCCCCCGCGTCCTTTTGATCCGTCGTCCGCAGCGTCTTCTCACAGGTGGAAAGGAAACGCACTACCGCCCTGCTCTTTTTCTTATCCCGCGCCGAAAGCGCACCTGCCTTTTGCAGGGAATCCATTGCCTTTTGCCTGCCCTCCCGCTGCTGTCCCAAAAGTGCAAACAGCTCATCCGCGCTGTTATTTTCCGCCGCCTTCCTCTTGAGCGCCCGTAAAGGTCCCATCACTTCGCTTAAGGTATCGCTCTCCTGAATATTATCCCGTATTTCCTGCCTGATCCTGTCAATCAGCATTCCCATCAGGGAAAGACGCTCGTCAAAGTCCGCCTTGCGCGCTTTATCCTTTGCCTGCTCGCTCACGGTCCCGCCAAGGATCTCCTCCGCCCGGTAATCGTTCTTATATTTTTGATAAAGGTCGTAATAGGCGCAAAACTCTTTCACCACCCGCTCATCCCGCAGATACTGACCCACCAGCGACTCCTCCACGGCGATGCCTTCCTCCTCGTAGAGCCTAAGCATCTCCGAAAGATCCTCCCAGCCTCTTGCCGTAATGTAACGCCTGCCCTTTACGGTCGTCTCAACCTGGTAGAAGTCATCCTTTTTCAAATCCAGATAATTGAGAATAGCGGCGTGCAGTCCCCGCCCGATGGCATACTCCTTCCAAATCGGATAATCCGCCTCCACCGAAAGAATCTTTAAGCGGTCCATGGTCACAATATCAAACTCCCGCACGGACTTATTGTACTCCGGCGGATTCCCCGCCGTGACGATGACCCAGCCGTCGGGCACTCTGTGTCTGCCGAAAACCTTATACTGCAAGAATTGCAGCATGGAGGGCGCAAGCGTCTCCGAAACGCAGTTGATCTCGTCCAGAAACAGGATGCCCTCTCTGATGCCGCTTTCCTCCATAATGTCATAAATGGAAGCGATGATCTCGCTCATCGTATACTCTGAAACCTCATATTCTCTGCCGCCGTAACTCTTTTTTACGATAAAAGGCAGACCCAGCGCCGACTGTCTGGTGTGATGCGTCATAGAATAGGACACCAGCGCGATCCCCAATTCCTGCGCAATCTGCTCCATGATTGCCGTCTTACCGATGCCCGGCGCCCCCAACAGAAAAATGGGCCGCTGTCTGACGATGGGAATGCGGTACTCGCCCTCCTCGTCCTTCTTGAGATAAATTCGTACGGAATCCTTGATGTAGTTTTTTGCTTCCTTAATATTCATATCCCATAACGCTCCTTATTTCTGTCAAATCGAAGTTTTCTTTTTCCGTTTTTTTCACATATCCTCATGATTTCATTTCAAAAAGCTGCTTTTTTCTCAATCTCATCTTCCTCCAAAATCAAACGGATCGCCCACGGCGGCACCTTGGGCGCATTGTCATCTTCCCGCACAAACACAAATGCGACATCGTAATCCGGCATATATTCGGGATAGACGCCATAGCCGTCCGTAAAATAAATCAGTCCTTTGAGATCCGTAAACTCTCCCTCGTCCCGCAGTTTCTCGACATAGTCAAAAACCGGACGAAAGTCCGTGGAACCAAAGCCCGTCAGTTTCCCCTGTTCCAAAAACGCGTCAAAATCTTCCTGTCCCGTGATCTTCGTATCTTGCCTGACTTCGCTGTCACACTGTAAGATATGAACATTGATCTTGGTGAAAAAACTTTCCCGCTGCCGCATAATATTGTAGGTCTTTTGCAGAAAGGTCTGTACGATCTCCCCTCGGCAGGAAGCGGAAGTGTCAAGCGCGATCACAAAGTCGCGGATCCGTTTTTCATCCTTATATTCCAAAGGCTCCACTAACGGCATATTTCCGTAATTGGAAAGCCCATACGTATAATAAATATAGTCAAATTCATCATCGCTTACGCGGATCGACTCTCCCATGACCATAAAACGTTTGAGAAAATCCGTATAGTCATAGCGTTCCCGCAGCGTCTCCCTGAGATTTTCTTCCATGCTCTCAGCATTGTTTCTATCTTTGCTGAAGCTTTTTAAGTCAGCGCGGATACGCTCGCTGAGTTTTTTCCACTGTTCGGCGGAAGGCACCAGTTCCTCGCGCCTGTCCCAATAAATATGCTCGTCATAATGGCAGAGCCTGTACCAATCCTTCTTTGCCTTTTCAGACGGCTCCTCGATGCGGAAATGCCGATAAAGCTTCTCCGCCGTCAACCCTCCTGCCTGCTTTTTCAGGATTTCCAAGCGGTTTCTTAACTCGTCGTCCCCCGGCATCGCCGCAAGGTGCAGGGAAAGCTCCAAAATCACACTCTCCACGGCAATGTCCGTGGCAAGATCCCAGTACTGCCTTTCCGTCTGTTTGGCGCCGAAGCCGTGGGAAAAAACACAGTGCAAAAGCGTGTGCAAAAGGAGCCTCGCCCCGCAGCCGCGGGCTTCTTTGTACTGCCTGACCAGAAGAGCCGGATCGTAATAAAGGCAGGCACCGTCAAACAGATGCGCACCCGTCCCCTCCCTGCACTCCACGGAAAGTTTGGAGAGGGCAACGTCCAAAAAACGCAGATTCATCAACAGTCCGTCGTGGGCAAGTCCCATGATCTGCCCGGCGATTTCACGTATCTGCTGATTCATGCCCGCACGTTTGTTGTTTTCCATGCGTATCAGTCACCCTTTCTTTCCGCTGCCTGCTAAAAATCTATGTCACTGCATTAAAACCGTCGCACCGTGCTGTAGTCATCTTCTGTCGCTATCTTTCGCCCATTGACTTAATTGGCGTTATGTAAACCTGTCTTGATCAGATACAAAATCAGCAGATGTACGGGATAAAAGAAATAGAAAAACCATTTCGAAAAATTCTTTCCCTTCTTCGCCCGCTCTCCGTTATAGAAGACCAACACTGCCGCGCCTGCTGTTAAAACCGCGATTCCTGAGCAGACCGTATCGCACACCGCACGCACGGTCAGGATGACTTCCTGCCCATTCATGCGGTCTTGCATCATGCTGCTTTCCAAGTTCAACACGGCAAACAGCACGGCAATCCCCACATAGCTTGCCCACATTCTGCCCTTTTCTCCCCAATTCTTTGCCAAAAGAAACGTCAGGATCGGCGCAGCCAATGCCCAATCGCTAAACGCCGTGATACAAATCAAAAGAATACAGAGCACGCTTTGCAGCAGATCACTGTCCACTCGCTCCAATACCACCAGAATCAAAAAGCAGCAAAAGAGGGTAAAAAACATATTCAGATTGCTGTAATGAAAAGCGAGCCGATAGGGCAGCTGTGACAAAACGGCAAAGAAAAACAGCCTGCCGCCGTACTTTACCTTGGAACGGGTATATTGGTACCCCTCCACCAGAAAAAAGCACATCACCGGGGCCGTAAAATAACCGATCTCCTCAAAAACGAGATAAAGCGGCGTTCCTCGCGTCAAAAGCACATGCGCGATGTGATTTAACAACATGGTGAACATCGCGATATACTTGATCGCATCCCTGTTCAACACCTGATAATCTGTTTTTGATATTGTCTGCGCTTTCATTTTTAGCCGTTCCCCTTTCACAGATACAAAACGAATTTCCCGTCATTTGATATAACGGGAAACCCTCTTTTTATCTTCACTGTATGAAAGGATTATAAGCCTTCTCATGACCGATCGTGGTACTTCCCCCGTGCCCGGGATACACCTTCGTTTCGTCAGGCAGAGTAAAGAGCTTTTCTTTGACCGATCTGGTCAGTGCGCTCATGCTGCCCGTGGCAAGGTCCGTCCTGCCCACCGACTCCTCAAAGAGCGTATCGCCCGCAATCAGAATCCCGTCTTCCTCAAAATAATAACAGCAGCTCCCCACCGTATGTCCGGGCGTCGCAATCAGCTTACAGGTCATATCCGCAATTGTGATCTCCTCCCCGTCTTTTAAGTAGCGGTCGGGAATCACCGTGTAGGGCCTGCCCACCTGGTCGGAGACATTCGTCACCGCATCCTCACAGAGCGCCTTTTCCGCCTCGTAAGCGTAGAGAGGCGCAGCGGAAAGCTCCCGCAGGCGGTTTGAACCCCAGATATGGTCAAAGTGCGCGTGCGTCAGCAGGATACCCTTTACCTGAAAACCCTTCTCCTGCAAGGTTTCGTAAATGTAATCGCCTTTATCTGCCGGGTCAAAGAAAATCACGTCCTTTGTGCCCTCTTGATATACAAAATAGCAATTCGTCTGGCAGATGCCCAACATCAGCCTGCCTATTTTTAAATTAGACATTTTATATACCCCTCTTCATGACTTCATAGTGCAGAAAATGATTCTTTCTAAGCATTCTCCCGTACGAGACTTAGTACTTCCAAGTCAGCTTTGCTGATTTTGCGTTTTCGTCCTATGGCGGAACGTCTTTAGAAATACTTCTCGTACTGTTAGCCGGTCGTTCTCTCAATTTCCAAAATACTCTCGATTGTCCTCAGCTTATCCATGATACGCTGCAGTTCTTCCCTGCCGCTGATCTCGAAATTAACCATGATCGTTGCCGTTCCCTGCTTGCTCACTCTGGTATTTAACGCCAGGATATCAATATTTTTCTCCGTGAGTGCTCTGGATACATCAGCCAATAGCCCGTTTCTGTTGTTGGCGTAGATGCTGATCTCCACCAGATACTTGCCGCCGCTTTCCGCCACCTGCTCCTGCTGCCATTCCGCATCAATCAAGCGGTTTCTGTCGATTTCCGGCAGATTCAGGATGTTCATGCAGTCCGTCCTGTGGATGGAAATGCCTCTGCCCCGCGTGACAAAGCCTACGATTTCATCTCCCGGCACAGGGCTGCAGCACTTGGAGAAACGTACCGCCACATCGTGAATGCCCTTCACCACAATACCGCTTGAGCTCTTTTGCAGCCTGCCGCGGTTTGCCTGAACGGAGTTTTCCACCTCCGCCATGACCTCCGCATCGGTCATTTCTTTCTTATGGTCGCTATCGTACATCTCCAGCATACGGTTTATGACCTGACCCTCCTTAAGAGCGCCGTGTCCCACCGCCGCCAGAACCGATTCCCAATCCTGAAAGCCGTACTTTCTCATAATGGCTTCCTGATATTTGGGGATGATCACTTCCTGCATATTGATGGTCTTTGCCTTGCAGTAAGATAAGATCAGTTCTTTGCCCTTGACAATATTTTCTTCTTTCAGTTCATGCTTAAACCACTGATTGATCTTATTTTTCGCCTGCGTGCTCTTGACCACATTGAGCCAGTCGCGGCTGGGTCCTTTGGAATTCTGGGAGGTCATGATTTCCACGCGATCGCCGTTTCTGATTTCATAATCAATGTTGACAAGCTTGCCGTTTACGCGTGCGCCGATCATCTTATTTCCCACCGCGCTGTGCACGCTGTAGGCAAAATCGATGGGCGTGGAACCCGCGGGCAGACTCTTGACATCCCCCGTCGGCGTAAAACAGTATACGTTGTCGGAAAAGAGGTTTAAGTCATCCTTTAAGAGATTCAAAAACTCTTTGTTATCCGAAAGATCCTGCTGCCATTCCAATATCTGACGCAGCCAAACGAGTTTTTCCTCCTCCTGCGTCTCCACTTTCTTTCCGTCGGAGGCTTCCTTGTATTTCCAGTGTGCGGCGATACCGTACTCCGCAGCCTTGTGCATCTCATAGGTGCGGATCTGAATCTCGAACGGCTGACCGCTCGCGCCGATCAGCGTCGTATGGAGCGACTGATACATATTTGCCTTCGGCATGGCGATATAATCCTTGAAACGGCCGGGGATTGGCTTATACATCTCATGGATCACACCCAGCGCCGCATAACAGTCCTGTACCGTATCCACAATGATGCGCACCGCAAACAGATCATAGATCTGATCGATTGACTTGTTCTGATTTTTCATCTTCTTGTAAATGCTGAAAAAATGCTTGATACGGCCGTCAATCTGGGCTCTGATGCCCGCATTTTTGATATGAACGCTCACCTCGTCCACAATGGTCTGAATATAACGTTCCCGCTCGCTCTTTCTGATGGCGATCTTATCCACCAGATCATAGTAAGCTTCGGGTTCCAAATATTTTAATGACAAATCATCTAGTTCCACCTTTATTTTAGAAATGCCCAACCGTTGGGCAATGGGAGAATAAATGTCCAGCGTCTCCCTCGCGATTTCCTGCTGTTTTTCAGGGCGCATATGCTGTAACGTCCGCATATTGTGCAGCCGGTCAGCCAGCTTGATCAAAATAACACGGATATCCTTCGCCATGGCAAGGAACATCTTACGCAGGTTCTCCGCCTGCCGCTCCAATTTTTCCGCATCTTTATCCTGATTCGCATGTTCTCCGTGAAAATTCAGTTTATCAAGCTTGGTCACTCCGTCCACAAGGAGTGCGACATCCTCACCGAACTGCTCCGCAATCTCCTCGTCCGTCATGATAGTGTCTTCCACCACATCGTGCAAAAGACCGGCAGCGATGGTCTCTTTATCCAGTTCCAGGTCCGCAAGGATAATGGAAACATACAGCGGATGTATAATGTAAGGTTCTCCGGATTTTCGCACCTGACCCTGATGGGCTTCAGAGGCGACGGAGTAGGCCTTTCTGATCAGGCTGATATCCGTTGAGGGGTGATATTTGCGCACGCGAAGAATAAGCTCCTCATAGAGCTGGCCCGGAGTCTGAAATTCTTCAATTGTTTCGATTCTGCCGTCGTCAATGACAAGCTCAGTCTTTTCTTCTGTCGCCATACGCTCACCGAACCCTTATCGGATTACATAATATTACATATTAGCAATTTTACGCTATTCTCGTATTATTTGCAAGAGTAATCAAAATATTTATATGGGATGTCTGACGAAGAAATCACCAAAACACTCGCAGACCATCAGGAAAATATGGACGATTGGCTTATTCTGGAAAAAATCGAAGACGTTCTCGTTGAGACAAGTATTCCTTACAACTACGATAATGTGAAATTTAAGCAGAGAATCCTTTCAGATGAAATGCATCCGCAGCGATAGCTCGAGGCACAGCCTCTCGCTATCGTTTGGCTTCGCCATATCATCTACTCGAAAAGGACATACTCTCAAGCAAGCTTGGAGTATATCCTTTCCTCGTATCTGCTGCGCCTTAACCTATTACGTTACATCATCCCCATGCCGCCGGCGCCGCCTGCGGGCATCGGGGGTTCGGGCTCTTTGATGTTGGCAACCACGGACTCGGTGGTGAGCAGGGTGCTTGCCACGCTGGTCGCGTTCTGCAGTGCGCTTCTGGTCACCTTCGCGGGATCGAGGATACCTGCCTTCACCATATCCACATACTCCTCGGTCAGCGCGTCGAAGCCTACGCCCACCTTGGACTCTCTTACCTTATTGATGATAACGGAGCCTTCCAGACCCGCATTTGCAGCGATGTGGAACAACGGTGCTTCGAGCGCTTTGAGCACGATCTGCGCACCAGTCTTTTCATCGCCCTCCAGCTTATCTGCCATCTTCTCCACTTCCTTAGCCGCATGCACATATGCGGAACCTCCGCCGGCAATGATTCCTTCTTCCACGGCCGCTCTGGTTGCTGCCAGCGCGTCCTCCAGACGAAGCTTCGCCTCTTTCATCTCGGTCTCCGTTGCCGCGCCCACACGGATCACTGCTACGCCGCCTGCCAGTTTTGCAAGGCGTTCCTGCAGTTTCTCTCTATCAAAATCAGAAGTAGTCTCCTCGATCTGCTTCTTGATCTGGCTGATCCTTGCCTCAATTTCTTTCTTCTTGCCCTCGCCGTCCACGATCACGGTATTTTCTTTCTGTACCTTCACGGACTTCGCACGGCCAAGCTGATCCAGGGTCGCATCCTTCAGCTCAAATCCGAGCTCGGAGCTGATCACCTGGCCGCCTGTCAGGATTGCGATATCCTGCAGCATATCTTTTCTTCTGTCGCCGTAACCGGGCGCCTTTACCGCAACCACGTTGAAGGTACCGCGCAGCTTATTCACGATCAGGGTGGTGAGCGCTTCGCCTTCCACATCTTCAGCGATGATCAACAGCTTCGCGCCGGACTGTACGATCTGCTCCAACAGGGGCAGGATCTCCTGGATGTTCGCGATTTTCTTATCGGTGATCAGGATGTAGGGATTCTCTAAAACCGCCTCCATCTTATCCATGTCAGTTGCCATATAGGCGGAAATGTAACCTCTGTCGAACTGCATACCTTCCACCAGATCAAGCTCCGTGAGCATGGTCTTGCTCTCCTCGATGGTGATGACGCCGTCACCGGAAACCTTTTCCATCGCGTCAGCCACCAGCTTACCTACCTCGTCATCGCCGGAAGAAACCGCTGCTACCCTTGCGATATGCTCCTTGCCGTTTACCTTGGAGCTCATCTTTGCAATCGCTGCCACTGCTGTCTCGGTTGCCTTCTTCATGCCCTTTCTGAGGATGATCGGGTTAGCGCCTGCCGCCAGATTCTTGATGCCAGCGTTTACCATCGCCTGTGCCAGTACCGTTGCTGTGGTGGTGCCGTCGCCCGCCACATCGTTGGTCTTCGTTGCCACTTCCTTGACAAGCTGTGCGCCCATATTCTCAAATGCGTCCGCCAGCTCAATCTCCTTGGCAATGGTCACACCGTCGTTTGTGATGAGGGGCGCACCGTAGGACTTATCCAATACCACATTTCTGCCTTTCGGTCCGAGGGTCACCCGCACGGTGTCCGCCAGCTGATTTACGCCTGATTCCAAAGCTGCTCTGGCTTCTGCGCCATATTTGATTTCCTTAGCCATGATGTTATGTCCTCCTAATTTTATAATTATTTTACACTGCGGAGAATGCTGCATTTCAAGCATTCTCCTGAGTGAGACTTAGTACTTCTTGGCGTTCCGTCCTATGGCGGAACGTCTTTAGAAGTACTTCTCACTCTATGATTGCTAAAATATCATTCTGTTTTACGATGATATACTCCTCATCCTCGTTAAGCTTCACCTCTGTGCCGGAATATTTGGAGTAGATGACCTGATCGCCGACCTTCACTTCCATCTTTACTTCTTTCCCATCTACAACGCCGCCGGGCCCTACTGCGATCACTTCCGCCTGCTGCGGTTTTTCCTTGCTCTGTCCCGGTAAAACGATGCCGGATTTCGTTGTTTCCTCCGCTTCCAACTGCTTTAATACAACTCTGTCGCCAAGTGGTGCTAACTTCATAGTAATTGCCTCCTTCTTAATTATGTGATACATTTCATGCCTTTTTGTTGATTTGTTAGCACTCACCTCTTATGAGTGCTAACTCTGGAACATATATTATCTTCATATGCGGACGTTTGCAAATGGTTCTACACGCGCAAATGTTTTATTTTCTTCTGTTTTCTCTCTTTTCCTAATAATATCTCCCGTTTTCTCGTTTTTCTCCGGAAAAAGGGATTTAATATTTATTTTAGATTTAGCGGATCTATACCCAAAAAATCTATCATTTCTTCCTTTAAATAGGCGTATTCACCCATTTGTTCCTCATACTTCCGCATTCTTGCATAGGCTTCCTCCGCCTGCCGCACGTTGCCCGCTTCCTGATGGGCATGATACAGCATCGCCGCCTCATAATAATATGCTGCCGCGTAAATCTGCGCCATATCCCCCTTTATCGGAACCTCCTGCGCCTGATTGCGATACACGCTCTCTACCAGATTGTCATACTGCTGACCAGTTGCCATCCGAAGCAAATTTGCCTCGTCAACCGCATACACCTTCTGATAAGAGACCGCCTCCCTGACAAAGATAATCACCTGTATAAAAAGGATCGCGGACAGCAGAATGACAATACCGTTCAACAAAAGATTCCTGCGTGAAACGCCTGTTTTTTCTTCCGCACCTTGCTTCAAACTCATTCTACCGTCACCTCCTTCTTTCCTGCTTCCCGGCAAAGGCCCTCCTCGATCAGTCCTGCCCTCTTTACCAATGAATAATCGGGGAGCGCCGCAATCTCCTCGTCTGTCAGGTGACAGTAAACGGACAGCGCCGCCTCCAGTTCCTCCTGCATCTGCTTATAGGACGCCACATGCACCGTGCTGTAGCATTCGTCATAATAGGCGCTCTCATAGGAAACCCGCCCGACCGATTTATAGAAATTATCCAGATGCGACGACATTTTAGACGCAGCAGCAGCCAGGTCCTCCACATCTCCCTCCTGCAGACGGGTAATCTCATTCAAGACACTCTTATAGTCGTAAATCAAAAAGTAAAGTACCGTGTAGTCCTTCAGGTCACGCGTGCTGTCGAGAGATTTCGCATCGTAAAAAGCATGCAGCCTGCGCCACTCCCCCTTCTCCTCAAGAGCATTCAATTCTACCCTGTACGTCTCCGCATTTTGCGCAACATCTTTCTTCACACGGCTTGACCAAAGATAATAGGCGCCGTCGTTGATCGCAAAAACCATCCCCAGAACCATCACAAGAAGCACTGCAATTACCGCAATCCTGGCGGTAAAAGAGTTGAAATGCAGCGTCTTTCTCTCCACTTCCCGCTTTGTTTCTTGAAATTCCTGCCGATACTGCCGCATATCCTGATTATGCTTCTTTGCAAATGGATTCGGATTGCCGCAGAAAGGACATGTTTCATCCTCAATCTGTAAATTTGCGCCGCATGTGGGACATTTCATCGTCTGACACAACCTTTCCTCAATTCGTTTTGATCTGTTCCTTTACGAAATTCTTTACCTTCTTTTTTGCCGTCTGATAATCAAAATAGACGCCATACTCGTCCTCCACACAGCATTCTTCATATAAAAAAGTAAGTTCTTCTTCCTGTATTCCAAACACCGTTCCGGTCTGCCGCTTTACTTCTTCCTGATATGCCACGATCAGTGCCTCCTCATCCGCCGTATAGGAATCATATTTTCTCTCCTGTATGAGAAACAGGACGTCCAAAATACATTCTTCCGCTTTCTCCGCGTCATAGCCCTCCGAGGCCGCTTTCTCCAGCCTTTCCGTGCAGGACCGGTACCACGTATACACATTGATAAAGTCTGCGTGCTTCCAATTGTCAATGGAATAATAGGACTCCTCCTGATTTTCAAGCACGCACTCCATCACGCCGTCAAAATCCCCCTCAGCATAGAGAACATCCAGTTGCGGAAATACTTCTTTCTCCCACGCTATTTGAGCCCGCATTTCCTCCGCCGTCGGTTCGCCGCCAAAGAACCTCCAACTCACAAAAAAGAACAGACCTGAGAAAGCCGCCAAAACTGCCGCCGCCAGAAATGTCAGACGGATCATCCTGCCTGTTTTACCGATTTCCCTGCGGTATTCTCTTGCCGGCACAGCCGCCAGTTCCTCCACATCCCTTTTGACCTCGTAAAGCTGTTCCATATATTGTTTTTCACCGCCAAGCGCATTAAGTGCTCCGCAGTACGGACATTTTGCGCTGTCTTCCTCGATCAGTGCATTACAATTCTCACAGTAAATCATACTGTATGACATCCTCGTTTACGCAGGAAAGGGACCGGTATTCCAGCCCCTTTCCCTATCTCTTAGAACTCTTACTTTTTCTTCTCCAGTCGTTCTCTGTATCCGGGCGCGTTCTTGATCTCGAATTTGTTGTTAAACATCTCATATTCCGCATCCGGAAGCTTATCCGCAAGCATTTCCTCCACGTTGCGCTTATAGACCAGACCGCAGGCCACGGATGGTGCAAGGATCTCATCTTCAAAGGTCTGGCACGCCCGCTTCACCCGCCAGCAGTAATCCTCCGCCTCACCGTCTTCCGCCATGGGGATCAATACGTTGAATACGTCGCCATCCACGCGGCCGATCACATAGTCCGGTTTCTTCTCCTGTTTCAGGATATCGGCAATCGTGCGAATCAGTCTGTCGCTTTCCTCGTCGCCAAAACGATCGTTTACATACTTCCAATCGTTGATATTAAAGTTGATGACCGCCACAGGAACCACCTCCGCCCTGTCGATCACCCGCATACGCTCCTCAAAATAGACCTTATTAAACACGCCCGTGAGCGCATCCTCATTCTCTCCTCTCGCCGTCTGCACATGCTTTACGCCCACTTTATCTTCCAGTTCATCCGCGTAAATGGCAGTCTCTCTGTGAAGATAGGCTTCCTCTCCCCAATGGGAGAGCATATGTGAAAAGGCATCGAGAAGATTCTCTGCTTCTTCTTTCTTTTCCAAAGCAACTCCGTCGTTCTTTGCGTAAAGATGCGCAATGGTACGCCCGTAGACTCTGATCTTTCTGCCCGGCTCCCCCACCACATCCGGCGTAAAACCCGCAAAATTTCCCACGGAGACTACCTTTTCGCCGTGTCTCTCCGTAAGGAGCACTTCCAGACCGCTCAGCGCATGCAGCGCTTTCATGCACTCCGCAATGGCGTCGATCTGGTAAAGATGATCCATGCCGTAATTTTTTACGTTATCCTTGATCCGCTGCTCAAAAGGAACCGCTTTATAGTTCATACTGTTTGTTTCTCCTATCCCCGATTTTCAGAAAGAAATACATAAACAGTATACCTTTTTTTACGGAGTTTGTCTAGGGATAGGATGCCTGCAATCTATCAAACACAGCATTCTTTCACATATCTGCCTGCAGCTTCTTTTGTCATTTCATACTTCTCCGCACATTTTTCTATGATGACATCATCGGCAACACCTAATTCCATACAGGTCTGTATCAGAGCTCGGATTCCTTTTTCTATTCCTTTTTCTATTCCTTTTTCTATCCCTTCTTCGTATCCCTCAAGCTTCATTTGTTCAAACGCGTTGCACATATTGTATCTCTCCTTTCCTTTTTCTCCCACATTGCACCTCTCGGGTATCCTAACATTCGCCACCACTTCCAGCATATCTCTGGTTTCGCTGTCTATCCTGCTGTACGCCTCTTTGTTTTCTTCCATGATCTGCTGTAGTTTTGCCTTATCTTTCACATAACGAGCTGTCTCAAATACCTGCCTTAACCCGGTTTTGTACTCATCAAATGTATCATGCTCGTGGCAGTCATACAGATTCAGACGGTAGTTTGATACATATTCCTTTAACTCCTCGTCGATATCCAGCAGATCATGCAGGCATCTCGCTCCGTCCCATCCGCCGTCCGTTCCGAAATACACCACCAGGGTGATGATCGGTGCAAACTTCTCGTCTTTCTTCATGCCGGACAGATATTCGTCTCCGCCTTTCAGGTCGTGTGCCGCTTCATGCGCCCTTTTCTTTCGTCTCCACTGCTTTTGATAGCCGACGCTCTCTGAAAGCATGTTCCGCAAAACCATTCGATAGTCCACGTAGTTCTGGTTCTCCACCGCCAGGATGTGCAGTTTCTTCCCCTTCCAGATACGCACCTTGTCTACGATTGTTTTGATA
>DETS01000099.1:2077-10785 GCA_002361735.1 Lachnospiraceae bacterium UBA3282 | reverse complement strand
AGGCTCGGCATTAACTCCTCGAGCGTCACTTCGTGAGCCCGGCTGTCAATCCTGTCACACTGATCTCTATCGGGTGGTCAGGAATTTTTCGATTTCCGCAACGGCGTTTTCCTCGTCGGTGCCGTCCGCAGTCACCATTACCTCTGCACCACTCTCAAGACCCATACTCATCATGCCCATGATGCTTTTGGCATTTACCTTTTTGTTGTCCGCACCCAGGTAGACGGTGCTCTCAAACTGGCTCGCTACCTGTACCAGCATAGCCACCGGCCTCGCCTCAAGACCGGTCTCCAGCTTGATCTGGATCGACTTCTGAATCATACCTATTCTCCTCTTTTCCGAAGCGTTCCGCTTCTTGCTTTTAAGACCTTAATTCTTCTGCGATCTCACTCAGTCTGCGTAACCTGTGATTCACCCCGGACTTCCCCACGTTCGGCTCCAGATAACCGCCCAGCTCTTTTAGGGCTGCATCAGGATATTCCAGCCGAACCTCCGCCATCTGCCGTAAATTTTCCGGCAGATTTTCAAAACCATACCTGTCTCTGATCAGAAGGATATCTTCAATCTGTCTGCCCGCAGCCGTCACCGTCTTAGAAATGTTAGCCGTCTCGCAGTTTACCCTTCTGTTGATCGAGTTGCGCATTTCCTTGAGAATCCTCATATTCTCAAGCTCCATCAGGGACACATGTGCGCCCATGACGTTTAAGAGATCCACAATACCTGCCCCTTCTTTCAGATAGACCACCTGATATTTCTTGCGCTTGATAATCCTCGCCTCAATCTGAAATTCCGAAAGGGTTTCCTGAAGCTGCAGCGCCTTTTCCTTCTCGCTGCAAACAAACTCAAGATGATAGCTTTTTCTCGGATCACTCATGGAACCCACACTCAAAAAAGCACCGCGCAAATATGCTCTCGCGCAGCAGGAACTTTTGATCAGAAGGGTGTTGACCGGATTGGTCAGTGTAATCCTGCCCTCCTCGGCATCTGCGAAATGCAGCGCCTGAATCACCCTGTGTTCCAAGTCATCATCAGGAATCAGTCTCTGTCTGTCTTGCACAACTGCTTCTATATTAAAGGTTTTTTTTAGTAATGTAAAGCATTTTTTCGCGACAGCCTCATTTTCCGTGTCAAAAACCAGATGTTGGCTGTCGTCACAGACTGCTCCGTTAAAAAGAAGAAGCGCCGCCAACTCCGCGAGCTGACAATGTCTGGCGGGGCTGATCTGGGAGGAAAGCTCCTCCTTTACGGTTCCCGAAAATGACATAATCTTTTCCCCAATTGCTGTTTATTTATCAACATCCCTGTGATACAGCTTCACGCCGTAGGTTCCGCGATCCTTCATTCCCGCATAAAGGGCATTGGCAAGGGTCACGCTCCTGTGCTTGCCACCCGTACAGCCGATGCCGATCACAAGCTGGTGCTTGCCTTCCTTGACATAATTGGGAATCAGAAAGTCCAGCATATCCGTAAGCTTCTGCAAAAATGCG
Organism: Lachnospiraceae bacterium UBA3282; assembly: GCA_002361735.1. GTDB lineage: Bacteria > Bacillota > Clostridia > Lachnospirales > Lachnospiraceae > UBA3282. The sequence continues at coordinate 9,298 of DETS01000099.1, read as the reverse complement.
CCCGCCTCATCAAAGGACATCACATAATCCTGCACCTCTTTGTCATTGCCTGTCTTATGCTTCAATTCATCAATATAGAAAGGGTTCGGCAGGAATCGCACATCAAACACCAAATCGGCATCCGCCGGAATGCCCTTCTTAAAGCCGAAAGAAAGAATCGTGACGATCAGAGAATTGTATTCTTTATTTCTGACAAAGATGTCATCAATCTCCTCCTTGAGCTCCCTGGTCAGCAGCTGAGAAGTGTCGATGATATAGTCCGCCTGTTCCCGAATCTCCTTCAAAATCTCCCGCTCGCGCGCAACGCCCTCTTGCACCCTGCCCTCAGGAGAGAGGGGATGCAGCCTTCTGGTCTCCTTATACCGCTTTAATAGGACGTCGTCATTAGCCTCCAAAAACAGGATCTCAAACAGATAGCCGTTGCTTTTCAACTGCTCCAAGATACTGCGTACACCGCCGAAAGATTGATCCGCGCGCACATCAAGCCCCAATGCCACTTTATTGACCTCGCTTGTCGGTGTGGTAATGAGCTCCACAAACTTCTCGATCAACGCCACAGGCAGATTGTCCACGCAATAAAATCCTACATCCTCCAGCATTTTCATGGCGGTCCGCTTGCCGGATCCGCTCATTCCCGTCACGATCACAAATCTCATCCTAAAAATCTCCTAAGTATATAACCTCCGGTTCCAATCTGACATGGAACTTGTCGCGCACGCGCTCCTGCACTTCCTCGATCACTTCACGGACATCCGCCGCCGTCGCGCCGCCGTCATTGACTACAAAGCCGCAGTGCTTTTCAGATACCCTCGCCCCGCCGATGCGATACCCCCGAAGCCCCGCATCCATAATGAGCTTTCCTGCATAGTAACCTTCCGGTCTCTTGAACGTGCTGCCCGCGCTGGGATACTCCAGCGGCTGCTTGCTCTTTCGCAGCTTCATCAATTCTTCCATGCGCGCGGAGACTGTTTCCGAATCCTTCTGTGTTAAGGCGAAAACTGCCGCCATCACAACAAACGGTCTGTCTTTGATGATGCTGGTGCGGTAGCCAAACTCCATCGTATCATTGTCAAGCGTCAGAATCTCGCCCCTCTGATCCATCACACGGACCAGCTTTACGATCTGTTTCATCTCCCCGTCATAGGCTCCCGCATTCATTACGATCGCGCCGCCGATGCTGCCGGGAATCCCTGCCGCAAATTCAAAACCGCTAAGCCCCGCATCCCTTGCCGCCGCTGCCACCTGAGAAAGCAGGGCACCCGCGCCTGCTACAAGATGGGTCCCTTCCACATGAATGCCCGCCATCCGCCTTCCCAGCTTCAGGATAATGCCCCGATAACCCTTGTCACCCACTAAAAGATTGCTGCCGTTTCCTAAAATAAAATAATCCTGCCCCGACTGTGCCAAAAAAAATACCAGCTGCGAAAGCTCCTCCTTTGATTCCACGATCACCATACACTCCGCCTCGCCGCCCACGCGGAAGGTCGTGTATCTGCTCATGGGCTCCTGAAAAAGGATGCGTTCCTTCGGCACGATAGAGCCGATATGTTCATAGACTGAATTGTTCAACTTATGCCCCTCATAACAGACGCAGACTCAGCAGTCTGCGTCAAAAGAATTACTTCGTAATTCTTCCGGCATCGCCGAGGATTACAGCATCTGTGTTTATATTATTATATTATATATATCCCTTTCCCGCCGTGCCTATTCGCAAAATCGCTGCTACGCAGCTTTGCTTTTGCTCATAGAGGACTTTACAACACCAACCGCGCCGCGCCATAGATCCCCGCGTCGTTGCCCAGCGTCGCCAGTGCAAAGATCGTATTTCTGCAACCGTGGAAGACTGTTTTTTCAAATGACGGTTTGATGTAGTCGAAAAGCACTTCTCCCGCTTTTGAGACACCGCCGCCGATCACAAAGATCTCCGGATTGATCACACCCGCGATCACACCCAGCCCTTTCCCCAGATAATCGCCAAATTTTTGTGCCACTTCAATCGCCAGCGCATCCCCCGCCTTCACCGCATCAAATACGGTCTTCGCGGAAACCTCGCCCTTTCTGAGCACGCTGTCCTTATCGCTTGCAGCCAGTGCACGGTTTGCCAGTCTGGTGATTCCCGTCGCGGAAGCGTATTCCTCCAAGCAGCCGAAATTGCCGCAGCCGCAGGCCTCCGTCTCGTGATCTTCCACATGGATGTGCCCGATCTCGCCGCCTGCGCCCGTCGCGCCCGTCAAAATCTCTCCGTTAATGATGATGCCGCCGCCGACACCGGTTCCCAGCGTCACGGCAACCAGATTCTGATGACCCTGACCGCCGCCTTTCCACATCTCGCCGAGCGCCGCCACATTTGCATCATTGCCGCCCTCCACGCGCATACCGTCAAGCAGCGCACTAAGCTCCTTTTTCAGATCTACTTCGCCCCAGCCGAGATTGACCGCACGATGCACGATGCCGTTTCCGTCCACAGGTCCCGGCACGCCGACGCCTGCCCCGATCACATCTTCCCTAGCAATGCTTTTCTCGGTCATCTTATTCTTGATGCTGTCCGCGATATCAGGCAGAATCTTCTCTCCGCTGTTTTCCGTTCTGGTCGGAATCTCCCACTTTTCAAGCACATTGCCGTCCTTATCAAATAACCCCATCTTTACCGTGGTACCGCCCACGTCCACACCAAACAAATAATTTGCCACGTTGCTTTTTTCCTTCCCTTAATGCAGAGGTTGCATCGCTTTTCGCAACCTCTTGAATATAATCATGCTTTTTATGATTTTATTCTTCTTCCCTTCCCTTTGTCAGAGACTCCTGCACCCGCTTATAGAGCTCCTGCGCCGCATTATAACCCATCTTTTTCTGCCGGTGGTTGACTGCCGCGGACTCACAGATAATCGCCAGATTACGACCCGGTCTGATGGGAAGCGTATGGCAGACCACGCGGTTTCCCAGATACTCCGTGTATTCTTCCTCCAGCCCCAGCCGGTCGTATTCCTTATCCTTATCCCAATCTTCCAGACGGATGACCAAATCAATATTTTGCGTATCCCTGACGCTGGACGCACCAAACAGCGCTTTCACGTCCACAATTCCGATACCTCGCAGCTCGATAAAATGCTTGGTGATGTCAGGCGCGGAACCGATCAGCGTATCCTCACTCACACGGCGAATCTCTACCACATCATCCGTCACCAAACGATGACCTCTCTTGATCAGCTCAAGCGCTGCCTCAGATTTACCGATACCGCTTTCACCCGTAATCAGGACACCCTCGCCATAGACATCCACCAAAACGCCGTGTACGGAGATACAGGGGGCAAGCTGCACATTCAACCAACGAATCACCTCCGCCATACATGCCGACGTCGCCTTTTTACTCATCAAAAGCGGCACGCCGTACTTAAGCGCAACCTCCCTGAATATCTCATTCGGATAAAGTTCTCTGCAAAACAGTATGCCCGGCAGAGGATTGTTTAAAAGCTTTTCAAAAATCTCCCGCTGCCGCTCCTCATCCAGATTATTCATGTAGGAATATTCCACGAAACCCACGATCTGCAGGCGTGTGGTCTCAAAATGCTCGAAGTATCCCGCAAGCTGCAGGGCAGGTCTGTTGATGTCCGGCTGCGTCACCTTGATCTTTGAGATATCGATCTCCGGTGTCAGATTCTCCCATTTGAATTTTTCGATTACTTTTGTAAGATTGATGCTCGCCATAACTCCCCCGTTTCTGCGCGGCTTTGCGCTTTTGTATTATTTACATTGTAATCCATTTTACTGCTATACGCAATAAGCGACTACTATACTATACATCATCCTTCTTTTCCTCATGAAAGAAGGCAAAAATCTGTCTGCCGATATGTTCGGGAATCTCCGGCACCTCACAAAGCTTTTCCACAGATGCCTCTCTTATTTCCCCTATGGAGCCAAAATGCCGCATCAACGCCTTTCTCCTCGCAGGTCCCACCCCGGGAATCTCGTCAAGCGCTGACTTCACCTGTGCCTTGGAGCGCAGCGACCGATGATACTCGATGGCAAACCGATGCGCCTCATCCTGGATCCTGGTGATCAGCTTAAACCCCTCCGAATGGGTATCAATGGGAATCTCCACATTCTGATAATATAGTCCTCTGGTGCGGTGGTTGTCGTCCTTTACCATGCCGCAGACAGGAATATCCAAATGCAGTTCGGAAAGCACCTGCAGGGCGATATTTACCTGCCCTCTGCCGCCGTCCATCAAAAGCAGGTCCGGAAATTTTGTAAAACTGCCAAACGCCTGATCCATCTCCCTGCGGTTTAAGTCCTCCCGTTCCTCCATACCGTGCAGGAAGCGTCTCGTGAGGACCTCCCTCATGCAGGCATAATCATCAGGCCCCGAAACAGACTGAATACGAAACTTACGGTAATCGCTGCGCTTTGCTTTGCCTTTCTCAAAAACAACCATCGAACCGACATTGGCAAAGCCGCTGATATTGGAAATATCGAAGGCTTCCATACGGCTCACGTCTTCCAGCTCTAAAAGGGCGGCAATCTCCCTCATCGCGCCGATGGTCCTGCCTTCCTCCCTGCGGATGCGCTCCCTGTCCTGGCTCAAAATCAGCTTGGCGTTCTGAGCGGCAAGTTCCACAAGCTTCTCCTTTGCGCCCTTTTTTGGTACGCGCAGATAAACCCTTGCGCCCTTTCTGGCGGAGAGCCACTGCTCCAGGATCGGCATATCCTCGATCTCCTCCTGCAGCATCAATTCCCGCGGAATGTAAGGTGTGCCCGCATAAAACTGCTTTACAAAGTCAAGGAGGATCTGCGCTTTGGCACAGTCCTCCACATGCGTCATATAAAAATGATCTCTGCCAATCAGCTTTCCATCGCGCACAAAAAATACCTGCACCACAGCATCTCTCTCGTCCGCCGCCAATGCAATGATATCCTTGTCTTCCCCGTCGGAATCCGTGATTTTCTGCTTCTGCGCCACGCTCTTTACGCTGTTCAACAAATCGCGATACCGTGCCGCCTCCTCAAACTCCATATTTTCTGACGCTTCTGTCATTTTTTGCTCCAATTCACGGAGCATCGGTTTATAATTCCCGTTCAAAAAATCAAGCGCCTGCTCGACCCGTTCCCGATACGCCTCCTTGCTGATATAATCCTGGCAGGGCGCGGCGCATTGTTTGATATGATAATTGAGACAGGGTCTCTCCAGCCCGATATCCCTCGGCAGCTTGCGGTTACAAGTCTTTAACTGATAAAGCTTATTCATCAAATCAATGGTATCCTTCACCGCTGCCGCACTGGTGTAAGGTCCGAAATAACGCGATCTGTCCTTCTTCATCTCGCGGGAAAACAGGATGCGGGGATACTCCTCCCCCAGCGTGACCTTAATATAAGGGTAGGTCTTATCATCCTTCAGCATGGTGTTGTACTTCGGGCTGTATTCCTTGATGAGATTATTCTCCAAAACAAGGGCTTCCAGCTCCGAATCCGTAACGATATACTCAAACCGTGCGATCTGCTGCACCATCCTGTCGATCTGCGGTCCGCGTCCTACGATCTTACGAAAGTAGGAACGCACGCGATTGTGAAGGTTCACCGCCTTACCCACATAGATAATGGCGTCCCCTGCGTCGTGCATCAAATATACGCCCGGTGCGTGGGGCAGTTTTTTTAATTCCTCGTCAACGTCAAACATCGCGACTTTCTCCGTCGGGGTCCGGCGCCTGAGAAAACAAACCTCTGGGGGCAGCGTTCTGTGCCGTATCCTGCGGCGGCGTCTGCCTCTCTGAAACGGTATTCTGCGGTGCGGGCTGCCAGCCGCGCGGCGGCTCCTGCTGTCCTGCGTCCGCCGGTCTCTGCTGTCCTGCATCCGGTCGTGCGTTTGCAGGCTGCTCCTGCGCTGCATCTGCAGGCTTCTGCTGCACTACGCCTGTCTGTGCATCCGCCGGCTTCTGCTGTGCCGCGCCCGTCTGTGCGTCTGCCGCCTTTGCGCTGTCCGGCTTTTCTTCTTCGCTCTCCGCAGGCTCCGGGATTCCTTTCTCCTTGCGGTATATCCGCATAAATTCTTTACCGGTAATGGTCTCTTTCTCAATCAGATGCGCCGCCAGCTTATCCATGATCTCGCGGTTTTCTTTCAAGAGCTTCTTTGCTTTTTTATAGCTCTCGTGCAGCAGCTTCATCACTTCCGAATCAATATCCGCCGCCGTCACATCGGAACAGGTCAGGGAAGCCCTTCCCTCCAAATACTGGCTCTCCACAGTGGCAAGCCCCATCAATCCGAACTTCTTACTCATACCAAAACGCGTGATCATATTTCTGGCGATGCTCGTCGCCTGCTCGATATCGTTTGCCGCGCCCGTCGTCACGGTGTCAAAGACGATCTCCTCCGCCGCGCGCCCTCCGAGAAGACTCACCAGCCTGTCGCGGAGCTCAGCCTCGGTATCCAGATATTTTTCCTCCTCCGGCACATGCATGACGTAACCAAGCGCCCCCATCGTGCGTGGTACAATGGTAATTTTCTGCACGGGCTCCGAATTTTTCTGCAAAGCACTGAGCAGCGCGTGTCCTACCTCGTGATAAGAAACAATCTTGCGCTCCTCCTTACTCATCACGCGGTCTTTCTTCTCCTTACCCACAAGCACCTGCTCGACCGCGTCGAAAAGATCTTTCTGGCTCACATACTCCCTGCCCAGCTTGACGGCGTTGATCGCCGCCTCGTTGATCATATTCGCAAGGTCAGAGCCGACCGCGCCCGAAGTCGCAAGCGCAATCTCATTCAGATCCACCGAATCATCCATGAGCACATCCTTGGAATGCACCTTCAAAATCTCCACGCGCCCTTTCAGATCGGGTTTGTCCACAATGATACGCCTGTCGAAACGTCCCGGACGCAGCAGCGCCTTATCTAAGATCTCCGGTCTGTTAGTTGCCGCCAGAATGATAATACCCTTTTTGCCGTCGAAACCGTCCATCTCGGAGAGAAGCTGGTTCAAAGTCTGTTCCCGCTCCTCATTACCGCCGCCATATTTGGAATCGCGGCTCCTGCCGATGGCGTCGATCTCATCAATAAATACGATACAGGGCGCGTTCTTCTCCGCTTCCTTAAAAAGGTCACGCACACGGGACGCACCCACGCCCACATACAACTCAATAAAATCGGAACCCGAAAGAGAGAAGAAAGGCACATGCGCTTCGCCTGCCACCGCCTTTGCCAAAAGAGTCTTACCCGTTCCGGGAGGTCCCACC
>DETS01000099.1:1179-1791 GCA_002361735.1 Lachnospiraceae bacterium UBA3282 | reverse complement strand
CGTTCCGGGAGGTCCCACCAAAAGCGCACCCTTCGGAAGTCTTGCGCCAATCTTGGAGTATTTGCCGGGATTGTGGAGAAAGTCAACCACTTCCACCAGCGACTCCTTTGCCTCATCCTCGCCGGCAACATCCTGAAAGGTGATACCCGTCTCCTTCTGCACGTAAGCCTTTGCCGTACTCTTACCCACGCCCATGGGTCCGCCTTTTCCACCCATGCGCCGAAAGAGCAGACTGAGCAGCCCCCACATCAATAATACGGGGAGAATATAGTATAGGAGCACTGTCATGATCAGGCTGGAACTGTCGGATACTTCCTTTTTCATCTCTACCTTATGTGCAAGAAGGCGCTCCGCCAGTTTATCATCCTCCTCCATCTTACCCGTGTAGTAAGTGCTCGCCCCCATACCGTAAGAATAGAAAAAAGGCACTTCCTTCTGCTCCTCCATCGGATAGATGGTGATACGGTCGGAGCCCACGGACACGCTTTTCACCTTTCCCTGCTCCAACATCTGGATAAAGACGTTATAAGAAATCTCCTGATTGGTAGCCCCCGTCAGCATCTTCATAAAAATGCTGATACACAGCAGCGTGATGAGCGCCGCCACCACAAG
>DETS01000099.1:441-817 GCA_002361735.1 Lachnospiraceae bacterium UBA3282 | reverse complement strand
TTTTGGCCCCCCGCCATTACTGCCGGGACCGCCGGGGCCACCCGGTCCGGCCGGCCCTCCGTTATCGTATGGATTTACATTATTTGCATTATCTGCCATGAGGCATCCTCGCTTTCTCATGTTTCACATATTTCGCGGCGCTGTTCTTCCCTTTCCCTGTTCTCACTTTTGAATACACGCCGCCTATTCTTAAGTATAGGGTAGGTAAAATCATAAATCAATGAGAAAATTATGAATTTGTGGACACAACTCTAAAACTATTATAAAGTTTTTCCCTGTTTTTCTTTTTTTGTGTAGATTTTCCGCAAATTTTTTTTTATAATAGAAAGGTATTATTTGAGGAGGATTACAGATGTCAGTAAAATATGTATTTGTC
>DETS01000099.1:0-127 GCA_002361735.1 Lachnospiraceae bacterium UBA3282 | reverse complement strand
AGTAAAATATGTATTTGTCACAGGCGGCGTGGTCTCGGGTCTTGGTAAGGGTATCACGGCAGCATCACTCGGCAGACTCTTAAAGGCACGCGGCTTTAAGGTGACCATGCAGAAATTCGATCCCTAT
>DETS01000108.1:968-12099 GCA_002361735.1 Lachnospiraceae bacterium UBA3282 | reverse complement strand
GGACGACCGCTTTAAGGAGACGGGGGTAGAAAATGTCTATCTGCCCATGTTCATTCCCGAGAGTCTGTTAAATAAAGAAAAAGACCATGTGGAGGGCTTTGCGCCGGAGGTTGCCTGGGTGACGCACGGCGGGCTGCAGCCTTTGCAGGAAAAACTCTGTGTCAGACCTACTTCCGAGACGCTGTTCTGCGATTATTATAAGAATGTGGTGCAGTCTTACCGTGATCTTCCTCAGGTTTGCAACCAGTGGTGTTCGGTTGTGCGCTGGGAGAAGGAGACGCGTCCTTTCTTACGGAGCCGTGAATTTTTATGGCAGGAAGGGCATACGGCGCACGCTACGGCCGAGGAGGCGGAGGAACGGACGATTCAGATGCTGAACGTATACGCGGATTTCTGCGAGGAGGTGCTGGCGATTCCCGTCATTAAGGGGCGTAAGACCGATAAGGAGAAATTTGCGGGAGCGATCGCAACCTATACGATCGAGGCGTTGATGCACGACGGCAAGGCGCTGCAGTCCGGCACCAGCCATAATTTCGGTGACGGCTTTGCGAAAGCGTTTGATATTCAGTATACCGATAAAGATAATACCTTAAAATATGTACATCAGACATCTTGGGGCACAACGACCCGCCTGATCGGTGCGGTCATCATGGTGCACGGCGATAATTCGGGACTCGTGCTGCCGCCGAAGATCGCGCCCACCCAGATCATGATCATCCCGATTCAGCAAAAGAAAGAGGGCGTGCTGGAGAAGGCGAATGAATTGAAGGAGAAGCTGAAAGGCTTCCGCGTGAAGGTGGACGATACCGACAAGAGTCCCGGCTGGAAGTTTTCCGAGCAGGAGATGCGCGGGATTCCGATCCGTGTGGAGATCGGTCCTAAGGATATCGAGGCGGGCAAGTGCGTAATCTGCCGCCGTGATACCGGAGAAAAGATCGAGGTTTCGTTGGATGAGATTGAGGAGAAGGCAGGCGAGATCCTGACAAAGATGCAGAAGGAGATGCTGGAGAGGGCGCGCGCTCACAGGGAGGAGCATACCTACGAGGCAAAGGATATGGAGACGTTCCGCAAACTCTTTGCGGAGAAGTCCGGTTTTGTGAAAGCAATGTGGTGCGGCGAGCAGGCTTGTGAAGATCAGATCAAGGAAGAACTTGCCGTGACCAGCCGCTGTATGCCGTTTGAGCAGGAGCAGATCGGCGATACCTGCGTTTGCTGCGGCAAGCCTGCGAAAAAGATGGTTTACTGGGGCAGGGCGTACTAAGTTCGTTGAAGGGAGTCGCTTATGGCAAGGAGAAGAAAGAAGAAAAAGGGGCTCGTCCCCGTGATTATTCTGGGTCTCTTGATCGGTGTTTGTATCGTGATCGTGATTGGTATTGCCAGCGGCACATTGACTAAAACAGTCAAACACGCGGTGGTCCAAAAAGCTTCCGAGACGATGATGGAGCAGGCGGTGAAAACGGCGCTTGAGAGTGCGGGAGATCCGCAGGCTGCTGAGAAAGCCAAAGAGATCGTAGATCATATGGAGGAAAGCGATAAGCAGAAAGCGGAGGAGATCATTGAGCGCTATGCGGACAGCGACACGCTTACCGATGTGATAGAGATCGTGGGGGATGGCGTGGACAGCGATTCTCTGTCCCAAGTAGAGGCGTATCTGCAGGAAAACGTGTCCGAGCAGGATCAGGCGGATTTGGAAGAACTGTACAAGAAGTATGCAAATGAAATGAATTAAGTACAAAAATGATGGGGTTCCGGAATCCGGGACCCCTTTTCAGTTTAAAATTCTAAATGGTTATTTTTTTAATAAATTTAGTAGCTGCATTCGCCAATCCAGAGTGATCGGTAGATTTCTTTAATCAGTCTCATATATTCGGATTTTGGAAGCACATATTTTAACGCCAGCATGCATGCAAATAAATCTCGTTTACCATAATCATATTCTTTTCCATCAGTTTTTGGTATGTTTAGTTTCATATGTGCATCAAAATCAGCAAGGGGACGTTTGGTTCTAAAGCAATATAATCTGTTTCCGTGTGCACAAAAATTTCGTACGGAGGATAAATAAAATAAGATACTTTCCAGCTGATTATCCAAAATGCCAAAGGTTTTGGAAATTTGCTGCCGGTCAGGTTGTTTTAAGATGCTGTAAAATTTACTTATTTGACCTAGCGTTAGAATATTATTTAAAACCCAGAGGGGTACTTATCCATATTTTTTTAAGTAATGTGAAATACTGGGATCTTTTGCCCGGGAGGCAATCTGTCGTTGAAAATCAGCAATTACTGCTGTTATGTTTTGGTCCGCATCCTTTTTCTGTGTATCAAAGTTATTATACAACATGTAGTTATCATGACCCAAGAATATCAATATAAAAAGATAAACAAGTTGACAAATGTATACCTTTCGTGTATGATACGAACAAAGCGGTATACAGATGTATACCATATTTTCCCAAAGTTAATATTATGAATTTCCAGAAACATTAAAAAACACGAATAGAGGAAGAAAGGAAAAAAGATATGGTCAGTTTATCGGACGGAGAATGGAAGATCATGAATCTGCTCTGGGAGCACGAGAGTACGATCACGGAACTGAAAAACGTGTTAGGAAAAGAAACGGGCTGGGATAAACATATCGTGATCACCATGCTTTCCCGCATGGAAAAGAAGGGCGCGGTCGCGCACAGAGAGGGCGGCAGAGCGAAGATATTTTACCCGCTGGTAACCAGAGAGGAGGTTTCCATGCAGGAGACGAAAGGCTTTTTACAGAAGGTGTACCGGGGCAGTCTGGGTATGATGGTCAACGCCATGGTGGAGGATCAGGCATTGTCTGAGGAGGAGATTCAGGAGCTGTATGGAATCTTGGAGCGGGCAAAAAGAAACAGAACCGAACAAAGTGAGCATGAGAAATGAGTGCGGATAAGGGGCTGCATTGTATTGAGGCGGCAGAAATGCTGCAAAAGATGGAGGAAAGCGTGATATGAGAGAAATATTGATAACGGCAACGGTTTTGATTTTGTGCATCCTGTTGATCCGATGGATCTTTCGCGGAAAAATCAGCAGCAGACTATTGTATGCGCTTTGGCTGTTAGTGGCGATTCGTCTGGTGGGAACCGGTGTGGCGCAGGTCGATTTGGGACCGCTTTCTGATTTTCGCCTGATGGATCTGGTGGAGGAAGACAGGAGCGGTATCGTGGAGCAGCTGAATGAGACCATTCGCCTGGAGGAACCGATTCAGATGACGGTGGATTCAAGCAGCATCCTGTTTCGCCTGTTTACCACGGACGAGATCAGTGAGACGCTCGAAAGTATGCCAAAAGACGGACCTACTTCTGTCTTTATGGCGGGAACATTCGGTTTTTCCCGACTGGATGTGCTGTGGTTTATTTGGGGAATTGGTGCGATTGTAGTAGGGATGTGGATTTTGGTTACGAATATCGTATTTAGCCGCAGATTGAGAAAGACGAGACAGCCGTTTGACCTGCCGGAAGAAGTGGAAATCACTCCTACGCGCCGCCTGCCCGCCTTTTATTTGGCGGAGGGAATATCTTCGCCCTGTCTGTACGGTTTTCCGGGCCGCGAGGCGGTTTATCTGACGGCGGAGGTGGTTACGGATACAGATAAATTACGACACGTAATCACACATGAGCTGGTCCATAAAAAGCACGGCGACAGTTTTTGGGCGATTTTGCGCAGCGTTCTGGTGGCTGTGTATTGGTTCCATCCGCTGGTGTGGGTGGCGGCGGTCTGCTCCAAACGAGACTGTGAGCTCGCCTGTGACGAGGGGGCGCTTAAAATGCTTGGCGAGGAGGAGCGGATTTCCTATGGGGAGACCTTGCTTTCCATTATTACACGAAAAGGGCGTGCCTCCGATCTGGTCTGTACCGCTACGACCATGACGGGCAGCGGAAAGAGTGTGAAGGAGCGCATTCGCTTTATTGCCGAAAGACCGAAGACGCTTGTAATAGCGGTGGCGGCTGTCTTTGTTTTGACGGCGGCAATATGTCTGTTCGTCTTTACGAAGGATGCAGGATTTCGGGGGACGATCGTGGACAGCCGGACAGGGCTTACCGTTACGGGGGCGGATATGCAGATCACGCTGCCCGCAAGTATCGGTGATATCAGCGGCTGTGTAGTGGATGAAAAAAGTGACAATGTTATCATATATCATGTTGCCGCGCAGGAGGAAGTGGGGAGATTTGCCAGAATGCCGCTTAAAGACGCACTGCAGTTGGTGGATGAGGGGCGGCAGGTTTTACCCATCGGGGACTATGGTTATAATTATTTGCTGCGGGCTTATCTGGGGGAGCCGCTGTCAAGGACGGAGCATATCTACACGCCTGTCACACAGGGTGTTTTAGGGCATGAGGATCGCTATTTTCCTGCAGAACCGGAGGGCGGGACCGCTTACCCCGAAACGGATGAAAATCCGCTGCTCAGCGAGGACTGGGAGGTCATTCCGCTGGAGGAGCCGGAGGAAGAAGAAAAGAGAGACTATCTGCCCAACGAGGAAATCGCCGTCATGGAGCCGGTGGGGGAAGAAAAGAGAGATTATTTGCCCAAAGAGGAAATCGTCGTCATGGAACCGGTGGTTCCATACGAAAGAGAAACAGTGCATACCTATACACCTAATTCGAGTGCGGCAGCCGGAGTCCCAGGCACGGATAGTAATGACGACGACACCACCTATATTCTGGAGGACAGCACCGAACATGAAGCCACTGAATATGAAACTTCGGTTGACTATCTGCCCAATGAGGAGATTACGGTCACCTACCAGCCGCATGAAGTCAATGTAGATGAAATGAAATCAGGTTGTTATGTGTATGTCAGTGCGGATTATCAGGGGAAGGTGAAGGATAAATACCGGGAAGCAATGGATTATATTGACAATCAGCTGCGGGCAGCAGTAGATCAGGTGGTCATATTGAGCCTGAATCAGGAGAGAAGGGAAGCCTTATTCGATGCTTTGACTGCCAATCGGACTCCCTATGTGGGGGATAATGCCAAGGTGGGCGCGCTGGTCGATGCCCTGCCCCTGCCGCCAACCTTGAACCGAGAGGGAGGCTTTTCCATGCAGACGTTGGAGGCACCGTATTCCCTGCGGTTTGATTATGAGATGAGTATGGATCATTATACAAAAGAAGATCAGGATATGATGTACTTTAATGCGGCGATGCTGTTTTACTCGATTGGAAATGTGGAGGAGATATCCATGGATGTTAAAAATCCTTCCGGCTCCGGGTCTGCGATGTCAATTTATCATAGAGAGGAACTGGAAAAGGATCTTCCGTTGCTGCAAAATGTGGATTATGAGAATGATCAGGCGTTTCGGGAAGGATTGTCGGAGCTGTTGATAGAGGTGGAGACATATCTTACGGCGGATTAGGGGTGTATGTGGCGGTAACATCTGCCGAATCAATGTCATTCGGCAGATGTGCTATGTTAGGAAGTTACGCTATCTCAAAAAATCGAATGATTCCACCGTCGATCGTTGTAACGCTGCATTCTCTTCCACCCCAAGGCTGCTTTGTAATTTCAATGATCTGCGCCCAGCCGTTTTTTCTGATATAGGCGGAGAGATTTTCGACATGATCCACCCGAATAAAGAGAACGGTCTGCTTTTCAGCAGGTTTGCCCTGAAACATATGAATGCCGTTGAACGGGACAAGGGTAACATTGTGTACTTCGATGGGCTCAGGCAGTAGACAGCCATATACACCTTCGCCGTTTTCATTTCTCTCATCGATGCCGGCATACCAGCCTAAAACATCTTCAAACCATTTAGCGGTCCGGTCCATATCCATTGTGTAATAGACTGGTCCGTTTTCCTTTACGATATAGCCTCTTTCCTTTAATTCTTGTACCATTTGATTACCTCCCAAAATAGATTTGACAGATATTTTGTCGAATATCCGAAGATGTCCGTTTTGACTGCGCGCCGTCATAGGGGATATTCCGTGGAAACGAGAAAATGCCCGGGAAAAGCTTTCCGGCGATTCATATCCGTACCTGAGAGCAATATCAATGATCTTTTCATCGGAATCCATTATTTCTGTGCCTGCAAGTGTCAGTCGGCGGTTGCGGATATATTCGCCTACGGAAACACCGCACACAATGGAAAATAAGTGACGAAAATAAAATTCCGACATGAGTGACTGTCTGGCGATCACTTCGGTACGCAATTCATCGCATAGGTTGTTTTCAATATAGTCGATTGCTTTTTGGAGGCTGTTCATCATATCCATCGTTGTTCACCTGTCTGTTTACAGTTTATCCTGATCGGGAAGCGATTTCCTGATATTTTTTGTTGGCATCGGTCAGGTCATGCGATTTTGTAGTTTCTTTTTCAAATATAAATAAAATATTAAGATTTATGTAACCTTTTTCTTAAATTCATCGTTTTAATATATAGATTAGTATAGTAAAAAATGAATAGATGTCAATTTTAGAGAAAGTTTCAAGATTGATATATTATAATTACGAAAAGTTGAAGAAGATACGGTACGAAAGAGGGGGCAGCATGGGACAGGCACAGAAAAAAAAGAATTTGGAATTGTGGGAACTTTCCAGAGAAGAAGACGATTCGCGCATGATGCGCCTTGCGGACCGCGATCAGGTTCGCTCCAGGCAGAGGCCTTCCCGAACGATTTCGTATCATGATAATCGAAATGCGGGAAGATCGTATTCAGACAGCGGCAGCGTCGGCAGTCCTCGTCCGATTAGCTCGATCAAACGGCGCAGGGCGAAAAGGCGGCAGCGAAATCTTTACCGTCTCTTTGCGTTCCTGATCATAGGGGTATGTTTGATTCTGATCTATCAGACGACAGGCGCCATCTATCGTATGGTACACAATGAGAAAACGGGTAAGGGCAAAGGAATCGTGGAGATCCTGTCCGAGAAGATAGAAGGAAAGCGGGTCGAGCCGCCGGAAATGGTGGTGGATTATCTGGATCTGAATGAATTTTCCAGACCCGGCACCAAACTCGGAAAGGTGAAAAACGTGTTTGTTCATTATACTGCAAATCCCGGCACGTCTGCGGCACAGAACCGCAGTTACTTTGCTAACCTGGCGCAGACGAAAGAGCGGTCAGCGAGCGCACACTTTATCATTGGCTACGAGGGCGAACTGATCCAGTGTATTCCCCTCGAGGAGCAGGCTTATGCGGTTGCCACCAGAAACGGGGATTCCGTTTCCATAGAATGCTGCTATCTGGATGAAGATGGAAAGTTTACGCCGGAAACTTACGATACGCTGATACATACGCTTGCCTGGCTTTGTGGGGAGTACCGCCTTTCCCCTGACGATATCCTGCGCCACTATGATTGCGGCGGCAAGAAATGTCCGCTCTATTATGTGGAGCATGAGGATGCCTGGGAGCAGCTGCTTGCGGATGTGAAGGCATACAGAGACTCTTTATAATGCGAAGATTTATGCGAGAGACCCGTCTTAGAGACAGGGTCTCTTTTTTGTGATATAATGAGCGCAAAAGTCCGATGAAATCGGATAATAAGCGCATCAGCGCGGATTGACGAGTGTAAATGACACTATGAACCGAGGATAAATACATGGAAAAAGCCTATAAATTGGAATTTGCAGGCGAACAGGCGGGAAGCCTATATGTGAACTGCTGCGGTCTGTCCCGCACGGAACCGCTGCACAGTTTTGGCCCCGCCCTAAAGCCCCACTATCTGATCCACTATATTTTAAGCGGCAGGGGTAAATTTGCCATCGGCGGAGAAGAATATCCTCTGGAAGCGGGCTGCGGTTTTTTGATTACCCCCGATGAGCTTGCTTTTTATCAGGCGGATGAAAAAGATCCCTGGACCTATGTGTGGGTGGGGTTCAGCGGGACGCTGGCGGAAGAGTATGTGAGTAATATCGGACTTTCCGTGCGGCAGCCTGTCTTCCGTTCCGAGGCTTCGGAAGAACTGTACCGCATTGTAAAAGATATGATGAATCACAACACCTTCGATCTTTCCCATGACCTGCGGCGTAACGGACAGCTTGGCGTGTTTTTGTCCGTGATTGCGGAGGGCAGCAGGGTGGAAAAAGAAGGGGAAAGCGGCAAGGCAAATATTTACGTGCGTAAAGCCGTTTCCTTTATTCAGAGTAATTACTGCAATCCCATCAAGGTGACGGATGTGGCGGATTATGTCTGCATTAACCGCAGTTATCTTTATACGCTGTTTCAAAATTCCATGGGGATGTCGCCCCAGCGGTTCCTGACGACTTTCCGGATTACAAAGGCGGCGGAGCTTTTACAGCTTACTTCCCTGCCGATCGAGAGTATAGCGCTCTCCTGCGGCTATCAGGATCCGCTGGTATTTACAAAGGCATTTCGGCAGATGAAGCAGATGTCTCCTTCCGCGTTTCGCAAGGAGATGCAGAAGGGAGAGAGCAGGCGCAATAAGGAGTATTTGCGGCAGGTGGAGGAGTTTATCGGACAGATTAACAGACTGCAGGCTTAGTAGGTGAAATCAAATGCCTGCTTCGCAGTCGCTTAATCTCCTGCTGACATGCAACATTTTGACAGGTTTACACAACAAAGAAGACTGTAAAAAATCAGAAAACCATTTTATGATAAACACAGAGAATATGCACTGGACAATCGGGTGCGCAAAATGGGAGAGAATAACAGGGTTACAGAAACAGAAATCATCAACAGAAATCATCAACAGAGAAGGAGAGCGGGTATGAAGGAGACATTGTTAAAGAAGTTTGAGGAGCTTTACGGGAGTGCGGACGGGGTATCCGTTTATTTTGCGCCCGGGCGGGTGAATATGATCGGCGAGCACACGGATTACAACGGAGGACATGTGTTTCCCTGTGCGCTGACGATCGGCACTTTTGCGGCGGTGAAAAAGAGGACGGACAGAAAGCTTCGTTTTTTTTCCATGAATTTAGACAGGCTGGGCGTGATCGAGAGCAGCCTGGACGATTTGACGCCGTCCGATGCGGCAGGCTGGACGAATTATCCGAAGGGTGTCATGTGGGCATTTGCGGAGCGTGGCATGAAGCCGGACTGTGGGCTGGACATCGTGTTAAACGGCAATATCCCTAACGGATCAGGCTTATCGTCCTCCGCGTCTTTGGAAGTGCTGACGGGCTTTTATCTGCGCGATCTTTATGGGTTTGACGTAACGAATGTTGATCTGGCGCTGATTGGGCAGTATTCGGAGAATAATTTTAACGGCATGAACTGCGGCATTATGGATCAGTTTGCCTCTGCAATGGGAAAGAAGGATAACGCCATTTTTTTGGATACGGCTGACCTTTCTTATCAGTATGCGCCTCTTGTGCTGGACGGCGCAAAGATCATTGTCACCAACAGCAATGTGAAGCATTCCCTTGTGAACTCCGGTTACAATACGAGAAGAAAAGAGAGCGAGCAGGCGCTGGCGGATTTACAGAAAGTGGTTCCGATCAAAACGCTCGGCGACCTGACGGAGGAAGAATTTGAGGCAAATAAATCCGCCATCGGCGATGCTGTCTGCGCAAAACGCGCAAAGCATGCGGTCTATGAGAACCGTCGGACGATCCGTGCGGTGGAAGCTCTGAAAAATAATGATTTGAAGGCATTTGGGGAGCTGATGAATGCTTCTCACGTTTCTCTGCGGGATGATTACGAGGTGTCCTGCGATGAGATCGACGTGCTGGTAGAGGAAGCCCGGAAGGTAGAGGGCGTGATCGGATCCCGTATCACAGGCGGCGGCTTTGGCGGCTGCACGGTCAGTATCGTGAAAGATGAGGCGGTGGAAGCTTTTAAGGAAAAAGTGGGCGCGGCTTACAGCGAGCGCGTGGGCAAAAACGCAGACTTTTATGTGGTGGAGATTGGAGACGGTCCGTGTAAACTGTAGCAGTGTAAGAAGAAGTCCCATACAGCAGGACTTTTCCGCAGAAGTAAGTTGAGGAGGTTATCAAAATGATTCAGCAGAATATCAAAAAAATGGTAAAGTACGGCCTGCTCACGGGCTTGATTGAAAAGGAAGACGAAATTTATACAACCAACCGCCTGTTGGAGTTTTTCGGTCTGGATGATTTGGAAGAAAATGACACAGATGTCACAATGGAACGCGGAGAACTGGAAACAGTTCTTGGACAGATGATGGATTACGCCTATGAAAAAGGCTTGATGACGGAAAACAGTGTGGTGTACCGCGATCTCTTTGATACAAAGATCATGGGACTGCTTACGCCGAGACCGAGCGAGGTCATCAGGACATTCCGGGAAAAATATGGGAGAGATTCCAAAGAAGCCACGGATTATTTTTATAAGCTGAGTCAGGATACGGATTATATCAGGCGCTACCGCATTGAGAAGGATCAAAAGTGGGTGTCCGCGACACAGTACGGCGATTTGGATATCACCATCAACCTCTCCAAACCGGAAAAAGATCCGAAAGCGATTGCGGCGGCAAAGAATGCAAAGCAAGGCGGTTATCCGAAATGTCTGCTTTGTCGGGAGAATGAAGGTTATGCGGGACGGGTAAATCATCCTGCGAGACAGAACCACAGGATCATTCCCGTGACCATAAACGGCAGCGAGTGGGGATTTCAATATTCTCCTTATGTATATTATAATGAGCATTGTATCGTGTTCAACTCGCAGCATATTCCCATGAAGATTGAGCACGACACCTTCTGCAAGTTGTTTGACTTTGTAAAGCAGTTTCCGCATTATTTTGTGGGTTCCAATGCAGATCTGCCCATCGTGGGCGGTTCCATTTTAAGCCACGATCACTTTCAGGGCGGACATTATGAGTTCGCGATGGCAAAGGCGCCCGTGGAACGTACCTTTACGGTGCAGGGCTTTACGGATGTGGAAGCGGGTGTGGTGAAATGGCCGATGTCAGTGATTCGTATTTCTCATGAAAATCCGGACAGGCTGGTGGCGCTTGCGGATGTGATTCTGGAGAAATGGCGCGGGTATACCGATGAAGCGGCGTTTATCTTTGCCGAAACAGACGGGGAGCCGCACAATACGATTACGCCGATCGCCAGAAAGCGGAACGATAAGTTTGAGTTGGATCTGGTGCTGCGCAATAATATTACCACCGAGGAACATCCGCTGGGTGTGTATCATCCTCATGCGAAACTGCATCATATCAAAAAGGAAAACATCGGTCTGATC
>DETS01000108.1:0-683 GCA_002361735.1 Lachnospiraceae bacterium UBA3282 | reverse complement strand
AAAGGAAAACATCGGTCTGATCGAAGTGATGGGGCTTGCCGTGCTGCCTGCCAGATTGAAGGGCGAGATGGAGCATCTCGCAAAGGCAATCTTGGCAGGAGCGGATATTCGCAAGGACGAGGAGCTTGCAAAGCATGCTGATTGGGTGGAGGAATTTTTGCCTAAGTACCGGGATGTGAATCAGGATAATATCATGGAGATTCTGCATAAAGAAATCGGGGATGTGTTTATGGAAGTATTGGAGGATGCCGGTGTTTATAAACGCGACGAGGCAGGACAGGCGGCTTTCGACAGATTTCTGGCGGTATTGTGACTGCGGCGAAAAAGAGTTGAGGCGGGATGTATGATCCCGCCTTCTAAGAAGTGCCCGCAAGGACACGGAGAGCAGATGTGCAGCAAAGTGGGTTTTGGCATGATCACGGCGCTGACACGCTGCATAGATGTGCTGTGTAAGAAAAACAGATTTGCAAAAAGGTATGCATCATAACCTTATCGAAGCGGCAGCTTTATGCGCCGGGTGGGTCGTTTATACCCAGCATGCTGCACAGAAAATTGTAACAATCCCCCTGTTGTTTCTGATTCATCATTTGACAGATCGTGATGAAGCGTTGGTATTTTTTAAGATGATGTAAATTGTTTTCTAAGAGATGGTCTGCTGCCAGACGTTCTTCAGAAAGTAATAG
>DETS01000060.1:18345-18686 GCA_002361735.1 Lachnospiraceae bacterium UBA3282 | reverse complement strand
TCGATGCCCGGATTTTGCAAGCCGATGGCATTCAACATGCCGCCATATACTTCCGCCACGCGGGGCGTAGGATTCCCTTCCCAGGGGACATTGGCAACCCCCTTCGTCACCACCGCGCCCAACTTGTTTAAGTCCACAAAATCACTGTACTCCATACCTGATCCAAAAGTTCCCGACGCCGTCATCACGGGATTTTTGAAGGTGACGCCTGCAATTTTTACTTCTGTATTCATTTCATAACCTCCATGCCATACAAATCCGTACGGAGAATGCTGCATTTCAGGCATTCATCTCACACTATCTCCCCCGCCTCAAAAACCGGGCCTTCCGTGCAGATACGC
>DETS01000060.1:0-18053 GCA_002361735.1 Lachnospiraceae bacterium UBA3282 | reverse complement strand
ACCGGGCCTTCCGTGCAGATACGCGCATTGTGCACATGAGAGTGCGCGTCCACCTGTGTCGTCTTACATACGCAGCCAAGGCAGGCGCCCACGCCGCACGCCATTCGTTCCTCCAAGGAGATATAAGCTTCTATTTTTTTCTCGGCAGCATAGGCTTTGATTGCGCGCAGCATAGGCATCGGTCCGCAAGCCATGATCACATCCGCCTGCAGCGCGTGGGTTCTGATGATATCCATGACATTTCCCTTCGTCCCCACGCTGCCGTCCTCCGTTGCTATGTAGACGTCACCGTACTTTGCCATATCTTCTTCCAAAAAAAGATCTTTATTTCGATAGCCCAATAGGATCTGTTTTCTCCCGTCCACCGCCTTCGCCAGTTCCAGCAGGGGCGGAATACCGATGCCGCCGCCCATCAAAAAGACGCGTTTCCCTTTCGCCTTATCGACAGGAAAGCCGTTTCCGAGCACGCCAAGAAGATCCAAAGCATCGCCCGCTTTACAGGTCGAAAATTCCGCCGTGCCTTTTCCGGCAACGCGATAGACCAGCCGCAGCGTCCCCCTGTCTTTATCCGCTTCACAAATACTGATCGGGCGGGGAAGCAATGTACTTTCGCCCTGGGGATATACCGCCACAAACTGCCCCGGATGCGCGTCCTTTGCCAACTCTGTTTCCAGCCGGAGATCAAAAATCTGCTCGCCTATCTGTTTTTGTGATATGACCGTCGCCGTTACTTTTTTCTTCTGCGCCATATATGGTTCCTTTCCGGTTGATTTTTATATGATTATATCACGCCTGTCTTTCCATTGCCAGAAGCCATTCCTTCTTTTCCAGTCCGCCCGCGTATCCCGTCAGGCTGCCGTTTGTCCCTACAACTCTGTGGCACGGAACGATCAGAGAGATCGGATTATGCGCGACCGCACTGCCGACCGCCTGCGCTGACATCGATGCAAGCCCTCTATCCCTCGCAATCCTTGCGGCAATTTTGGCGTATGTCGTTGTCTTTCCAAACGGAATCTCCAGCAGCTGCATCCACACTTCCTTTTGGAAAGGCGTGCCCTTCATGGCAAGCGGCGGCGTAAAGTCAGGCACCTTTTCATCAAAATACCGGATAAGCCATTGCTCCGTCCGTTCAAAGACAGGCAGGTTTTTTCCCTCGTAATCTAAATCCAATCTTGCTCCAAAATACTTCTGTCCTTCGAACCACAGACCTGTCAGAGCATGTCCGTCCGACGCAAGCATAATCTTTCCAAGAGGGGAATCGTAATAGTGAGTAGACTGTTTTAGAAATTCGCTGCCACACTCATCACAAATATCAATCTCATCATCGCTCATCATTCTACTACATTTCCTCCGACAATCATACCACCATAATCAACGTCCCCACCCCAATCAACACACAGCCGATCAGCGCCCTCACGGTAAACGTTTCGTGCAGAAAAACAAACGCCAATATGAGAGTGATCACCACGCTCAACTTATCGATGGGCACCACTTTGGAGACTTCCCCTATCTGCAGGGCATGATAATAGCAGAGCCACGACGCGCCGGTTGCCAGCCCGGATAAGATTAGGAAAACCCAGCTTTTTCGGCTGATCTCGGCAATCCCGCCCTGTGCATTGGTCAGAAATACCATTCCCCACGCCATGATTACGACTACGACTGTCCGTATGGCTGTGGCGAGATTAGAATGAACGCCCTCGATTCCAACCTTTGCCAGAATAGAAGTCAAAGCCGCAAACACCGCGGACAGAATCGCAAATAGAAACCACATAAAAAACCGCCTCCATTCATCAACCTTTCAAATCAGGAAACGCAATGACAGGCTGTGGATACGCCGGATGCTCCCCAAGCATTTTTTCCATCCACACCATATCATACCACCTGCCGAATTTGTAACCGCACTGGTGAAATTTCCCGACCATGGAATACCCTAAATGATTATGAAAATCAACGCTGTCCCGCGTCAGATATTCGTCCTCCCGATCGGCATATGCAATACAGGCATTCAGATTCAGGATATGCTGTGCACGGGATATTTCCTCCAGCGCGGCATAAAGCCTGCCGCCAATACCAAGTCCCCGCTTATCCTCCTTCACATAAACGGACACCTCCACCGCATGGTCATAGGCAGCTCTGCCCTTAAAAACACCTGTGTAGGCATATCCCAAAATTTCTTCGTTTTCTTCCGCCACGATATACGGATATTTTTTCAAAGTATTTTCTATTCTATTCTGAAAATCACTTAGCTCCGGCACTTCATATTCAAATGTGATCGCCGTGTTTTTGACATAGGGCGCATAAATCTCCAAAAGTTTCTGTGCGTCGCAGACATCGGCTGTCCTGATTTTGATATCTTTGGAAAACATGCTTGTCCTGTATCCTTTCTAATAGATACGGATCTCAGACGAAATCCGTTAAGATACATTGAGAATCTTAGATTTATCTTTGCTTTAAAACGATTGTATCACTTTCTTTTTTTCATTACAAGATAAACTTCCAGACGTTCAAACATCAAAAAATAGGATAAAAACTTTCCTTGACAATAGTACTATATAGTACTATTCTATATAATATAACTACATTGAAACAATAGCAGCACAGAAATGGGGCACCTATGAAAAAAGGTTCACGCTATAGGCAGTTCCTGGGGAAATGCCTAAAAATCTTACAGAAAAGGAGACTCACACAGATGGAAATGAACATGATCAAATCAGGAATCCGTAAACTTCGCGAGAGTGCGCAGGTCGCCTATGTCGCATCAGTCAGTGAAGAAGGCTTTCCTCAGATTAAGGGAATGCTTGTCCCGGAGCACGGGAGCATAAAAATCCATTACTTTTCCACCAACACCAGCTCCAAACGGGTGGCACAGTTTCTGAAAAACCCCAAGGCATCCGTATACTATGTGGACGACACGAAGGATCAGTACAAGGGCGCATTATTTACGGGGACGATGGAGGTCTGCACCGACCACGAAACCAAAGCCTTTCTCTGGCAGGACGGAGACGAGATGTATTACCCGAAGGGTGTGGACGACGAGGATTACTGCGTCTACAAGTTTACTGCCGAAACCGTCAATTATTATTACGGGCTGAGCAATGTGACCCTTTCGGTGGATGAACTGTGAAGCTTTCCCCCGCAAATGGTAAAGCTGACCACTCCCGGCAGACTCTCCCCCACAAAGGGCGAGTTTGCCGCCTTTGACGCAAACTCTTTTACCGTCCATTCCTTCTTCGGATCAAATACCACCAGATCCGCCGGCCCGCCCTCCGCCAGATATCCCGCATCCAGATGATACAACTTTGCAGGCGCGAGGCTCATTTTTTCTATCAATTCCATCATCGAAAGATATCCCTTGTTCACCAGCTCTCTGATCCCCAAAGACAGGGCAGTCTCCAACCCAATGATACCACTGGGTGCCTCCGTCAGCGGCCTTGCCTTTTCCTCCGCGCTGTGGGGTGCATGATCCGTGGCAATCATATCAATGGTGCCGTCCCGCAGTCCTTCAATGATTGCCAGACGGTCATCCTCCTCCCGCAGGGGCGGATTCATTTTTGCCAGTGTCCCGTGCTGAATCACGGCTTCCTCCGTGAGGGTAAAATGGTGGGGCGTCGCCTCAGCAAAAATATGACAGCTTTTCTTCTTTGCCTGCCGCACCAGATCCACGGCTTCTTTGGTACTGATATGCTGAATGGAAAGATCGGCTTCTTCTTCCAAAGCGATTTGCAGATCTCGTTCCACCATGGAAATTTCCGCCTCTCTGGGAGACCCACCAATGCCATAATGCGCAGACGCCTTTCCCGCGTTGACGCCGTTATTCTTTATGAGCGCCGGATTTTCCTCGTGCAGACTGACCGGTTTTCCGCACTTTGCCGCCCGCCGCAAAGCCTCTTTGAGCAGCGCCTCGTCCATCAGCGGGATTCCGTCGTCGGTAAACCCCGCAGCCCCGTTTTGGGAAAGCGCCTCCATATCCGTCAACGCTTTCCCCGCAAGTCCCTTTGTCACATTGGCGCAGGTATACACATGAATGCCCGTCTCTTTCCCTTTCTCTATCACATAAGCCAGTGTTTCCAAATTATCTACCGCAGGCTTTGTATTCGCCATCAGCACCACCGAGGTAAAGCCGCCCTTTGCCGCCGCAGCCGCTCCCGTGCCAATATCCTCTTTGTAAGTAAATCCGGGATCGCGGAAATGCACATGCACATCGACCAGTCCCGGCGCGATACATTGACCATCTAAGTCAATCGCATTCGCACCCACACTTTCCGCCACAGCCGTCCCCTGCGGCACGATCCTCACGATCTTCCCATTTTCCGTATCAATTAAAATATCATAATTCCCTTCCCGCTTCGACGCAGGATCTACTAAATAGCCGTTTCTCAAATATAACATCTTTATCCCTCTTTTTAATCAATTTACTCAAACACCACCGGCTTATCCAAAAACTCCGTCTTCACCACCACATAGGGATAGCTTTTGACCTGATTTTTCTTTTCCTCCGCGGACGGACCGATCAAATTCGTGTCGATGTAGATTGCGTTTGCCGTCTCATACAGGGCATTCACGGCAATACTGTAGCCACCGGTCTGCTGCGTTCCGTAGCCCATACAGATATAAAGAAAACCCTGATCTTCAAAGGTCAGCCGAAAAGCATTTTCCTTCTTTTCTTCAATTTTTGCAAGCAGCTCCTTGGGTATGTTATCTTCCGCTATCACCGTGTATTCCAAGTCCTTGATCTTTTCCATGGAATCCTGTTTTTTCCCGCAGGCATACACCAGAAAACATGACAGACAGATCAGGCAGACGCTTACTATTCTCCTCTGATATTCATCCCGTTTCCGCATAAGACCTCCACACCTTCCTCTTACTATCTAATTTATTATGCGGAGGCATTGTCTATTCCTGCGGGTTAGTGTATACTGTTAGATAATTGCAAAACATGTCGCAGCATGTGTCTATTGATGCAGCCGATTCACAAAGCTGTACTTACACACTAATATTGATAGAAAGGTTACTATATTATGATTCGTCTTCTGTTAGTCGTACTTTTTGTCGTTCTTTTTCTGATCTTTAGCATCCCGCTTCTGATCGTTGAATATTTCTTGGGAAAATGGAATATGGAAGCCAAAAACAAAAGCTCGCTTGCCATCGTCAATTGGGCTTTCCGCTGTGTCCTCTTTCTCTCCGGCGTATCTGTCACGGCAATCGGCGAAGAGAACGTTCCCCAAGATGAAGCGGTACTCTATATCGGCAACCACCGCAGCTATTTCGATATTATCATGACCTATGTGCGGGTGCCAAGACCTACCGGTTATATCGCCAAAGTCGGTATGATAAAGGTGCCTCTCCTTTCAAACTGGATGAAAAATCTGCACTGCCTTTTTCTGGACAGAAGTGATATTAAGCAGGGGATGAAAACGATCCTTACTGCTGTTGAGAAAGTAAAATCCGGCATCTCCATCTGCATCTTCCCGGAGGGGAGCCGCAGCAAGGAGCCTGACACCTTTCTGCCCTTCCACGGCGGCAGCTTTAAGATCGCCGAAAAATCAGGCTGCCCCATCGTCCCCATCAGCATCAATAACGCCGACCAAATCTGGGAGGCTCATTTCCCTTGGATCAAAAAAGCTCATGTTGTCATTGAGTACGGCGCCCCCATCTACATAAAGGATCTCGACAAGGAGCAGAAACGCCACATCGACGATACGGTTCTCACTGCAATTCAATCCATGTATATAAAGAATAAGTCCATAGTCTAACGAACAGATTTTATAAGCAATCCTGACGTTCCAAAACAACCGGTTATTCCTCACTCACCACCAGCTCGTCATCCATAATAGCCGCAAACATGAGCAGCAGTTCCGCATTCAAATCCACCTGATTCATAACGCCCATAGCCTCGTCAATATTTCGGTAATTTCGTTCGCCGACATCATTCAAATAGGAAATGGACTGCAAATTTCTCCCCAGCATGTAATGCAGATGATTTTCCAATACAGTCGCATACTCATGGTTTGTAATAATATGATCCACCACGGCAAGTCTCGTCATATCTCGCAGCAGCCCCGCATGATTCCCCTGTTTTTCATCTGCCTTTACCAATAATTTGGAACTTTTGGAAGCATAGGATATGGTCTCCACCTTCCGCATCAAATCCTGAATCACAGTATTGCAAAGCTCCATGTCTACCTTCTGTTTCGTGGAAAGATAGGTCACGCACCCCCAAAAAGCAAAATCATTCTCCAGATCAGGCTGCGGATTCTGCTCCAGATAAGACTTCACTACATTGTGATACTGATAGCCTCCCGTAGCACGGTAAAGCTCTGCTGCCGCATGAAAATACTGTTCCTGAGAAATATCCGCCAAGTACTGTTCCGCATAGCGGTAAGCTCTGTCCGCCGCTTTCAGGCAGTTTGTCGCAAATTCCAAATCATAACTTTGATAAAGGTAACTGAATCTCGCCATCGCCGCCGCAAAATGAATCGTGGCATTCATGGTAATCCCGTCTATGTAAAGAATATAGCCTGACGATTTGTTATCCACCGAACTGACGGAAGCATACACCGCTCCGCTCTTGGCATCCTGCATCTTTAGCAGCCAGTCGATTTCATACTTTACTTCGTCTAAAATGTCCGGGATGCCGTTTCCGCTCTCCGGTATCCCCATCGTATCTCCAAAGGCATCCGGATAGAGTTCATAAGCAAGAAGCAGGGTATTGATCGTTCGGCATCCCCTCGTCACATCACGGCTGCCGATTTCATCCACATGCCAGCCACCCGACACATCCAGTTTGATCATCGCCTCATCCTTCATCTGGGCTTCTCTGGAATGACAGGCATTGTGAGCAGCATCTCCCGCAAATTCCGCAGACAAAGTAAGCCCGCAGCGATTGCAGTAATATTGTTGAAACACCTTTTGAAACAGCTCCTTATAAGGCTCCTCCGCAATCGTAAAAGCGTAGGAACGACCAATCGACGACGCCTGGATATAATATGTCCCGGGTGTTTTTAAGTCCGTAAAATCGGCATAACTGATATGCACACCAAGCATTTCGTCATAGCCCTTTTTTTCAATCTTTCCTGTATAGACCTCCCGCCCGCTCCCTGCATCAAGAATGGCGAAATCCTCCGGCGGCTCCTCTCCGTTTATCATCGCCAGTTTATTACTTCCGCTGGCGTACCCCACATGATTCACCAGAATGCTCGGCAGACTCTCCGGCACCTCATAGTCAAACTCCGGAGACAGTCCGAGACTGGTAAATTCGTCCGTCTCATCCGCTCCCGGTAAAGTCTGCGACTGAAAATCCAGAGAACCGCTGCACCCTGTCAAAAGAAGCGTTGCGACCAGTAAAAGACTGATTGTTTTTTTCCGTAAATTTATTTTTCGCATAGATTTATTGTAGCACATTTTTCGTCCTTCCGATAGACGATTTTTCCATTCATGAAAGTATAGAGGGTTTCCGTAAACACTTCCATAGGATTTCCCGTAAACACGGCGATATCCGCATCCTTTCCCGGTACAAGACTGCCTAACCGTTCCTCTACACCGCATATTTTTGCCGCATTGATGGTAATCGCGCGAAGCCCCTCCTCCAAATCCATGCCTGACTTCACGGCGAGTCCCGCACAGATCGGCAGAAATTGAATCTTAGAGACAGGATGATCCGTTGTGATGGCTGTCAGTATCCCCCGTCCTGCCAAAAGCCCTGCCGTCTTGAATGCCATATTCTGCACCTCGATCTTGTTGCGGCTTGCCATATCCGGACCTACAACGGCAGGAAAACCCGCCTCCTTCAACTCTTCCATGATCAAATGCCCCTCGCTGCAGTGATCCAACGTCATGCGCAGCCCAAATTCTTTCGCGATACGGACTGCCGTCAAAATATCATCGGTTCGATGCGCATGTGCTTTCAAGGGGATTTCCCCCCTAAGGACGGGAAGCCAGCATTCATAACGAAAATCCATCGGTTCATCCGCGTTTTTCCTGCGCTTTTCCTGATATTTTTTTGCCTTTGTCAGTTCTTCTCTCAGCATGGCGGCAATCGCCATACGGGTAGACGGCGACTTACCCTGACCGGAATAATTCACCTTGGGGTTTTCCCCAAAAGCCACTTTCATGGCAGCGGGCGCCTTCACGATCATATGATCGATGCAGCGCCCGTGCGTCTTGATAAAAGCGAACTGTCCGCCCACGACATTTGCGCTCCCGGGACCGACCATGGCGGAGGTGATCCCTGCTGCCAACGCATCGTGAAAAGCCGCATCCATGGGATTGATGGCGTCTATGGCACGAAGCTGCGGCGTGATGGGGTCTACGGTCTCGTTGCAGTCGTCTCCCTCCATACCCTTTTTCTCCTCCGTGATCCCCATGTGACAATGCGCCTCCACGATACCGGGCATCACCCACGCACCCTGTACATCCAAAAGCTCGCCGCCTGATTCCGGGCAGTCTGCCATATTTCCGACAGCGGCGATTTTTCCGTCCGCGATTTGCAGGAAACCATCCGAAAAATCCCGTTCTGCCATTGTCTTGATATTTCCGTGTACGATAAGCATCTGTCTTTATCCCTTTACTATTTTAGTTTAGTTTGGTCAGCGGATTCACCGGCTCCCCATCCTTGGTCAGCTTAAAGTACACATTTGCTCCCTCCAAGCTGTAGTATTTGGTAGGCACGGCAACAGTGCCGATCGCATCACCGACATTCACATAACTGCCTTCCGACACGGTGATATTATCAAGCTGCCCGTAAGTCAATTCATAGCCGTTTCCCAGCTCCATCACCACCGTATTTCCTGTCGCGCGGTCATAACTGACGGAAGATACGCGCCCATTCGCTGCCGCACCGATACTCTCGCCCTGTGTTGCCGAAATCACAATTGCCGGATTATATTTATACTGATCCAGCGTCGGGAAGTAAATGGTCTTGTCCATGCTGTAGTTGATCAGCACATCGCCGACGATGGGCCACACAAGGTTGTCCTCCTCGCTAAAAGTGAGTTCCGGCTGTACCGTGGCGGAAATCCCCTCCGTCTGCACCTCTCCGCTCATAACGGTATCCACCGTCTCGTCAAACATACCCGCTTCTTCCTGTTCCCCGCCATTTGTTTTACCCGCTTCGGCATCTTTGACGGGATTATCCTTCTTTGCCTGTTCCTTTCTTTTTTTATCTTCCGCTTTTTCCGACTCCTCGATCGCCTCGCTGATCGTCTTGACGTCCTCCTGACTCCTCCGGGCATTCTTATCGCCGGCATTCTTATCCCTGCTGTCCATTCCCGTATTTTCCTCATTTTCTACATGCAGGGAATTTGCCTCCTGAAAGCTGGGGTCATAGTCCAAATCATCCGTGCCAACATCAGCAAACAATGTATCGAGTTCCTCCCCCGAAACCATATTTTCCGCAAGCTCCGCACTGCTTTGCTCAAGCGTCTCAAAATCCACCACATAATTCTCCCGCTCGGCGCGATTACTCCTTCTCACATAAAGACCCGTCACCGTCAGCGCCGCCAAAACGAGCACCGAAGATGCCAGCATGATGATCCTCTCTTTTCCGATATTGTTTCTATTTCTTCTCGCCATGAAACTCGCCTCCTGTTTTTCTCCCGGCGCCAAATTTTCCCGACACCTTGCGGGTTCCCGATCCACCGGGTTTCATGGTGATAGTTTTACCCTTTTTTTCCGTCTTATTCAAAATTTGCTAATTCTGACTCCGAAAAGAACTGAGACAGAATTTCCCGAAAATTCTTTCCCTCCTGCGCAAGCCCTTCTGCCTCCTCCTGGCTCATGACAAATTCCCTGCCGTTTTTTGCCACATAACAAAAGGAACGTGCGCCTTCCTGTGTCAGCCGCAGGGAAGATGCCCTGACAGCTTCCCCCTGAAAAGTCAGGATCAAACCGGCCGTCGCTTCCACGGCATGTCTGTAC
Source organism: Lachnospiraceae bacterium UBA3282 (assembly GCA_002361735.1). Classification (GTDB taxonomy): domain Bacteria; phylum Bacillota; class Clostridia; order Lachnospirales; family Lachnospiraceae; genus UBA3282. The sequence goes on along the minus strand of DETS01000060.1, from coordinate 8,138 downwards.
ATCGAGAGTTCCTCCCGATCGCCATATCCGCCATAAAACCGTTCCAGCTCCTCCGCTTCCAAAAAAAGAATATCCTCCTTCTGTTCCCGATATCGGGCGGCAAGTTCCGTCCGCAAAAGCACAGCCTCTGCCTTCAGCGCCTCTGTTTCTTCCTCACCGGGCATGACCAGCATCAGCAGATATGTAAGGTATTCCTCCGCAGACAGCTCCCACACACCCCAAGAAAGCTCGGCAGCCACCACCCTGACTTCCTGCTGCCCCCTTTCTTTCTCTTTCAGTTTTGCTGTCTCCTCTCCCACATGCCCCCATAGGCAGGCGCAAACATAGGGCAGCAAAAAAACAAACAGAAGGAAGCTAACCGCATCCCTCCTGTTTGTTTTTTTTGAGACGATTCCATTGTTTTTCATGCGACACCCCACATAGTCTATATCTATGCGGCTGTCTTCGTTTTTATACATACCTATAATCTTGCTCGGAGAATACTTCTTTCCGGCATTCTCCTACACTTATGCTTCCTTCGCATAAGTTGCCATGTCCACATGCTGAATCGTAGACGCTGTACCGTTTTCATACAGGAAGATTCCTGTCTTACGGATCATGGCATTGGTTTCGTTCGTCTTCTCGTTATTGAGAGAAAACTGTGTTCCCACCCGGGAGAGACCGATAGCTCCCACTCCCAGATCGGAGAGATGGTAAAGCTTATCCTTTCCGTTTTCGTCCTTCGTCCAGATCAGCAGCTTTTCCCAAATGGGATCCGCCTCGTCGATCCAGCCGTTGCCGTCCGCATCATAGCGGGACAGATCGCGAAAACCGTCGCCGCTCTTTGTGCCGAACAACTCGCTTCCGTCACCTATCTCTCCATCCCCGTTTAAATCAAGCGCCAGGAAACCGCTGCCGGACTGCAGAGTAGAGATTTCCTCCTTAGTGCCGTCGCAATCGAGGTCAAAAAAGAATTTCTGGTCGGAAACCTTGGCGATGCTGCTGTCCAGATTGATCACCAGCGGATCGTGAAAGGTTTTGATGGAAGTAATGTAGTTCTCCTCATAATACTCCTGAAAACTGCGGCTCATACCGAGTTCCAGATTGAAGGAAAGCTCCCTGCCGTCAGCGGTTTTTACCGTACCCTGCGTGGAAAAGGTCGTACATTCCTCCTCGCAGTGATAATGTGCCATCTGATAGCCGTTTACCGTGTACATGGTGTTGCCTGTATTTCCCGGCAAAAAACCCGAGTTGCTCCGTTGTCCGCGAAAACGAAACAAAAGCTCCAGCAAAAAATCCACGCACTGCTGTTTGATACTGCGTATTGCCTCCCGCTCATCGTTTCTCGTCGAGATTTGCCACGCGCCCGTGGTATTCTGCATATGTGTGGAAAGATCGGACCACTTCGCCTGATTGCCGTCCTCCCCCTCCGCAGTCTTTTCTCCAACACCGGACTGATCCCCGAAAAGCGAATCCAGTCCGCCCATGCCACCCGCAAAAGTGCCCTGCACGCTCCGCGCACTCACCTTTGTAACCGAGCGATAGGATCTGGTAGACTGCATTCCTACGGTGCCAGAATCAATAATCAATGTACCCTCCATTCCGAAGCGTTTTTTGCTGAGGAACGCGAGCAAAATATCAGATTTTGCTCTGCGATCAAGGAGTTTGCGACGCTTTCTGCGCAAACTCCCGAATGAAAAATCAGCGCATCAGCGTGATTTTTCATTCTCCCTCCTTTCTCATTCCTTTCTCATTGATCCCCCTCTACGCCTGCCTGTGCACCAAACTGCGCCTTCCCTGGCGCATGGCAATAGAAAAGACGGCGTCTTTACGGAAATTCCTTTTCCCTAAAAATACCGTCCCTGGTCTCAACGTCATGAAATTTCAGCAAAGAAAAACCCTGGCCATGGATTTTCTTCCCTGTATGTTATATATCGGATATTTTTTCCTTTTCTTAACCTATTTTCAGCCCGCTTCCGTATATGCGGTATACATACTGCTGATCTGGCTCTCGTTAAGCACCTGTTTCCAGATATGTACCTCGTCATAACTGGCACGGAACAGCTCGTCAAAACAGTTGATTCCCAAATAGGCTTTCACACCCTCCTGCTCCAGATGCAATTTGGAGATCAATCCGGAACCGATCAATTCACTGTTCAGATAAAGATATCCCATCATTTTATCGGGATCGTCTTCCGCCCTCTGTGAGGCATCCACACAGATCGTGATATAATTCCACACATTCAGGGAAATACATCTTTTATCCTCCATGGATGGACGGATCTCACAGGAATTTCCGGTAATCGCATCAATGGTATTAAAGATGGGCACTATCTGCGTCCCCTCCTCCGTGGTTTTTTTATTAAAGGATAAAAAGCTCTGTTTTTCCCCTATATCCAGGAGATGGGAACCGATCAGCAGAAACGGCGACCAGTCGCGCAGCTCGTCCGCCCGAAACCAAAACGCTATCGTGTAGGAATCAGACAGCGCATCCATCCCCAAAAGCTCCACGCCGTAGCTGCCGTCCAGATAAATCGCATCACCTTCCATACCTTCCGTGAACAGCGGCAGCACATCCGCTGTCTGCTCGGGATAGGTCCCCTCATTAAAGCCGTTATGATCGCCCGCTCTCGTGACCACCGCCGCGTCAACAAGCTTTCCGTTAAAAGAGTAACTGAAATCCGCCTTTGGCACATTGCTCAAAAGCACATCCTTTACGATTTCCTTAGAGGAATCCACCTCCGGTTCCTCCTGCATAAAGGCAAGCTCCGACAACGCGGCAGAAACCGCGGCGTCCTCCGCCCCGGCATTCTGCTGCGTGCTCTCGTTCGCTGCGTTATTTTGATGTGTCATGCCCAAGATCGCCATGTATCCAAACGCTGCCGCGACACCAAGACCGATTACAGCAAGTCCTATGTGCCGCCAGGCGTTTTTAGGCTTTTTGTTTACCCCATCAATCATGATTCCCCAATACTTATTCCTATCTTTATTGCCCCAACTTCCTCAATACACTGACTTATACAGTCAATTTACTCTGTTATAGTTAATCAGACACCCCTTTAAAATGATCTGACGCTCCTCGTCCGTCAGCTCTCCCAGCGTCATCGTAAAAGGAAGCAGCTTCCCTTCTTCCACCGATACCCGATACGCCTCGATGGTCTCCGCCTTCTCCTCTACCGCCCTGCGGATACCCGGGAAGAACAGGTAGTCCAAATTCTTGAAAGGCAGATCGCCCGCCTCAATCAAAAACGGCAGCATCCCCCAGTTGATCAGGTTCGAGCGATACCGCTTGGTCGCATACTCGTTGGCGATATTCGCCCAGCCGCCCAGGACTTTCTGACAGCTTGCCGCCTGCTCCCTTGCGGAACCGTCACCCGGTTTCACCGCAAAGATCGTGGAACCAAATCCCGTATTCTCATGCGAAGCGTCCGCGAAGGTTTTCTTCACCACGCCCATCACCGGTTTCACATCGGGATGCGCCTGACAGGGATGCTCGCCCTGCATCCTGGCCTTCTCCGCCTTCTGAATATCTTTTGCCCTGCCCACGTACTCGGGATCTTTTCTGGAAAGCGTAAATTCCGCCAATCCTAACGGGTTAGAGCGATAAGAAGACGTTTCTCCCGAAGGAATCAGCTCGTCCGTCGTGGTGACGGGATCGTGGATCTCCGACACCACCCGCAGCACCAGATTCTCCGGCAGCGCGCCCATGGCAGGCCAGTCCTTGATATTCGGTCCAAACTGAATCTCCACGCTCTCGTCCGCCACACCTTTGGAATCAAAGACGCGGTTTTTGTAAATATTGGCATCGAAGTGATATTGATATGTTCCGATTTCCCCGTCGAATGCGGTTGCCGGCGTGAGCATGCCCTTGTTTGCCGCCGTTGCCGCGATAGAACGCGCATCCATCAGCGCCACGGAAGAAATCTGACCGTTCTGCAGCTTGGAGCCTTCCCTGTTGGGGAAATTCCTGGTGGAATGCCTGATACTGAAAGCGTTGTTTGCCGGTGTATCGCCCGCGCCGAAGCAAGGGCCGCAGAACGCCGTCTTTAACACTGCGCCCGTCTCTAAGATCGCCGCCGCGCAGCCGTTTTTGATCAGCTCCATGTACACAGGCATCGATGCCGGATAGACGCTTAAGGTAAAACCGTCCGCACCGATATAAGACCCCCGCAGGATATCCGTCGCCGCGCAGATATTCTCAAAACCGCCGCCCGCACAGCCTGCGATAATGCCCTGATCTACCATAAACTTACCGTTCACGACCTTCTCCTGTAAAGAGTAAGGCACCGCGCCGTCCAGACTGACTTTTGCCCGCTCCTCCACGTCGTGGAGCACGTCTTTTAAGTTCGCGTTTACCTCGTCGATGGTATAGGTGTTGCTCGGATGGAAAGGCATCGCGATCATAGGGCGAATCTTCGACAGATCCACTGTGATCATACCGTCGTAATATGCGACCTCCCCCGGATTTAATACCTGATATTCCTCTTTTCTGCCGTGAATTTCATAAAATTTCTCAATCTCGTCATCCGTCCGCCAGATGGAGGACAGGCAGGTAGTCTCCGTGGTCATCACGTCGATGCCGATACGGAAATCCGCACTCAAAGAGGCAACGCCCGGTCCCACGAACTCCATCACCTTATTTTTCACATAGCCGTTTGCAAACACCGCACCGATGATGGCAAGCGCCACATCCTGCGGACCCACGCCTTTTACGGGCTCGCCCGTCAGATACACGCCCACCACACCGGGCATATTGATATCGTAGGTCTGTGACAGGAGCTGCTTGACTAACTCCGGTCCGCCCTCGCCCATCGCCATCGTGCCGAGCGCACCGTATCTGGTATGGGAATCGGAGCCGAGGATCATCCTGCCGCCGCCCGCAAGCATCTCCCTCGCGTACTGGTGGATGACCGCCTGATGAGGCGGCACATAGACGCCGCCGTATCTCTTGGCACAGGTAAGCCCAAACATGTGATCGTCCTCGTTGATCGTACCGCCCACCGCGCACAGGGAATTGTGGCAGTTGGTGAGCACATACGGAATCGGAAATTTGGTCAGCCCTGAAGCCCGTGCCGTCTGAATGATTCCCACAAAGGTGATATCGTGAGAAGTCAATTTATCAAATTTAATCTTCAATTTCTCCATATTGCCGGAGGTATTGTGCTTTTCTAAAATGCCGTAGGCAATGGTGTTTTTCGCCGCTTCGCTTTTCGGCACTTCCTTTCCGGTCTTATTTTTGATCTGCGCCGCCGCATCCGCACCGTCTTCCACAATCTCTGTGCCATTCAGCAGATACGCGCCGCCCTGTGTCAGTTGAATCATAGCATTCTCCGTTTCTGTTTGATTTTTAGTTACTTTTTTTGCCACTTAAATTATTATAAAGGATAAAAGGCGCAGGTGCAATACAAACAAACGCGCATGACACCTTTCTCATGCGCGTTTGATAAAAACTATCGTTCCAAATACTTTTCGTAATAGCCGTAATCAGCCTTTTTGCAGTTCACCCGCATCCGCACGCCTTCTTCCGCATATTCCGTCTCATAGACCACCGCATTCTCATTTAAGTAGGACACCGCCCTGCCGTCCGCATAGGGAATGAGCAGGCTGCACTCCACATAACCGCCCGCCAATTTTTCCTCGATCAGGGCAAGCAGCTCCCCCATTCCGATCCGTTTCTTTGCGGACAAATAAATCACGTCACCATCCGATCCGCCGCTCGTCTTTGCCACCACAGGCAGACCTTCGATCCGGTTTTCTTCTGCTCCGAAATGCCTTGGCAGCGCATCCTGAGAAACCAAATCCGCCTTATTGTAAACGTAAAGCATGGGAATCCCCGCCGTGTCCAACTCCTTCAGGGTGCGGTTCGTGACCGCGATCTGCTCCCTGTAATGCGGATCGCTGTAATCCACCACCTGAATCAAAAGATCCGCTTCCTTTGCCTCCTCCAGGGTAGAGCGGAAAGCGTCCACCAGATGATGCGGCAGCTTGTGGATAAAGCCCACCGTATCGGAGAGCAAAAACGCATGATGCCCCTCCGGTTCGATCCTGCGCACGGTGGTATCCAGTGTGGCAAAGAGCATGTCTTTCTCAAAGACATGCTTCTCCTTCTCCGTCCCTTCTCCTTCCTCCCCGCCATAGAGGTCCAGCATGGCGTTTAAGAGCGTAGATTTTCCCGCATTCGTATATCCTACCAGGGCAACGCGGGGAACGCCCGACTTTGCACGCCGTTTCCTCTGCGTCTCGCGCTCGCCGCTCACCTCTTTCAACTCCCTGCGCAGCTCCGTCAGCCGTCTCTCCAACACCCGCCTGTCGAGTTCGAGCTTTTTTTCGCCCGCGCCGCGGTTGCTCAGAGCGCCGCTTGTACCGCCCTGACGGGAGAGCGCCGCATGCAGTCCCACAAGGCGCGGAAGCATATACTGTAACCTCGCGGTTTCCACCTGCAGTTTCGCTTCTCTGGAACGCGCCCTGTCCGCAAAGATTTCCAGAATCAGCGCACTCCTGTCAAGGATCGGTTTTTCCAGCCGCTCCTGCAGATTGCGCAGCTGCATGGGTGAGAGGGAATTGTCAAAAATAATGACATCTGCGTCACATTCCAAGGCGAGGTTCTTCACTTCCTCCACCTTTCCCGTCCCGATATAAAAAGCCTTGTGCACTGTTTCAAGCGTCTGGCAAATACTGCCCGCAACCTCCATATCGCAGGCTTTCGCCAGCGCCCCCAGTTCCTCGAGCGAAGTCCGGTAATCCTCCCCATCGTTTAAGTTCGCGCCAACCAACAGCACCCGTTCCATTGTTAACTCCGTTTCTCTTTTTTCTCCATATTCCTGCAACGATATTCATTCTCATATAAACGGGTCATCCTGTCAAGACAAATCTGTTTTAATCGCCATTTTCTGCTTTTTCGTCTTCTGTCCCCTCCGGTTCTGCATTCGACGTTCCTGCATCCAATACTATATTTTCAAGTGGTTCCGTGTTTACAATCTCTATCTCTTGTTTGTCAATGGATTCCTTTGCGGCAAGATAATCCTGTAATTCGCATCATATTCATATTCAACTAAAGAATTTGAGTCCGAGCTATAATAATTGTTTGACTCTTTTACCCTGTTGCCATGATTATCATATTCGTACTCTTGCAGCATAAATACAGTGCCGTCTGCGCCAGATGAAGCGTCTTTAATGAGGTTATGATCAGAATCATATTCTTTGTTTTGTACTGAAATCACAGAACCATCTGCATCGTATGTAGTCGATTTGATACAATTGCCGTTTGTATCATTTTCATACTCGATATAAGACTCGATCGAACCATCTGCCGCATAAGATATGTCTTTCGTTCTATTGCCGGATTCATCATAAATATACTTTATCACATCCTTTACAGAACCGTCAGCATGATACTCTGTTCTTAGTAAATGTAAATATTTTTCCTCCTGTACCGGTTCTTCTTCCGCTTCGGTTTCCTCGGTTACTTCTGCTTCTTCGTCCTCGTTCTCAGGCGTTTCTTCCTCCGGGACCGGTTCTTTATCCTCCGCAGCAGGCGTCGGTTCTTCTACTGCTGTATCACCGCATCCTGACAGGGATGCACTCATTACGGCTGCTGCCATAAGCAGCGTTATTATTTTCTTTTTCACCTGTAAAAAACTCCTTTCTCAATGTTCATCCGCCAGATAACACTTCTGCCCATCTTCCGTCATCACGGCAAACACTTCGCCATATCCGCTTACAGACTGCGCGGGGATCTTCCAATCGCTGAGATTCATATCTTCATCAATAAAATGCGCATTCCCGTCCACGATAACCATCGCCTTCCCGTCGTAAAACTGTGCCGCGTCGTCAAACATCTGCACCTCATTCCCGTTCTGGTCGATATACCCCCATTGATCGTCTTTCTGATACAGCCAATAGTCGGTATCGGCGATTCCGATATAATCGCCCTCCGCCAGTACCGCCTCGTCCGTCAGAAATTCCCGCGTCCCGCCGTACTCACCCTTTCTCGTCTCCTGCTTCGCCGTATCAATCAAATAGGACTTTGACTCGTCACCGGAATACACGGTAACCGCCATTTTTGTCTGATTGCTGTAGCAGTAGTTCCCGTTATGATAAAATCTCCTGATACTCCATGATAAACCTTCGTACGGATATCCCGCACGCTCGGCAACAGA
>DETS01000018.1:1856-23243 GCA_002361735.1 Lachnospiraceae bacterium UBA3282 | reverse complement strand
TAAATAAGAAAGTATAGAGAGATTAAAATGAATAAAAATATAATCAAAAGAATAAGGCAATTTAATCGATATTACACAATATGGTTGGAAGTAATGAACAAAGGGTATTTGGGAACGAGATTTTCATGGCCGGAATCGCGAGTGTTGTTTGAAGTCTATCGGAAGCAGGGGATCAATGCCACCGAAATATGCGAGCGTCTCCACATGGACAAGAGCTATGTGAGCAGGATTCTTGCCAAGTTTGAAAAGGATGGATTTTTAACAAGGGAAATTGTTCCCGGGAGCAAGGGAATCAAACAACTATATTTGACAGAGGCAGGAAAGGAAGAAGCAAAGCTGATTGATCAAAATGGTGACAAACAGATATCTGAAAAGCTAAAAAATATGGAAAAAGAGGATTGCGACAGGTTATGTGAGGCAATGGCACTGATTGAAAAGATTTTGCGCAAATACGATAGAGAATCAATTTGATGAAAAGGAGAGCGCACGATGAAGATAGAAATCGTTCCGGCCTATCAGCATAAAGAGAAAATAAAAGCGTTGTTTTCGGAATACACCAATATGTTACTTGCCGGTGACAGTTCCTTTCAGGCGTATCTTGCGATACAGCATTATGATGAGGAAATCGAAGATTTAGAAAGTAAATACGGTATGCCTTACGGCAGATTATATTTGGCGTATTGCGATGGGGAATCCGCCGGCTGTATCGGACTGCGAAAGATGGATGAAAAAAACTGCGAGATGAAGCGTCTCTATGTCAGACCGCAATTTCGGAAAAGGAAGATTGGCAGACAATTGCTATAACGACAGCCCGATGAGTAACGCAATCTATATGAGATTGGATTTGTCTTGACATATGTAGATAATCTATATATAATATCAATAGATATATAGATTATCTATACATAAAGGAGACAACAAAATGGCAATCGACAAAGCACTGATTTCCGGAAGCACCTCCATGCTGATCCTTCGTCTTTTGGAAGAAAAGGATATGTATGGCTATGAGATGATCGAGACCTTACAAAAAAAGTCCGAGAATGTTTTTGTCTTGAAAGCGGGGACGCTCTATCCGCTGCTGCATTCGCTGGAAAGGAAGAACTATCTGACTTCCTACGAACATGAAGTAAACGGCAAACAGCGCAAATACTACAGCATCACCAAGGCAGGAAGAAAATACCTGCGATCCAGAATGGAGGAATGGCAGGAATATCAGACCGCGGTAGTCCATGTACTTGGGGAGGTGTTCGTATGACAAAAGAAGCCTTTCTTCAAAATGTTACGGAACAGATCCGCTGCGTCAGGGCAAGGGACGGCATTGCCAGAGAATTATCCGACCATATTACCGATCAGGCTGCCGCCTATGAAGAAGCGGGAGAAGCGCATGAGGAGGCAGTCAATCGGGCGGTGCAGGAGATGGGCGATCCGGTGGAAGTCGGTGTGGAACTGGACAGGATCCATCGCCCACAAATTGATTATAAACTGATTGGGATGGCATTTTTATTTCATATAGCAGGTTTCTTCCTGATCTGGCTGATGGGTGATTTTTCAAATAACCCGCAATATATCGGCAGACAATGTGTTGTTTTGCTTCTTTCCTTTGGGGTGATGGCAGGTATGTATTTTCTGGATTACAGCTTTCTTGCCAGATACGCCTACGGCATCGGTATTTTTGTCACGGCAGCCTTGCTGATCAGTAATCTGTTTTCCCTGCGGGAGGGAAGGGTTTCCGGCATGATGCCGGGCTATCTTTATGTTCCTGTATTTGCGGGGATTTTGTATCGGCTGAGAAACAGAGGATATCGTGCGCTGCTATGGGCAATGGGGATGCAGTTTGTAATTGCGTATTTAGCGCTGACCCTTTCCGGCTTGGCAGCGGCAAATATTTATCTGATGTGTACGGTCCTGCTCGTCATTGCAGTGGCAAAAGGCTGGTTTTCCGTGCGCAGGAAGGCGGCAGTGGCTGCTATGACAGGTGCGCTTATGCTATTGCCATTGGTCCTGGCGTTTTTGAAAATCTCTGTTTTCGGAAACGGTTATCGAGCGCACCGTTTGTTGGCATGGCTGGATCCGGAAAGAGATGCCGCAGGAGCCGGTTATGTTTATCAGTGGCTCAGACAGGAATGGGGAATGGTTAGATGGATTGGTGCCGCTGATAACGCTCCGTTATTGGGGGAAAGTCTGATCGGAGGACCGTTTTTTACGGAACCTTTTATCTTACTGCAGCTGATATGCAGATATGGGATTTTGGCAGGTGCGGCTTTGACCGCGGCATTTGCGGCAGTTGTGGTACGGGCATTTCAGATTGCAAAGCGCCAGAAAAACCAGCTTGGGTTTATGCTGTCCGTGGCAAGTTTTATGGTGATTTTGCTGAATTGTCTGGAAGGGATTTTGATCAATACAGGATACTTTCCGGTGAGTTCCCTGCAGTTCCCCTTCGTGACCTACAGCGCGTGCACGGGAATGACTTATGCGGCGTTGATCGGGCTGCTGCTCAGTATTTACCGCAATGAGAGGATTGTCACGGAGGATACGTTTCCACGACCAACGTGGAGATTGACGGTAAAATGGGAGAAAAGGTAGAGGGAAATCCTTTACCTTTTCTTTTTTGTGTTTTTTTTGATCCTTTTGGCTGTCTGTTTCGTTATAATATACAAACGTAGATTCAGCAATCTGTGTTTCAAGAATTACTTCGTAATTCTTGTTGATACAGCCAAGGATTACAGCTTCTGAGAAATGATATACAGACGCAGATTCAGCAGGAAAGGAGGCGGCAGAACGTGAGCGACGACGAGTTAATCGACAGAATCAAAAACGGTGACGAAGCGGCGGCGGAAGAACTGATCGACCGCTATTATGCCGCCATCCTGCGGTACTGTGGCTGGCATTGTGCCAATCAGGAAAAGGCGGAAGACTTAACGCAGGAGACTTTCCTAAAGTTGTTCCGCAGTCTGCCGCGCTACAAAGGCAGGAACAGGTTTAAGTCCTATCTGTACACAATCGCCAATCGTCTTTGTATCGACGAGAGCAGGAAAATACCGTTTTATTCCTTGGAGGACGCGGCGGAGATCGCAGACGGGAAAAACGAGATCGCGCAGGCGGAGCATCGTGAGGAAATCAGTCGTCTGCTCAGTGTCTTGTCGGATGTGCAGCGAGAGGCCGTAATCCTCCGCTTTGGGCAGGAACTGGGATTTGCGGAGATCGCAGAAGTGATGGGCGGCAGCAGGCGGACGGCACAGAGCCGCGTGCGCAATGCGCTGCAGCTGCTGAGAAGGGAGTTTAGGGATGAGAGATAGGGAATTAAAAACATATCTGCAAGGCTCTTTACGGCAGGGGGCGGCGGTGCGGATCGAAAAAAAGAGAGAGACCGTGGCGAGATGCAGGGCAATCCTGCGGGAAAAGACGGTATGCCCTGCAGAAAAAAGGACGGGTTTCTGGCAGTTTTTATCGGATGTCTTTCGGTTTGAGGGGCTTTCTATTTTCGGTCTGCAGGCGGGAGTATTACTTTTGATATGTACAATGCTTGGAACCATAAAGAACATCATAGAGAACGCGCCCTATTACATTCCTGTTTTTACGCTGCTGTTTGCGCTGGCGATCATACCGTCGCTGATGCGCAGCCAGTTTTATAAAATGGGGGAAATGGAGGCGGTGACAAGGGCATCGAATGTGGAAATTCTGCTTGCGAAACTGATTCTTTCCGGGGCGGCAAATCTGATCGGCATTACGGTGGTGTTATGCCTGATACTGTATGCGCGGCAATCCGTCGGGGGACTTGGGCAGATGATTCTGTACGGTCTGGTGCCGTATCTGGTCTGCATATCGACCATCCTGCGGCTGATCAGACTGCGAAGGAACGAGAAGCTTTCGATCTGTGCGGTGGTGACGATAGGATGCTGTGCGGGCTGGATGATATTGGCAAACCAGATGCCGCAGATCTATGAGACTTCCGCAACAGGGGTATGGATCTTATTATTATTTGTCTTTGGCGGTTTTTTCGGCAGGGAGATCAGATTTATGATGGAGAGAAAGAGGGAGGGAAAAGGATATGGAATTATCGGTTGACCGTCTGACAAAACAGTACGGGAAGAAAATCGCGGTGGACTGCGTAAGCACGGTTATGAAACCGGGCGTGTACGGGCTGTTGGGGGAAAACGGCGCGGGCAAAACGACGCTGATGCGGATGCTGTGCGCGATTTTGGAAGCAACGGCGGGAGAGGTTTTTCTGGACGGCAAGGAGATATGCGCTCTCGGCGCGGACTACAGGGACTTGCTCGGCTATCTGCCGCAGGATTTCGGCTATTATCCAAACTACACGGCGAGAGAGTTTCTGCTGTATATGGCGGCGCTCAAGGGCATTCCGCGGGATATGGCAAAGAAGCGGGCACAGGAGCTGTTAGAGGTTGTCGGGCTAAACGAGGTGGAGGCAAAGAAAATCAAGACCTTTTCGGGCGGCATGAAGCAGCGGGTGGGGATTGCACAGGCGCTTTTGAACCAGCCAAAGATTTTGATTCTGGATGAACCGACGGCGGGGCTTGACCCTAAGGAGAGGGTGCGTTTCCGCAACCTGATCTCGGACTACGCGGCAGGGAGGATCGTTATTTTATCTACCCACATCGTGTCGGATATCGAGGCGATCGCGGACGAGGTGCTGCTGATGCGCAAGGGAAAGTTGATATCGCAGGGGACGGTTCCGGAACTGACAAAAGAAGCGGAAGGGAAAGTCTGGGAGCTTGCGGTCTCTCCGAAGGAGGCGAAAGTCTGGCAGGAAAAAGCGGCGGTCGCCAATCTGCGGCATGAGGGGGAACAGGTGGTGCTGCGCATTCTGGCGGATGATAAACCTGCGGAGGAGGCGGTGCCCTGTGAGGCGACGCTGGAGGATCTGTATCTCTACTCTGTGCAGGGAAAGTAGTGGGCGACTGCGAAACTTTATTTAAGTAATTGCTATTTGCACAATTATTTCAGCACGGAGATACGTTTCGTAAATGCCTATCAAAGACAGAGAAGAATAAAAGGAGAAAGCGGAAATGGAATTATTCAGGTTGGAACATAAAAAATTGTGGAGAAAGAACAGTACCAAAATCTGTGTCCTGTTATGCTTTTTCTACTGTGTGGTATTCGCGAGTTTTTTTGGTTATCAGTGCATGAGTTTCGGAAGTTATAAAGAACATCATGACGGCAAGAACTTTGACGGGTACGAGAACATCAGGAACTGTCAGGCATATTTCAGAAAATACGGTGTATTGACAGATGAGACGTTGCAGGAATGGGTCAGGGATTCTCAGAGCCTTTCCGCACAATTGGATGAAGAAAGAAGAACGCAAGGGGCAGAGAATCCGGAAACGGTTCACAAATATTACCATACAGACTTGTTTACGGTAAACGGGTGGCTTGGGACGCTCTATCCGGAGTTAGAGAGAGCGGATATGCTTGGTGTTTCGGTCATGAGCGGTTATGTGGAGGCAGAAAAGCTTACCGGGATTTATGGGAGGCGGGAAAAAGCCGTTGATACCTTTCTTGAGATTAGCGGACAGACAGGGGCGGAGCGGGACTATCTTCTGCGTATAGGCGAAAAAGTGAAAACGCCTTTTTCCTGGAAATGGGTGGATGGATGGTCGAGTGTTCTCGGTAGTATGGTATCTGATTTGGGAGTCGTTCTGGCGCTGTTTCTCGCCATTGTCCTTTCTGCCCTCTTTGCAGGGGAGTGGCATGACAATACCAGCCCGCTGCTTTTGACGACGAAAAACGGCTGGAAGAAGCTGGCGGCGGCAAAAATCTTCACGGGTATTGCGTTTACGCTGGAACTTTTCACCATGGTGGCGGCGGGAACCATCGTATTTCAGCTTATTTATCTGGGGACGGAAGGGTGGGATATGCCCATTCAGATGATAAAAATGTATGCGATCGCACCCATGAATATGTTGCAGGCGGAGATTTATGAGTTTGCCTTTGCCCTGCTCGGCGCGTTGGGATTTGCGGGGGTGGTCATGCTGTTTTCGGCTCTTTGCAGGAATCATGTATTGGCGCTTCTTATGAGTCTGGCGGTATCATACGGACCGATGGCTTTCCATGACCGTGTGCCGATGTGGTTGGAAAAAATGTTTGATCTGCTGCCTCTGGTGGGCAGCGGCTCGGATGTGTTCCGCACCAATACCTTTCATCTTTTCGGACATTACATCTGGTCGCCGTATCTGCTGATCTGGGTGCCGTTTGCGATTGGGATTTTGTGCCTGAGACCTGCCGTGAAAGGCTGGGCGAGACGGATGCGGGTATAGAAGGAAGAAGCTTCTTTTGTAAGGAGGTTCTGCACGGGGGTTCATTGTGGAAAATTCTCTGACGTATACTGTACCCCGTCCCGCGTGACAAACAGATACGCCACGTCCTTCTGTGCCTCCAACAGTTTCCGCCCCTTTTCCACTCCCAGACAGAGGCAGGCGGTGGAGAGGGCGTCGGCTTTTGCGGAGGAAGGACAGATAATAGTCACGCCCGCCAGTTCATTGTCCACGGGATAACCGGTGGCGGTATCAAGAATGTGGTGGTAGAGCACGTCACCGTCATAGAAACAGCGCTCGTAAATACCTGACGTCACCACGGAGGTATCTCTGATTTCAATGGTTTTAAGCGTTTTTCCCGTCTCTGCAAACGGCTCCTGAATGCCGATGCGGAAAGGGGAACCGTCAGGCTTTTCCCCGATGGCGAGCACATTGCCGCCCAGACTGATGCAGGCGCTCTCTATCCCCTGCGAGAGCAGATATTCCTTCATTTTGTCCGCAATATAGCCCTTGGCAATAAAGCCGAGATCCACAGCGGCCGCGGGGTCAGTCAGTGTGACGGTACGGTAGACGGATTCGCCGGTCTCGTCCGAGGGTGCGACGCCAAAGCGGATATTTTCGTAAGAGACATGGGAGAGCGCTTCTTTGATGGCGGCATCGTTCGGCACATGGGCGTTCCCTTCAGAGCCAAAGTCCCAGAGTGCGCTTACCGGGCGGATGGTGAAATCGATAGCCCCTTCCGTTGTGTTTGCCCAATCCGCCGCCCAAATCAGCAGCTTGACCGTCTCCTCCGATACCGTGACGGTTTCTCCGTTTCCGTGGTTGATGTTCCACACATCCGATCCTTCCTTTGTGGCACTGAACAGATTTTCGTATTTCTCCGCCAGTGCAAAACAACCGTCCAGAACCGCCTCATCTTCCGTATCATACAGCGTGATCTGAATCACCGTATCAAAGTAAAATCCCGTCCGCGAGATCGGCTCGGTGTTTCGGGCACAACCGGACAGGATGGCGGAGATTATAACCAGAACGAAGGCGAGAATAGATGCAAGTCTTGAGGTAGAAGTTATCGGGCCTATTTTTTGAGATAATTTCATATGTTATGCCTTCCTGCATCATAATTTGAAATTTTGGTGATGCCTGCAAAATTCTTCTTAAAGTTACGATAATTGCGCAATTTCATTGGTCAAAATGAATTTTGCATTTATTGTTTCCATATGGATTATAATTTCTCAATCCACGTAAAAAATTTATCCAACCCTTGATTCGTTTCCCTCGTTTCCAAAAACATCCCCGCCGTATACCACGAATGCGTATTCTTTCGATCCACCACGGAATAAAGCTCGCAGGGAATGCCAAGCTCCTGCGCCTTTTTATAAAATTCTTCCGCACAGGAATAGGAGATCAGTCCGTCATGCTTACTCTGAATCAGCAGCATCGGAATCTCGCTTTTCGATATCAGCGCACATGGCTCACCCTGCACCCTGTCATAGCCTTTTGCAAACAGCTGGTTCAGCAAAAGTCTTACGGAGAGAGAGTCCTTTTCGGAAAAGCGGTAGGGACCTCCGACGCCGATAAACCCAGTCACAGGGGAGCGGTCAACGCCGTATGTTTCCTGAATATGGTCACCGTAGCATAAAATGGAAGTCAGATGCGCCCCTGCAGAGGGACCGGATACAATCACTTTTGAAGAATCGATTCCCTTTTGCTGTAAAAAGGCGATCGCCGCTTTGTATCCGTTACACACATCTTCGATCTGACAGGGGAATTTGTTTTTGGGAGAGAGTCTGTATCCGAGAGAGAGAAAACGGTAGCCGTGTTTTGCCACACATTGACCAACAAAGTCAAACGTTTTCGGGGTACCTGCATTCCAGCCGCCGCCGTGCACCCAGACGATCACTTTATTGCTTGTGAGGTTTTGCGGTTCATAATATGAAAAATACTGTTGCTTGTCATTGCCAAATGATATCGCCTGCGGCTTGATTTCCTTTTTGACTCGCAGCAGTTTTGCGTATAAGCCAAAGTAGCTGAGACTTTCACGTGTGGAATCTTTCATGGTAAGGAGCCTCCATAATATGGCTTTCCTGTAAAGTTGCCATTTTTTTAATATTATGATACCATAGACGCAGACTCAGCAGTCTGCGTCACAAGAATTACTTCGTAATTCTTCTGGCGATGCCAAGGATTACAGCTTCTGTGGTTATGATATCATATCTTCTGATGAAAATATAGCTACAATCATTTTCTGGATGAGTGAAAGGAATGACTGATTTATGAAATTACCGGGAGAAGAGGAAGTAGGAGGCGGCATGGGGCCCTCCATGATCTATATGGTCGTCGGCGTATCGGTCTTTATCCTGATCGTGCTGTTTGCCGTATTCAAAGGAAACAGCAATAAACAAAGCGGCAGTGAATACCTGAAAGAGGCGCAGCAACAGAAAGAGGAAGCGGCGATGCAGGAAGAGCTGGCGGCAGCACAGGAGGAAGCCGCGGTACCCAAGCGTCGCGCCGAAGATCTGGATTTTTGGGATATGTATCCTGAGGAAACGGAAGAAGTAAAGGAAGCGGAGGAAAAAGTTTCCAAAAATCCTTATACCGAAAAGGCGGAGCAGGAGAAGGAAGCTGAGCGGCAGAAAGAGGAGGAAGCCAGAAACGATCCGGCGACAGACGGCAAGCATACCCTGATCACGAATCGGGACGGATCGGAGGAATGGGTGCTGATCAGTCCTTATCTGACCAAGAATACCTTGGACTTTACGCGGATGGAGGACAATGCCGGGTTAAAGCGGTACATGGAGAATGGCAGGAAGATTTCCTATGTGGGAGTCGATATCTCCAAGCATACGGGCAAGATTTATTTTCCAAGCTTAAAAGCCGCTGGGATTGACTATGTGATGATCCGTCTGGGAAGCCGGGGATACAGTTCGGGGCAGATCGCTTTGGATGAAAATTTTAAGGAAAATATTGACGGTGCGCTGGAGGCGGGATTGGATGTGGGAATCTATTTTTATTCCCAGGCAATCTCACAGGAGGAAGCCGTGCAGGAAGCCAATTTTGTGGTGCAGAATCTCGAGCCTTATCGGGGCAAGGTAAAGTATCCGATAGCCTTCAATATGGGCTTTGTATCGAATGATAAGTCTCGCATCGAGGGACTCAGTCGTGAAGACAAAACAGGTGTTACCATCAGTTTTGCGGAAGCAGTTAAGGCGGCGGGTTATGTGCCCATGGTCTATGGCGATAAGGAATGGTTGATCAAGGAAGTGGATCTTGCGAAGCTTCAGGATTACGACATTTGGCTTTCACAGGAGGAAGATATTCCGGATTATCCGTATCGCTATGCTATGTGGCAGTATGATACGGACGGCATTCTTAACGGGATTGACGGTGGAGCGGACTTAAATATTTGCTTTGTCGGCTACTCGGAACGGTAGGAAGAAAGGCGGGGTGACACCCGGACAGAAGCATAGAGGCCGGCATAGGCATCGGGCGACAGATTCTCCATGTAATTGGGGGTATACGCCTTGTCTATGCCTGCTTTTTTTAATAGGTCAATGGCTTTATTATATGCGATGGCGGCTTCGATTTCGGAATCATAGACGCCGACTTTGACATTGCCTTTTACGTGAATCTTGACCTGGTAAAGTGTCTTTCCCTTTTCCTGTATGGTCTGCACGCCGTAAAATCGATTGATGACCTCGATGTTTTCATAGCGCAGATCGTTTCGATTGCCGTTGATAAAGCGGTAGTCCCGGCCTTCCACGGCATAACTTTTGATGCCGTAGCGGGTTAGGATATTGACCTGCATACCGTAGTCTGCCACGAAATAATGTCCGCCGCGTCTGGAGATTTTGCGGGACGCATAGTAAAACAGATCGTCCTTATCAAAGAGGAAGTAATCTGCGGGTGAAAAATAATAGTAAAAGAAATGCGGGCGGATGTAGATGGGAGTAGCAAGATAGATGCCGTTATCTCTGAAATTGATGAGACTGACCCATTTGGAGAAGGCGAGGGGAGAGTTTTCTTTGTAGTCTTCCAGCTGAATCGAATCGTCCTGCAAGAGGGCGGAGGCGGTAAGATACATCTCATGAGCCTTCTCTTTTTCGACATGACTCCCCAAACTAATGTGTTTATTGCGATAAGTTAATGAGGCGCGGAAATAGACGGTCCCATCCTTGCGTTTTGTCGTATATACGCCTGTCAGCGGCTTTCCCATGACGCAGCCCTCCTTTTCTATGATTGTACCATTTTTGAGAAAAAAAACAAATTCTGAAATATTTTTCCTGTATACGGCATAAAATATTGTTGTAACAAGCTGTTTGTGCAGCAAAGTTTCTAAAATGAGGAAAAAAATGTACAGGAAATGTATTACATGCTTTCTGCTTACCGGCATGACGATCCTCTCGTCGTGGCTGTGTGTCAGGGAGTTGAAGATCGATCGGATATCGGCCAAGCCTGCCTTTCGCATGGAATACCTGGACGAGACGATGGAGGAGGACAAACACAGCTTTGTGGAAATGATTGAAAGTGTATCCTCCGGCCAGCGGATCGTCAGCTATGAGGTATTGGAGCAGACGAAGAAGTATCAGCTGTCGGACAAGGATTACGACACGCTGCTTCGGATCGTTGAGGCGGAGGCAGGCGGAGAAGATCAGGATGGAAAACTTCTGGTTGCAAACGTCGTCTTGAATCGGGTCAATAATGAGTTGTTTCCGAATACGGTGTGGGACGTGGTCATGCAGCGGGAACAAGGAATTGCGCAGTTTTCTCCGACGGTTGACGGCAGATTTCAAAATGTTCATGTGAGCGGGGATACGGTGGAAGCGGTGGAACGCGCCCTCTACGGGGAGGATATCTCTCAGGGAGCGTTGTATTTCTGCGCCCGTGAAAAGGCGGATTCCGACAGGCTGAAATGGTTTGACAGAAAGCTGACCAGACTTTTTTCCTATGGGAATCACGAATTCTTCTTATAAGGCTTATTGCACGGATTGAAAAAGTATGCTAAGATGTACGCGTTGGAAAACCGAAGGTTTTTCGAGCGGAGCACTGTGAATGTGCGATTCCTAAGAAGAAAGGCGAGATTACCATGGAAGTTTACTACAGCAGCACGAGGGACAACAGTAAAATGATCACGGCATCTCAGGCAATCTTGCAGGGATTGTCGGCGGACGGCGGTCTTTTTGTGCCCGATCATATTCCGGCACTTTCCCTCAGCATGAGGGAGCTTGCGGGCATGAGTTATCAGGAGACGGCTTACGAGGTGATGAAGCTGTTTCTGACCGATTTTACGGAAGAAGAACTCAGGACCTGTATTGCGCGGGCTTATGATGCAAAATTTGACACGGATGTGATTGCGCCGCTTGTGGAGGCGGAGGGCGCTTATTATCTGGAACTGTTTCATGGAGCGACCATTGCATTTAAGGATATGGCGTTGTCGATTCTGCCCCATTTGATGATTACTTCCGCGAAAAAGAATCAGGTGAAAAATGAGATTGTGATTCTGACAGCTACTTCCGGTGACACGGGCAAAGCGGCTCTGGCAGGTTTTGCGGATGTTGCGGGTACGAAAATCATCGTGTTTTATCCGAAGAACGGCGTCAGCCCCATTCAGGAGAAGCAGATGGTGACCCAGAAGGGAGACAATACCTTTGTGGTGGGCATCCACGGCAATTTTGACGATGCGCAGACAGGCGTAAAAAAGCTGTTTAACGATCAGGAACTTGCCGCGGAGATGGCGGCGCACAGCTTACAGTTTTCCTCCGCCAATTCCATCAATATCGGCCGTCTGGTGCCGCAGGTGGTCTATTATGTGTATGCTTACGCGCAGCTTTTGAAAGAAGGCAAGATCGCGGACGCAGAAAAGATCAATGTGGTGGTTCCTACGGGAAACTTCGGAAATATTCTGGCGGCGTTTTATGCGAAAAACATGGGTGTGCCGATTGGTAAACTGATCTGCGCTTCCAATGAAAATAAAGTGCTGTTCGATTTCTTCCGGACGGGAGATTATGACAGGAACCGTGAGTTTAAGCTGACAAGCTCTCCCTCTATGGATATCCTGATTTCCAGTAACTTAGAGCGCCTGATTTATCGGATTGCGGGCAGTGATCCTGTGAAAAATGCCGCGATGATGAAAAGCCTGTCCGAGCAGGGCAGTTATCAGATCACTCCGGAAATGAGAGAGCAGCTTTCTGATTTCTACGGAAACTTTGCGGATGAGCAGGAGACGGCAGACAGGATCAAGGCGATGTACGACAATACAGGCTATGTGCTTGACACCCACACGGCGGTGGCGAGCGCTGTCTATCAGAAATACGTGGCGGATACGAAGGATGAGACAAAGACGGTGATCGCTTCTACGGCAAGCCCGTTTAAGTTTACCAGAAGCGTGATGAATGCCATTGATCCGAAATATGACGCCATGGGCGATTTTGAACTGGTGGACGAGCTGTCACGGATCGCGAATGTGGCTGTGCCAAAGGCGGTCGAGGAGATCCGCACCGCGCCGATCCTGCACGATCATGTCTGTGATAAAACGGAGATGAAAGCGGTTGTGAAGCGGTTTCTTGGCATCGGATAAGGAAAAGACGGATTTCATTGCACTGTTTTCATGTAGGGGGAACATGGAAAAGACAATTGTAACAAGGAAGGGATTTATACTACATCATGAGAAAAGGCAGAATATTACTTGCGAATGTATTGTGCGCAGCTTTGTTGTTTTATCCGGGTACACAAATGAATAGCAGCGCGGCGGAATTGCCGGAAACAGAGGAGGAAGAAGTAGTCGATGACAGACCGGACTATGCGGTTTATGTGAACAGAGCATTGAATTGCGTTACCGTTAAATTGGTGGAGGAGGATGGCACTCTGACGCCGATCAAGGCGATGGTATGTTCCTGTGGAAAAGAGGGCTCCTCCACGCCGGAAGGCACGTTTCGTACTTCCAATTACTATGAATGGCGCAGGATGGTGGATGATACCTTCGGCAGATACGCCGTGCGCTTCAACAAAAAGATCCTTTTTCACTCTGTGCCGTACATAGAAGCTTCGCCGGATACCTTAAAATGGGAAGAATATAATCGTCTGGGTGAAAGCGCGTCGCTTGGCTGTGTCAGGCTGGCGGCGGAAGACGCAAAATGGATTTATGAGAACTGTAAACCGGGCACCAAAGTGGTCGTGTATTCCGATGAGGAGGAAGCGGGAGAGCTTGGGAAACCGACCGTTGAAAAGATAGATGCGGATTCACCGTACCGAATATGGGACCCGACGGACGAAAGTGCAGAGAATCCTTGGTTTGGCGGAGACGGTGTGATAGTGGTTCCGTTTACGGGAACGATGGAGGAATTCGACTATGTGGCATATGCGAACCGCTATGCGGATCTGAGAAAAGTCTTTGGATATGATCAGGAAGCGTTATACGAGCATTATATCACGTGTGGAATGGATGAGGGGAGAATCGCACAGGGAATTGCTTCATACGAAGTGACGGATGGGCAGGAATGGGAATGAATAGAAACAGGCATGAGCAGTCTTGAAAGGGAGCGCAACGGCGCTCCCTTTTTGTCAGTCCTTTCTGGAATTCAGTTTTTGATATTCTCTGTCCACACAGATGGGCTTGTAGGCGGGACGGATGATCTTGCCGTTGTTAGCCAGCTCCTCCATGCGGTGGGCGCTCCAGCCCACGATCCTGGCGATGGCAAAGATCGGGGTGTAAAGTTCCATCGGCAGATTGAGCATATCGTACACAAAACCGGAATAGAAGTCCACATTGACATTGACGCCCTTGTAGATGGGGCGTTCTTCTGCAATCAATTCCGGCGCGAGCCGTTCTACCAGAGAATATAATGCAAATTCTTCCTCAAGCCCTTTCTCAACAGATAGTTTTTCTACGAAGGACTTAAAGATGATGGCACGTGGATCGGACTTTGAGTAAACTGCATGACCCACGCCGTAAATCAGACCTGCATGGTCAAAGGCTTCCTTATGCAGGAGTTTCTTCAGGTAATCAGCTACCTGACCCTCGTTGCTCCAGTCGGAGACTTCCCGCTTCATCTCGTCAAACATCTTTACGACCTTGATGTTGGCACCGCCGTGACGGGGACCTTTTAAGGAGCCGATTGCCGCCGCAATGACAGAGTAGGTGTCTGTTAAGGAGGAGGTGACAACATGGGTGGTGAAAGAGGAGTTGTTACCGCCGCCGTGTTCCATATGCAGAATCAAGGCGATATCCAGTATCTTAGCTTCTAGTGGCGTATATTTGCTGTCGGGGCGCAGAATATGTAAAATATTTTCTGCATTGGACAGCTCCAGCTGCGGCTGATGGATATAGAGACTTTCTCCGTTATGATAGTGATTGTAAGCCTGATAGCCGTAGATGGAGAGCATGGGGAACAAGGCAATCAGCTGCAGACTCTGTCTTAAGACATTAGGCAGGGAAGTGTCATCTGCCCGGTCGTCGTAAGAATAGAGAGTAAGCACGCATCTTGCCAGTGTGTTCATCATATCGTTGCTGGGTGCCTTCATGATAATATCGCGTACAAAACTGGTGGGAAGAGAACGATAGCTGTTTAAAAGTTTGGTAAAGCTTTCCAGTTCCTTTGCATCCGGCAGTTTGTCAAACAGAAGAAGATAGGTTACTTCTTCAAAACCAAAGCGGCCATCGGCAGAAAAACCGTCCACCAGATCTTTGACATTATACCCTCTGTAAAAGAGTTGTCCGTGTGTGGGTATCTGCACGCCGTCCACAATCTTGTTGGCGCGCACATCGGAAATATTGGTCAGACCGGCCAGTACACCCTTGCCGTTTAAATCGCGTAGTCCACGTTTAACATCATATTTCGTAAAAAGTTCCGTATCTATAATGCCGGCTTGTTCGCTCATGCTTGCAAGTCGTACGATTTCAGGTGTGATCTCAGAAAAACTGTTATGTTCCATAGATATGTACCTCCCTTCATATTGCGTCATATCTTTCCATGCGATGCGGTGCATGGATATGGATATATGCCATCTTTTACTTTGCCGTTCTTATCATACCATGAAAAAAAGTCTGAAACCAGCAAAAACAGTAAATTAACAAAACTTTAACAATATTTAGCTGTAAAAATAGTAAAATGGTACTATAAAAAATAAAATCAGGCAAGGGTTTTGTGTGTAAATCGCAATTCTGCGGGGCGGATAAATCTGGCCGGCAAAAAAAGCTGGAAGTTTTTAGGACAACAGATTATGATAGAAGGAACAGGGCGTGATATTGATTTTGGGAAAGGAGTGTCATTGAAGGTGGATAAAAAGGAGATATTGAAACGTGTGGATCATACGCAGCTGAAGGCGTTTGCAACTTGGGAGGATATTGTGACTCTCTGTGATGAAGCAGTTGCAAACGGGACGGCATCCGTCTGTGTACCGCCGGCTTATATCAAGAGGATACACGATACTTATCAGGACAAGGTAACAATTTGTACAGTGGTTGGTTTTCCGTTGGGATATTCCGTGACAGAGGCAAAAGTGGCGGAGACCCGCAAGGCCATAGAGGACGGTGCCAGCGAGATAGATATGGTAGTGAATATCAGCGATGTGAAAAACGGTCTTTATCAGAAAGTAGAAGAGGAGATCCGTACCTTAAAGAAAGAATGTGGGGATAAGATTCTAAAAGTCATTATAGAGACTTGTTATCTGACCAGGGAAGAAAAGATTGCCATGTGTAAGGCTGTGACCAATGCGGGGGCGGATTATATCAAGACTTCCACCGGATTCGGAACGGGCGGCGCAACCATAGAGGATATTCGTCTTTTTAAAGAATATATCGGGCCGGATGTTAAGATTAAGGCTGCAGGCGGTATTTCTACGCTTAAGGATCTGGAGGCTTTTGTGCAGGAAGGATGCGACAGAATCGGTACATCCAGGGCAGTGGGACTGTTGCAGGATTAAGAAATCTTTTAGGAAATTTTTCCTATTTTCTGTTTGCTTTTTCATGCCATGGCGGTATAATATTATTATACTAGGTACAGTGTGGATTGTGTTATAATAAGATTGTTTATAAGGAAGCAGAAAGGAGCATGATTATGAACGCGATATCATCTCAAAAGGGTCTTTTTGGGGCTTATACACATCTTGCCAGCGGTAAACGGATCAATACGGCTAAGGATGATGCGGCAGGAATGGCCATTGCCAAGCGGATGCAGAGTCAGGAGACAGGACTTCGTGTGGGCGCTGACAATGCAGGAATGGCTATGGGGGCCGCCAATGTGGCAGAAGGTGCGATGGGCGGTATATCGGATTATCTGCAGCGGATTCATGAGCTTGCCATCCGGTCTATGAATGGTATTAATTCTGATGCGGATAAACAGGTATATCAGAAGGAGATTGATCAGCTCAAACAGGGGATTGAATCTCTGGCGAGGGATACTTCTTTTAATGAACAGAAACTTTTGGACGGCAGCATGGCAGATATGGCGGTGGCTACCTCTCCCAACGGCGGCGGAATGAGAATTCAGATGGAAAACTCTACGCTGGAAGCACTGGGGATTGCCGATCTGGATGTGACTTCTAAAGATTTTAATCTGGATTCTATTAAGAAAGCGATGGATATGGTTTCTGAGCGCAGGAGTAGTCTGGGTGCTTCTACAAATGCCCTGGAGCGGGTGCGCAATTACAATTCGTCAGCAGCTCTGTCCCAGTTGTCATCCAGAAGCCGGCTGGAGGATTTGGATTTCCCGAAAGCGATTTCCAAGAAGAAGCAGGAAGAAGTACTTGGGCAGTATCGGATGCATATGCTCAGAAGACAGATGGATCAGAAGAAATCTCTGACGGCATTGTTTTAATATTGACTTTTCAAGACCTGTCTGAGATAATGTTAAGGATGTACGAGTATGCGTACATACAAGGGAAGTTCGGGATTCCTGGGTTGGGTGCCCAGGTGTTCCGTGAAATAATACAATTTTAAGGAGGAGAATATAATATGGCAACAAAAGCGTATTATCCCATTTCCGAAATCGGTGCTGGCAAGGTTGGATTTTCCAAGACCCGTTCCATTATCGAGGCAGCATTTTACGGAAACAATGTAGTAAAGGTTAACACCTTAAGAGAAGCTTATGAATTGGCAAAGAATTCACCTGGTACAGTTGTGACAGACATGCCGGTCAAAGATGGTGAGACTTTTGGTCTTCCCGCAGACGCTAAGGTTTTGTTATTTAATGACGGTGCGGTTACAGGCCGTTATGCGGCAGCGCGTCGTATCAAAGGTGAGCCCGGTGTAGATGAGGCTAAGCTGGATAAAGTAGTGATGGATGCAATTTATGAGACTCGTTGGAAAACTATGTATCATGCAGAGTGCTTCGTAGGTCTTGATCCTGAGTTCATGGTTAAGGCACACCTTCTGATTCCGGAAGGAGAAGAGAATCTGTTGTACAACTGGATGATCAATTTCCAGTATACATCTGATGAGTATGTTAAGATGTACAAGAATTCCAAGCCTGTAGGCGATGGCAAGGAGCCGGATATTTATATCTTCTCCGATCCTCAGTGGGCACCTCACGAGGCTCCTGATGTAGATTACAGCTGTTTAAGCGATCCTTTGACACTGTGCTACTTTGACACCAATGAGAACTGCGCGGCAATCCTTGGTATGAAGTATTTTGGTGAGCATAAGAAAGGTACTCTGACAATGGCATGGGCACTAGCGAACAGAAACGGTTACGCTTCCTGCCACGGCGGTCAGAAAGAGTACTCCTTAGAAGGCGGCAAGAAGTTCGTTGCTTCCGTATATGGTCTGTCAGGTTCCGGTAAGTCTACTCTGACACATGCAAAACATGACGGAAAGTATGATGCATTTGGCGGTATCAAAGTGCTTCATGACGATGCATTTATCATCAACAGTGATACCTGTGCATCCATCGCTTTAGAGCCTACTTACTTTGATAAGACAGCAGACTATCCGACAGGATGTCCTGATAATGAATATCTGTTATCCGCTCAGAACTGCTCCTGCACTTTGGACAGCGAGGGTAAGATTCAGTTAGTGACAGAAGATATCAGAAACGGTAACGGCCGTGCGATCAAGTCCAAATTATGGTCTCCTAACCGTGTGGATAAGATTGACGCACCTGTTAACGCGATCTTCTGGATTATGAAAGATCCTACGATTCCGCCGATTGTTAAGTTAAAAGGTTCCGCACTGGCATCCGTTATGGGCGCGACCCTGGCTACCAAGACATCTTCGGCAGAGCGTGTTGCGGCAGGTACCGATTTGAACGCAATCCGTATCGTTCCTTATGCTAACCCGTTCAGAACTTATCCTCTGGTGAATGACTATGAGAAGTTCAAGAAGTTAGTGGAAGAGAAGAACGTTGACTGCTACATTGTCAATACCGGTGACTTTATGGGCCACAAGTGTCAGAAAGAAGATACCCTTGGTATCTTAGAGACCATCGTAGAGGGTAAGGCGAAGTTCGAGCAGTGGGGTCCTTTCGAGGATATTGAGATTATGAATGACTGGAGCGGCAAGACCGGTGACTTCACACCTGACTTAAATGATGATAACTATAAGGCACAGTTAAAGAGCGCTCTGGAAACTCGTGTCAATGCGGTTAAAGGCTTTGCTGAGAAGAAGGAAGGTTATGATAAGCTTCCTGACGAGGCACTGGCTGCACTTGAGAAACTGGTGAACGCACTCTAATAAAAAAAGTAAATTTGCTTCGCAAATTAACTTTGCGAGATCCGCTTCGCGGCCTCGGATAAAATGGAGGAATTAACCCTGCGAGATCCGCTTTGCGGCCTCGAATGAGTGGAAGTGTTTTCGATAATAGTAAAATGGGCATATCGTGGATAGCGATATGCCCATTTTTTCTGTAGGATAAGCACTGCGGTCCGGGTGTAATGTATAAGTCCTTCCGATTGTTGTTGATTATATTCCACTTGTGGAATATAATGAACAAGTAAGATAAAGTAGTAAAGTGAGGGTGCATTGTATGTTAAAGCATGGGATTCTGGGGCTGCTCAATTATAAGGAAATGACTGGGTATGAGATTATGGAGACCTTTCGAGATTCCCTGAATTTTTTCTGGGATGCGAAAACCAGTCAGATTTATAGAGAACTGCAAGGGTTGGAACAAAAGGAATGGGTAAACAAAACGGTTGTACCGCAGAACGGGAAGCCAGATAAAAACGTCTATTCTATCACAATGACAGGGCGAGAGGAACTATTGCGGTGGCTTGCAGATGATGACTTGGGGTTGAGGGTCAAGACACCTATTTTGATGAAAGTCTTCTTCCTTGGCGAAAGAAGTGTGAAAGAAAATATTTGTTATTTTGAAAGCGTTAAGAAAAGTTGCGAGTTATTCCTAAAGAGTTTAGAGGCTGTTCCACAGCTCATATGCGCCTATGGCGATATGATTGGGCAGAAAGAGAAAACACTTTATTGGCAGATGACGGTAGAATATGGGCGGAGAAGTTTACTGATGCAAATTGAGTGGGCTAAGGACTGTATCCGGCGGTTAGAAGGAGAAATTAGCTTATGAATATTTTAGTGATAAACGGAAGTCCCAAAGGAGCTGCCAGTAATACCTACCGGCTTACGTCTGCATTTCTGGATGGCATGAGGCAAGGGATTCAGGATATTCAGACAAAGGAGCTCTTCATCAGTCGTATGAATATCAAACCCTGCCTGGGCTGCTTTGCATGTTGGAACCACACTCCCGGACAATGCTGTATACAGGATGATATGCAGCAGGTCATTCAAGACCTGCTTTGGGCGGACATTACAATATGGAGCTTCCCTCTATATTATTTTACGGTTCCCGGTTCCCTAAAAAACCTTATTGACCGTCAGCTGCCCATGCTTCTTCCCTTCATGGAAGAAAAGGAGGGACAGGTCGGGAATGGAAATCATCCCTCCCGATATGACATGAGTGGAAAAAGAACAGTGGTGATTTCCACTTGTGGCTTTTATACAGCGAAAGGAAACTATGACGGCGTATACAGCCTTTTCGATCATCTCTGCGGGCGGGGAAATTATACGACCGTTTTTTGCGGTCAGGGCGAGTTGTTTCGGGTGCCAGAACTGTCTGTGCGTACTAACGAATATCTTTCGTATGTAAAACAGGCAGGACAGCAATATATAAAAGGCGGTATTTCCAGAGAAACGCAGGAACAACTTGACCAGCTCCTGCTGCCGAGAGAAATTTTTGAAGCCTGCGCTGACGCAAGCTGGGGGATTGATAAGGGCGGTACAGAAACAGGAGAGACTATCACAAAAAAAGAATCTGACACGCTGATTTTTACCAGGCAAATGGCGGCGCTTTATTGCAGGGAAAATTATTCCGGCAAAGACATCGTGTTGGAAATGCACTATACGGATGTGGAGGAAAGCTACCAAATCCTGTTGGGAAAGGACGGCAGCCATGTCTATACAGACGGGTCTTTAACGGCCACCACAATGATAGAAACGCCGGTTACTGTATGGCGCTCGATTGCAGCCGGAGAAATTCGGGGTGATGAAGCCATGATGCAAGGGCTTTATAAGGTAAAAGGAGATTTTAACTTGATGCTGAAATGGGACACCTACTTTGGCGGTTCGCGGCCGCAGGTGGAACAAGTAGAAGCAGCCCCATCGAAAAACACCAATATGAGTATTATGCTTCTTCCTTGGATTGTTTTATGGGCAGCCTCCGCAATCCATAAGACAGGGGGGAGTCTTATCAGCATCGTTGTATGCGCACTGGTTCCCCTTATTTTCTATCGAAATAAAAAAACAGTATATGATATTTTGTCAAACGCTTTGGTAACGTTTTTTTCCGTTATGATGCTGGCCGGGTGTTCAGAAAAATGGATGCTGCCGTTGTCCTATCTTTCCTTCGGCGTGATGTGGTTTGTTTCGTGTTTTGGGAAAGTACCTCTCACGGCGCATTATTCCATGAACAGCTACGGTGGAGAGGATGCTTTACAAAATGTGCTCTTTCTAAAGACCAACCGTATTCTGACCATGCTTTGGGGTGTCCTTTACCTGCTTACATCCGTTTTTACCTGGCTGTTGATGCGAACCCCTGTCAGCAGTTTTGTGGGGCTCGTCAATTCTGTATTGCCTGTATTCATGGGACTTTTTACGGCATGGTTCCAGAAATGGTATCCG
>DETS01000018.1:958-1578 GCA_002361735.1 Lachnospiraceae bacterium UBA3282 | reverse complement strand
GCATGGTTCCAGAAATGGTATCCGGCAAAGGTGGCTGGAGGAAAGTAGTCAGGTTTCGTGTTATAATTGTTACAGGTTTTAAAAACAATCCGTTGGATTGTCTGGAAAAGGATATATTATGGAGAATTCTTTCTTTTGCCAATGGTTTAAAGGATTTGAAAAAGGATTAGATGAAGTAGATTCGGATAGTAGAAACTGTCTGTTGAGGCAATGTGCTAAACATTGTGCTGATACAGGTGTTTTGCAGTCATATCTGAAATTATATCAAACTGTGAACGGAGAACGTGATGCGTTTTACAGCAGGTTAAGTGAACTTGGTAATGTTCGTGGTGAGATTGTAGTACCTAATCAAGAATATTTTATTTATTTCCCAGAATGTGCATGCGATATTCATACCGCTTTTGGTGTCAATACGCCTAATCTATGTGAATGTTCAAGGCAAAGTATTATTTATGTAGGAGAGAGTGTATGGGGCCACGGCAAAATCCGAGTAGAACAAGTGGAAACGATTCTATCCGGGGATGCGGAATGTAAATTCAGAGTTATATTGGATGAAAACAGATGAAATATTTTTGTGGAGGCACTTGAACATGATCGAAACAGAGAGCCTTATTTTAGAT
>DETS01000018.1:497-672 GCA_002361735.1 Lachnospiraceae bacterium UBA3282 | reverse complement strand
AGAGAGCCTTATTTTAGATAAAGCGAAATTCCTGGACTGGAAGGAAATGTACCACAATGTTTGGTCACAGCCGGAGAGAGCAAGATATATGGACTGGAATCTTACTACCAGCGAAGAAGCCGCTAGAATAAGAATTGTGAAAACCATCGCGTTTCAGAAGGAGCATGACACTTAT
>DETS01000018.1:0-220 GCA_002361735.1 Lachnospiraceae bacterium UBA3282 | reverse complement strand
TTTCAGAAGGAGCATGACACTTATTTAGTTTATGAAAAATCAAGCGGCTTTTCATTGATTTCTTCGACAACTAAGACAGATAGCAAAGATGGACATCAGTATGATCTTTTGCGATATAAGTTGAAATTGTAAAACGGATTGACTTGAAGTATATTTGAAGTGATATCATATGTAAAGAAAAATCTGGAGGGAAAATCATGTATCAGGCATCAACACAACG
>DETS01000081.1 GCA_002361735.1 Lachnospiraceae bacterium UBA3282 | reverse complement strand
ATCAGTGTGGCGGTGATGCCCGAGGTGGATGATGATATAGATGTCGTAATTGAGGATAAAGATATACGAATTGACGTAATGAGGGCATCCGGGAACGGGGGCCAATGCGTGAACACGACGGACTCTGCGGTGCGTCTGACCCATTATCCCACGGGCATTGTGGTCTACAGCCAGACCGAGAAGTCTCAGATTCAAAATAAGGCAAAGGCGTTTGCCTTGCTCAAGGCAAAGCTTTACGATATCGAGCAGCAGCAGCGTCACGACGCGGAGGCGGAGCTGCGCAGGAGCCAGATCGGTACAGGCGACCGCTCCGAGAAGATCAGGACCTACAACTTTCCGCAGGGGCGCGTCACCGACCACCGCATCAACCTGACGATCTATAAGCTGGATAAGGTGATGAACGGGGACATTCAGGAGATCCTGGACGCCTGCATCGCCGCGGATCAGGCGGCAAAATTGCTGAAGATGGGGGAAAACTGATTGACTGTTTGTTTAGGAGTCATTTGATGGAAGATGCGCTATGAAACGAAAGAAATGGATCATGATTTGTTTCCTGATCGGCTGTATGAGTTTGACGGTTGGTTTTAGCCACGAACCCGTTAAGTGGGATTTTAATTATTCGCCGGTATCTGAACTGATTCGATAAATATAGGTTAGATATTTGCATAAACACCCAAATTAGTGTATAATGTACGCTAATGGTAACATTTGCTATTTGTCGGATTTCATAGAAAAAGTTTTGGCGTCGGCGCCCGCAGCGCTTACGCGAAGGAGGATAATGTGAAGGCGATTCCTTGGAATAAAAGGTACGAGATCGGTGTTGAGTCTATTGATAAAGAGCACAAACAGTTGTTTGCAACGATAAACAAACTGTTGACCCTCGGAGATGAGGAAGGAAAAAGGGAATGGGTATGTCGGGAAGGTGTTAAGTACCTGAAAAATCATGTAGTGGAGCATTTTCAGCATGAGGAAGCTTATATGCGCTCCATCGATTACCCTGATTTTGATGTACATAAGCGTTTACACGACGATTTTCAGAACAGTACGCTGCCTTCTCTGGAGGAGGAACTGGAGGATACAAGCTATTCGGAAGAAGCTATGCGGCATTTTTTGGGCGTCAGTATCGGCTGGCTGGTTGCGCATACGCAGACGGAGGATCTTGCCATTGCAGGGAAGAAGCTGAGCCAGTGGACGAATATTCCCCAGGAGGAGGAGATCGACGCGCTGGAGCAGACGATTGTCCAGTTGATGAAGGAGATATTCCAACTCAAGGCGAAGGCCATCAGCAGACAGTATGGCGGGGAAAATATCGGTAAAACCGTCTGTTATCGCTTCGTCTATCGGGGGAACAAAAAAGAACGCTGGGAAATCATATGGGGGATAGAGGAAGGGCTTCTGCTTAAGTCGGTCAGCGATATGATGGATGCGCAGTATCTGAAGGTGGATGATATGGTAATCAATATCACCCGTTATATAGCGCGGCAGTTGATTGAGAAGATCAGAGAATGTTTCCCGCAGATTGAAGCATTTGAGATGGAGGGAGAGTCTCTGCTGACTTATGATCAGCTTGTGTCCACTTTTGAGAGAATGCCCCCGTTTTGCAGTATGTTGTTTGACACGGGCACCGGCTATTTTACGTTCAGTGTATTCAGTACCTCTGCGGAAAAGGGCAAGATCGTGTCCCGCATCAACGCGCTGAACGCTATGGGACAGATTAAAAAATATCTGGACGGCGAAAGCAGGAAAAAACAGATCCTGGTAGTGGATGATTCCGATTTCATGCGCCAGAATATCATTCGGCTTCTGGGAGATGACTATGATATGCTGGAGAGTAATTCCAGTATTGCGGCGATTAAAACAATTACGGTCAACAGGCCGGATTTGATCCTTTTGGATTATGAGATGCCCGTCTGTGACGGCAGACAGACACTGGAAATGATTCGTTCCGACGAGGATATTGCGGATATCCCCGTTGTTTTCCTGACGGGCAGGGGCGACGCGGAGAGCGTCAAAAAGGTGATGTCCTTAAAGCCCAGAGGGTACTTGCTTAAGACCATGCCGGAAGCGGATATCAAGAAATTCATCGACGGTCTTTTTGCCAAGAAGGAGCCGGCGAAATAGAAAAACCATGCGCAAAGATTCTTTGCGTGACTTTTGCGGCGATAACTGCTATGTTCAGGGAAGGACAGACGAAAGAAAACAGGGGTCTGACAGGAGGAAACCGGCATGGCAGAAGTTGGCAAACATATTAAAAAAATCAGAAAAGAGAAGAACCTCACACAGGATGAGCTGGCGGTGCGGCTGCATTGCACCAGACAGACGATCAGCAATTATGAAACAGGTAAGAGTGAGCCTGACATTGCGCTTTTGGTCGAATTGGCGGATGTGCTGGAAGTAGAAATCGGCGACCTGATCTACGGTCCGAAAAAGACGGATCAGAGGGAGGGCGGCAAGAGACAGAAAATCAGAGCGGTGGCTGCGCTGGTGGCAGCAGGTGTACTGCTTGCTGTGATCGGGATTCTCATGCCGTATGCACAGGAGTATGGACGTCACTATTTTACGGTGACGCCGACCTATCTGCTGCAGTATGTGCTTCGACCCTTTGTGCTTGCTTTGCTCGGATGGGGTATCGCGGAGGCGGGATGGGCGTTTGCCGGAATCTGTATCTGGGAGGGAAGGCAGCGGCGGACGCTTCGGATGATCCGCATTTGTTATGTTGTATCGGCAGTTATTTTGACAGTGTCTGCGGTACTGGCGCTGTGGACGGCTGTGGATATGACATATGCGTGGTGGAAGATAGCAAGGATGAGGAGATTGCGGGTGGATTTTGATCAATCGGCAGTTCCGCGTCTGATACCGGATTGGCTGCAAGTTTTCTATTTCAGGATGTTTGTGCAATTCCATCTCGGCAGCGCATGGCTGTTTTTTGGCGCGGCGCTGGGGCTTTGTAAAATAGATAAGGCAAAATGGCAGGAACCCGATGCGGGAAATATGATAGAAGGGCAGGAGTAGAAATCAGTTTATGGAGGAAAGAATGGAAACGGAAAGAAAGGAAAATGTTGCGGCAGAGAGTGCGGAGGTAACAGAAGGCGCCGTTACAGAAACAATGAAGGATTACGAAAAGGAGCTGGAGGCGTCTTTTCGTAAGATCGGCGAGGGCGATATCATCAAGGGTACGGTGATCGACGTGAACGAGGAGGAGGTCATCCTTGACTTAAAATATTACACGCAGGGTGTTATCAAGGCGGAAAACTTAAGTAACGATCCCGATTTTCTGGCGGCGGGCAAGATTGCCGTAGGGGATGAGATCGAGGCGACGGTGATTAGGATGGACGACGGCGAGGGCAATATCGAGCTTTCCAAGAAGGAGGCGAACGATGTCCTTGCCTGGGATAAATTGCAGGCGATGCTGGATGAGGAAACAATTGTAAAAGTCCGTATCAAGGAGAGCGTAAAGAGCGGCGTGGTGGCATATCTGGAGGGGATGAGAGCCTTTATTCCCGCATCACAGCTTTCCACGGACTATGTGGAGGATCTGGATGCCTGGGTTGGTAAGGAAATCGAGGTCAAGGTCATCACCGTCGATCAGGAAAAACAGAAAGTGGTGCTTTCCGGTAAGGCGGTGGCACGCGAAAAAGAGGCGGAGGAGCGCAGGCACCGCATTTCCATGATGGTGCCCGGCACCGTGCTGGAGGGCGTGGTGGAGAGTCTGATGCCCTACGGTGCGTTTGTGAATCTCGGAAACGGCATCAGCGGTCTGGTACACATTTCCCAGATTAGCCAGAGAAGGATCAAAAAGCCGAGCGAGGTTTTGAAAGAGGGGCAGAAGGTCAAGGTCAAGATCCTCAATACCAATGACAATAAAGTCAGTCTCAGCATGAAGGCGCTGGAGGAGGTCATGGAGGACGTGGAAGAAGACAGAGAGCCGCAGGAGTATACTTCCGGGGAGTCAGTTTCCACCAGTCTTGGGGATCTGCTTTCAAAGCTGAAGTTGTAAAAGGGTCCGACATAAGAAGGCGAATCACAGTATCATGCCGCTGCACGGATAGTATTTCTGAAAGGACAGTGGCAGTATGGGGAGAGTTTGTGAAAACACTATACGTTACGGATTTAGACGGAACACTTTTGAACAGTAATGACCGAATAAGTCAATATAGCATTCAAACGATCAACGGGCTGGTGGCAAAGGGCATGCAGTTTACCTATGCTACCGCCCGTTCTCTCGTGTCGGCATCTGTGGTGGCAGAAGGGTTATCAACGACCATTCCGGTCATTGCCTATAACGGCGCGCTGATCATTCATCCTGACACGGGGGAAGTGATATCTTCCCTTTCCTTTACGAGGGAGGAGACGAATGACGCGATCGGCATCCTGCGGGAGTATGGCGGCAATCCCCTTGTTTATGCCTACGTGGATGGGGTGGAGCGGGTGTCCTACCTGATGGGCAGGGAAAATGACGGCATACGCCGTTATCTGGACGTCAGAAAAGGAGACAGACGATTTCGTCCCGTACAGGAGGAGGAAAGTCTGTATCAGGGGGATATCTTTTATTTTACCTGCATTGCGGACAGAGAAGAATTGTTACCACTGTATGAAATCTTTGTAAGGGACGATCGGTTTCGCACGACCTTACAGCAGGAACTGTACCGCCCCGAGTATTTTCTGGAGATCATGCCGAAAAAGGCATCCAAAGCGGAGGCAATCAAGCGGTTAAAGGAAATCTGGCATTGCGGCAAAGTGGTGTCTTTCGGGGACGCCATCAACGATATCCCCATGTTTGAGGTCTCGGACGAGTGTTATGCCGTTGCCAATGCGGTGCAGGAGTTAAAGGACCGTGCGACGGCAGTGATTGCCTCCAATGACGAGGACGGCGTGGCGAAGTGGCTGGAACGGAATGGCAGGATATCCTGAGGGTGAAGACATTCGGGGCGGTAGTTCGTTATAAATAGCAGAAAGGGTGTCGGGGCATCACAAAGTCGGTCATCGCCTGCCGCCGTAATCATCTGCGTTGACAGAGAGAAATGACAGGGAAAATACAGGATACTCTGACAAGGTAAGAGAATGAAAACAGGAAAAATGATTTTGACTATTGTGGTCAGCGTGGTGTTTCTGCTGCTGGCGTCTATTTTGTCGCAAAGCCTTTTTATGGGCTTACTTGCCATGGCGGGAGTACCCGCGTGGCTGTGCCAGATTGCGGGCGGACTGCTCTATGCGGTGTTGACTTACATTATGGTGCGGCTTTACTGTACCAAATATCTGAAAGAGGAAATGGAAGCGCTATGTATCCCCAAATGCCGCATCCGCATGAAATGGGCAGTGACGGCGGTGCTGCTGCCTGTCTTAGTCAGTGCGGTTTATCTGTTTCTTCCCGGAAGTTTTGTAACAAATACGTTGAATACGGAAACGAAGCTTGCGTGTGTGGCGCGCGGTATTTTTATTGCGGGACTGGGCGCAGGCGTCGTGGAGGAGCTGCTCTACCGCGGGCTTTTGATGAATGCCGTGATTAAAAAATGGGGGAAGACCGCAGGCATTTTTG
Organism: Lachnospiraceae bacterium UBA3282; assembly: GCA_002361735.1. Taxonomy (GTDB): domain Bacteria; phylum Bacillota; class Clostridia; order Lachnospirales; family Lachnospiraceae; genus UBA3282. The sequence continues at coordinate 10,779 of DETS01000081.1, read as the reverse complement.
CGCCTTCTGTTTTCTTTGCATCTCTGCACATTATCGGCATGGATTTTAGTCTCTTAAGCTGCGCACAGGTGATCATAGCAGGCACCATGGTCGGTGTGATGTTTTCGCTGATCGCGCTGGAAGGGCAATCTGTCTGGAACAGTGCCGTCGTGCATGGTGTTTGGAACATGATCATCATTGGCGGCGGGATGACCATCGGCACGGAAGTAAACGAGTATTCCGTCAGCAGTTATGTGCTGGAAACGCGCAATTTCCTGTTGACGGGCGGTGAGTTTGGCATCGAGTCTTCGGTGGTGGCGATCCTTGGGTACATAGCGGTGAGCCTTATGGCGGTGGGGATGATGCGGCGCAAAGTATCATAGCTTAGAGCGTTTCTTGATATTCACAAAGGATTTTTTCAAAAAAATCGTAATACGGCAGGATATTCCGCATAACTATTACGATAACAACGGAATATTCCATTGCCGTTTACTTGATTTTCTGCTTGAGAAAACGGAGCTGTTCTAAATTTTTGTATCTTCACCGCCCCGAAACCTGAAACTGTGTAATTTCCGAATACATGGAAGGGCGAAAGGAAGGACCACGGCAGCCAATTCCAGATTTGCGCCAGCACCCGGTACTGCTTCGGTACATTAGCGATCATGGACAGGAGCAGCAGACCCGCTGAGACCGACAGGGTGGCGATGCCGCTGTGCAAAAGCTCCGATAACACCATCACGAACACGATGTAAAGTCCGGTCTTTCCCAAAGGGCTGCACAAAACGATCTAATCGGTCTTTCTGGTATGTTCATCGGTAAAGATTCCGGACAGGCAGACGGCAGTCAGCATCAGTACGAAAAAGCCGAATGTCTGGTAATTTTTCGGAATCTTTCGGTAGGCAGCTATCGTTTCCTCCATCAGATTCTGATCGATCGTCCTGCCGTTGAATGCCCTGGCATATGCCTGATCCACCAGATCCATTTCATAGTTTGTGCCCATGTATTTATCTTCAATGTAATAGCCGCCAAGCGGTCTTTGGCGAAAGGCATCCGTACATAGATTTCCGGCGATCGTATACAGGTAGGCGAGTTCCTTGCCGTTTTCGAGCCTGATATTTCGGCGGTAATAGCGAAGAAAGGTTTCCTGCGTGATATCCTGCGCCAGTTGCTTGTCGCAGAGCTTAAAATAGCAGTAGCGGAATAGTTTGTCGTATTGTTCTTCCAAGTCCATGCGCCGTTTTGCCTCCTTTAATAATGTTTAACGGATTACGTGTTCTAAATGTGCGGAGATTTTTAAATTTCTTTCTTACGATTGGCTTTTCATATGAATCGTTAGATTTTTACGGATTCAGTGATTCTGTTATATATGGTATAATAGACGCAGACTCAGCAGTCTGCGTCTAAAGAATTACTTCGTAATTCTTCCGGAGTTGCCAAGGATTACAGCTTCTATGATTATGTTATAATAAAAAGGTATGAAGGGAAAGGAGGTTTCCCTATGGATAAAAGAGTGAAAAGCGTTATGATTCGTGTAGGTGTTATCGGAGTTAGCTGCTTTATGATTTTTGCTGCCTATGCCGGCACAAGAGTAGACGCAGATATAGGGGAATTTATATATAACTTAAAACAGTAAGCGGCTGTTATGGCAAAACGGTATTTGATTTGGAAGAAGGAGGTCAAACATGGCAAAAAATGTGTTAGCGGTCATTGATATGCAGAATGATTTTATTGACGGGGCGCTTGGCACAAAGGAGGCGGAAGCCATCGTGGACAAGGTGGCGGCGTGCATTCGTAACTTTGACGGCGAGGTGATCTGCACGAGGGACACCCACTATGAGGGGTATCTGAACACGCAGGAGGGGAAGAAACTTCCCGTGCCCCATTGTATCAAGGATACGGAGGGCTGGCAGATTCGTGAGCAGGTGAGTGAGGCGTGCGCGGGAAGGACGAAGATTTTCGATAAGCCGACCTTTGGCTCTGTGGAGCTGGCGGAATATCTGAAACAGATGCCGGATTTAGAGAGTGTTACGGTGATCGGACTTTGTACTGACATTTGTGTCATTTCCAATGCGCTGGTGGTCAAGGCGTTTCTGCCGGAAGTGACTGTACGGGTCAATGCTGACTGCTGTGCCGGGGTCACGCCGCAGAGCCATAGGAATGCGCTGGAGGCGATGAAGATGTGTCAGGTGGAGGTTGTTGAAGGGGCATGATTCCCTCATTTTTTGTGATGAATGCCCAATAATTCCCACATGTTTTGTTGCGAACAAACAATAATTCCCGCATTTTTTTGTAAACTTATTGTATATTCCAGTGAAAATGGATATACTATAAGCAGATGAGCTTATGATGCAATCCGGAGTTTGCGGTGCATGGAGGGAATTATGAAATATCTGAAACGGAAAATAGACCTGTATTTGGAGGAATGGCGGCAGGATAAAAAAAGAAAACCTCTGATCGTCAAGGGGCCAAGGCAGATCGGAAAGACAGAATCGATCCGCAACTTTGGGGTAAAGTATTATGAAAATGTGATTGAAATCAATTTTGTGGAGGAACCGAAGTACAGACAGATCATTGCGGACGGTTATAAGACGGCAGACCTGATTCGCAATATATCCAGAATCGATCCCACAAAGCGGTTTATGGAAGGGAAAACATTACTTTTCTTTGATGAGCTGCAGGCATTTCCGGAAATCGCGACGGCGCTTAAGTTTTTTGAGCAGGACGGCAGATTTGACGTGATATGCAGCGGTTCACTGCTAGGGATTCACTATGGCAGAATCGAGAGCAACAGCGTGGGATACAAGGTTGATTACGATATGTATTCGCTTGATTTTGAGGAATTTTTGTGGGCCAAGGGATATGATGCCGGTTTTGTGGAAGATATGTTGGCACATATGATAGGGCAGCAGCCGTTTAATGAAGTGGAACTGGCTGCCTGTAATGCTCTGTTTTTGGATTTTTGCATCTTGGGCGGGATGCCTGCTGTGGTCAGGGAGTATATCGAGCGAGACAGCTTCGAGGGTTCGCTGGCTATACAGAGGCAGCTTCTTGCGGATTATGAGGAAGATGTACGAAAATACGCGGAAGGGATGGATCAGACGCGGATCCTCAATGTTTTTCGGCAGATACCGCTTCAGCTCGCCAAGGACAATAAGAAATTCCAGATTTCCAAAGTAGCGTCCGGAGCAAGGTTTAAGGATTATCGCGGCTGTATCGAGTGGCTTGCGGATGCGGGGATCGTCAATGTCTGTTATTGCATGAAATATCCGGAACTGCCGCTCAAGGGCAATTTCGAGGAGACCAAGTATAAACTGTACTTTGCGGACAGCGGGCTTTTGGTGGCAATGCTCGATGAGGAGGCACAGGAGGATTTGCGGGCCAACCGTAATCTGGGTGTCTATAAGGGTGCGCTCTATGAGAATGTGGTGGGAGAGGCGCTTGTAAAGAGCGGCTGCGGCCTGTACTATTATAAAAAAGAAGATTCCACGCTGGAGGAGGATTTCTTTGTCAGGACAGCGAAGGATCTGATCCCCGTTGAAGTCAAAGCAACGAATGGCAGAGCGAAATCTCTGCGCACGCTGATTGACAGCGATAAATACGAAGATATTCGCTATGGAATCAAACTGATCAATGGAAATATCGGGTATGACAAACAGATTTATACCTTCCCATATTTTTGTGCGTTCTTATTAAAGCGCTATCTTAAGCAGGTTTTTGCTCCGTAAAATGAAAAAGTAGGGGAGAACTGTGCGGATTCAAAACGAAAGATGAGAATACCAAAAGAGGAGAGACACGATATGAGAAAAAAGGAACTGGCGCTTGCGGTCATCGAGAGACTGAAAGAAGCATATCCCGACGCGGGCTGTTCTTTAGAATACAACGAGGCGTGGAAATTGCTGGTCAGCGTGCGGCTGGCGGCGCAGTGCACGGACGCCAGAGTTAATGTGGTAGTGGAGAAACTTTATGAGAAATTCCCCGATGTGGATGCGCTGGCGGCGGCTCCCGTGGAGGAAATCGAAGCCATCGTTCATCCCTGCGGACTGGGAAACAGCAAGGCACGCGACATCAGCGCCTGCATGAAACAGCTGAAGGAGGAGTACGGCGGACAGGTGCCGGATGACTTTGACGCGCTGCTGAAATTGCCCGGCGTGGGCAGAAAGAGTGCGAACCTGATCATGGGGGATGTGTTTGGCAAACCTGCCATTGTCACGGACACCCACTGCATCCGCCTGTGCAACCGCATTGGTCTGGTGGATGGCATCAAGGAGCCGAAGAAGGTGGAGATGGCGTTGTGGAAGATCGTGCCGCCTGAGGAAGGAAGCGACCTGTGCCATCGGTTCGTGATACACGGCAGGGAGGTCTGCACGGCGCGGACAACGCCTTTTTGTGATAAATGCTGCCTGTCGGATATCTGTAAGCGCAATCTTTGAGGGAGGTGCGGCACATGGAGGAGCCGAGTTACTTTCAGAATGCCTTATCAAGTTTCGTTACCGACGCAGCCTGCGGCGGCGCCATCAGGCATCTTGTGGATATCGGTTATACGTTGGATCAGATCGTTGATCGTCTGGACTATCCCGCGCCCCGGGCAAAGGTACAGCGGATCATGATGGACTATCTGTACGAGAGCCGTGTGCTTTTAAAGGAAGAACCGTCGGCAGAGCTGTTTGCCGCAAAGGAGGTCTTCGTGCAGGAGCAGGATGCGTTCGGAAGACGAAGTATGCGGAAAATTGCGGTTGACCAGAAAAGTCAAATAGATATGACACATGCGACAGAAATAAAATTTGGGAATCATGATAGAGAATTATTGGCCATGGAAGGCGCGGATTCTGAAATGCTGCGCCAACAGGAAAATTCTGCGCAGACAAAGGCTATTTTATGGAAGGAATCAATTTACAATCCAAAGCGGGATGGAAAACTGACAGAGCTGTTACATCGAAAGAGTGAGCAGAACGGGGAAGGTTATAGCTATGTTTCCTGTGCGGTTGGGAAACCAAATGTTAACCAATATAGTCAACATGAAGAGAATGAACCAAACAGGAGAGGTGAATCGGAAAAGTTAAGTGCCGCAGCAGAAGAGGGATTGCGCTGTCTCAATAGCAGACAGCGGGATTATATACAAGGAATCCGCTGGGATCGGCCTGTTTTGTATCACAGACTGAATCAGCGGATGCTTGAGATCATTGGTAAACTGTATGAGGCAGGTGTTTATGGCGGTACCGCTTTCTTTGCGGTCAGCCGCGAGAAGATAACGATACCGTATAAATGACTATCTGCACGACCGCTTCTTACGTTTTACATAAAGAATGCCTGTACGATCATGATCGCAAAAAGGACAACACAGAACAGGATCATGCCTACGTTTAAGATCACGGTCTTGAAACGCTGTCCCTTTTCAATGGCGAGTTCTCCCGGGGTCAAAGTCAGTTTGCGGCGTTTCACAATGAGCAGTACGATACCCGCGATCGCCATGCCGTAGATGCACAGGGAGTAGACGCTCATGATGATCAGCATCAAGGGGTCGCTTTGATCCAGCGTCATAATGATGGCGCCTAAAACGCTCCCTAAGAAATTCAGGATCATGTGCAGCAGGATCGTATATTTGAGGTTGCCGGTCTTCACATAGAGAAAGGCCAAAAAACAGCCGAGAAAGAAGGCGTAAAAGAACTGGTTAAAGTTCATGTGGAACAGACCGAACGTCAGACCCGAAACCATTATGGCAACACCTTCCCCGTATTTTACGGTCCTGTCACAGATCAGTTTACGGAACAGCAGTTCTTCAAAAACGGGAGCGCACAGCACCGTAAAGATAGCCGTGACCCAGAGAGAACCGCCGGTCACCAGATTGACCATCGCGTTCTGCACAGGGGCGCCCTTGATGAGACCGATACCTGCGGTAAAAGCAAGACCGATCAGATTGCCGGCGATCATGAGCCCGTAGAGCATCAGAAAGGCAATGACGAACTGGCCGACTGTCATGGAATGCTTTTCGATGGCGGGCACATCTTTATCCCGCATCAGTGCGAAGCTGATCGGAAAGCCAATGAGGTAGAGCGGCACCATGGTCACGGTCAATGCAATCGCGAAATTACCCTGCCACTGGGGAAAGAGCGCGAGCATGAGCGCTGATGCGCCGGTTTGGAGCGCGAGGATGACGACCGTGCTGATGAGCATACGGATGCCGATGCTCGAAAAATCCTTTTTGTAAATTTTGTAATCTTGTGTGTTCATGTTTTTCTCCTTTTCATAAGAATTCTTTTTATGTCATAAAAACGTACTTTTACGCGGCTGCGAAATCAGTCCTGCCCGTTGTCTGTATCTGTACTATCATCTTCACATTCTTCCTCCAGCTGTTTCCGTCTCCGCTGATAAAAAGCGGTGCAGACGCAGAGCGTGACGGAAAGGATGATGCCGACCATAAAAAAGTAAACGATAAAGACCGCCACGGCGCCGCCGATACTATGATAATCCCGATAGCTCATAATAGCGTTAAACAGACCTGTCAGTGCAGCGGCCAGAAGACTGACACCGATGTTGACGGCAGGAGAGGCCTGCAGGTGCCTGTCCCAGATGCCGTTTTTCAGGCAGCCGCCCATCAGATAAATGCCCATCCCCAGGAATACGATAAATTCACCGATCGCATGCTCTGAAAATTCCGGGCCGTACAGGGCAATCTGTATCAGGATAGCTGCAAACAGAGCAAAGAAGGCAAGCCAGAAGCCCCTGCTCTCAAGTTTTAAGAGCTTTAATTCCTGCATTTCATCCAGATTATTTTTCTTATTGAACCATTTCATTTTTTACCTCCGTTCCGGACAACTCCCATTCCAAAGGCTGTCTTACGATAAGGTTACTCGATTTTTGCCTCCCGAAACAGGTCATATTCTGTCCTGATTTGTTGGACTGCTTCTTTTGAAACAGGTCATGGAATGTCTGCTTATCCGGAATCGTCTTCCCAGAACAGATCGTCTAATGTTTTATCGAGCGATTTGCAGATCTGAATACACAGATTTAAGGTCGGATTATAGTCTCCCGCTTCTACCATGCCGATGGTCTGTCTGGTAACGCCGACCCTTTTTGCCAGCTCGGTCTGGGAAAGGTCCTTTTCCATGCGGGCAAGTTTCAATTTCAGGTTTTTCATATAGGGAAGATGCTCCTTTCCCGGGGATGTTCTGCGCTGTGTAAGGAGCGGCAGACGCGTCTCGCCGTTTTTTTCTAAGGAAGCGCGGATGAAAGCGTTTCCCTAATCACTGCTGTCGTGTTTTGCTGTAGCATTAGGGTAGCATGCGCGAAAACGGATGTCAAGTATATTTTGCAAATAAATTATAAACTTAACAAATAAAAAATAAAATTAACATATAAAAAATAAATTTTACAATTATATAATAAAATTGACGTCGGAGCCCTTTACACGGCAGATTTACTGATTAAGATAATGCTGATATCACGTTAGGAAGGCATATTTTCATATGATAAGGATGAAGATCAAGTGGTTTGAACGGAGAAGAGAATGGATTCTCAGAAAAATGAAAACCTGTTGAATTTGGCTCTGGACACTTCGCTTGCGGAGAGGGAACGGTCGTTGGAGCTGAATGTCGGTTATGACGCGGAGGAAAAGACCTGGGAGGTGATCGTCAAGTATCACGGTTCTTTGGAGGAACTGGCGGATCTTGGTATTCGCGTGGAGGAGTTGATCGCAGGATACGCCATCCTGACGGTTCCCGAGACGCAGATGGATCGGCTTTCGCAAATTGCACAGATCGAGTATGTGGAAAAACCCAAACGCCTCTTTTTTTCTGATCTGCAAGGTTTATCGGCCTCCTGTTTTGTGCCGGGGAGTGCCCTGTACAGAGAACTTTCGGGAAAAGGGGTGCTGGTGGCGGTCATCGATTCCGGCATCAGCTATTGGAATGCCGATTTCAGAAAGGCGGATGGCAGCACGCGCATCCGTTATCTCTGGGATCAGGTGCTTGACAGGGAATTTAGTGCGCAGGAGATTGACGCCGCGCTGATGGCAGGAGACAGGCAGGCGGCGTTGCAGCTCGTTCCCAGCATTGATACCAGCGGGCACGGTACGGCGGTAGCAGGGATTGCGGCGGGAAACGGAGGAGAGCACGGGGCAGCCTATGCGGGGATTGCCGGGGAGAGCGACTTGTTGATCGTGCGGCTGGGGATGCCGCAGGCAGATTCGTTTCCTCGTACAACGGAGCTGATGCGTGCACTGACTTATGTAGTCAATAAAGCGCGGGAACTGGCGATGCCGCTGGCTGTCAATCTGAGTTTCGGCAATACCTACGGTGCGCATAACGGGTCTTCTCTGTTGGAACGTTTTCTGAATAATATTGCGGAGATCGGCAGGACGGTCATCTGTGTGGGCAGCGGCAACGAGGGCGCGTCAGGGGGACATGTGGGAGGCAGTTTACGGGCAGACGGGGCTTTTACGGGATATACAGGAAGCGGTCGGCAGGCGGATGGAACAAACCCAGGAGTGACTGATGTAGTCAATGTGAATGACATAGATGTCACCGCTCAGGACGCAGTCGTGGAAATGACGGTAGGAGCTTATGAATCCGCCCTCAATGTACAGCTGTGGAAGGAGTATGCCGACCGCTATCTGGTGACAGCTGTGTCGCCGTCGGGAGAGGCCTTTACGGCGGATACTGACCGACCCGGTAAACAGGTGTATCGGCTGGGACAGACGCAGATTCTGTTCTATAACGGCGAACCGGCGCCCTATATGACGGGGCAGGAGCTCTACTTTGATTTTCTGCCGACGGCGGGGAGCAGTTATCTGGAGCAGGGGGTATGGAGCTTTCGCCTGCGTCCCCTGCGGGTGGTCACGGGGAATTATACGTTTTATCTGCCCTCTGCTGCCGTGCGAAGCGCCGATACCCGCTTTGTCCGTCCGACACCGGATGTGACCCTCACCATTCCTTCTACAGCGTCCGGGGTAATCACTGTGGGCGCTTATGATCCGGTGTATGAAGCCTATGCGGACTTTTCGGGCAGGGGGTATCTGTATCAGGAGCAGGTGAACAGCCGTACCTCGGACGCCTATGTAAAGCCCGATCTGGTGGCGCCGGGCGTGGGGGTGATTGCGCCTGACAGGGACGGCGGCTATACGCCGGTCACGGGGACATCTTTTGCCGCGCCTTTCGTGACAGGAGCCGCTGCCCTGCTCATGCAGTGGGGGATTGTTCTCGGAAATGATCCATATCTGTACGGGGAAAAGGTGAAAGCGTATCTGCGGAAGGGTGCGAAGCCGATTCGTGGCGTGGCGGAGTATCCGGATGCGCGGGCGGGGTATGGGGCGCTGTGTGTGGAAAATAGTCTGCCGACTTGAGACGGGATAGTCTGCAGGGGTAGAAATGAGGAGGAGTGTAATAGACACTTTATTCGTCACTAAGGCGGCGAATAAAGTGTCTATTAAGCGTTGATTAAAATGACAAATAGGGATATACTGTATTTTGAAAGAGGTGATAGTATGAACTTGGGTATGGAAACAGAGTTGGTTGAGTTTAAGAAATCAACTGGTGAATTAAAAGAAGGGGTCATTTCTTTAGCTTCTATGCTGAATAAAAATGGAAAAGGTACATTGTATTTTGGGGTAAGAAATGATGGAGAAATCTTGGGACAGCAAATTGGGGATCGTACATTGCGTGAAGTATCTCAGGGAATTGCAAATGCAATTAAGCCTCAAGTAATCCCGACGATTATTATGGAACTATGTGATGATAAAAATGTAATAAAGGTCACAGTGGAAGGAGATGAAAAGCCCTATTCGGCGTATGGAAAGTATTATATGAGAACAGCTGACGAGGATCGGGAAATATCGCCGCAGCAGTTGCGCAGTTTGATGCTTGGCGCGTCGGATTCTATTGTAAATATAGAGGCAAACAATCAGAAAATGACTTTTAATCAGTTAAAGACATTATATATTGGAAACAATCTGACGCTTCGGGAAAATACTTTTAAACAGAACCTGAATCTTTTGACACGCAATGGAACCTACAATTTAATGGCCGATATTTTGGCAGATGTTAATAGTTATTCTATTAAAGTGGCTGTATTTAGCGGGACAGATAAAACAAATCTCATCAAGCGGAATGAATATGGTTATAAATGTATGCTTGTAGCAGTGAAACAGGTATTGGATTATATGGAAGCGTTGAACGATACGGTTGTGGATGTAGGAGGAAGTCTGCGGAAAGAAAGTAAGTTGTTTGATTTTGCCTGTTTCAGAGAGGCATGGCTGAATGCCTGTCTGCACAATCGCTGGTTAAGACAAACGCCACCCGCTGTGTATATGTTTGATGACCGTATTGAGATTATATCAGTGGGAGGTCTGCCGGAGGGACTTACATTGGAAGAATTTTATGCAGGAAAGAGTAAGCCTGTGAATCTGGAACTTCAGCAGATTATGGTTCAGTTGGATTATATAGAGCAGACAGGCCATGGAGTACCTCTGATTGTGTCCAGGTATGGGCGGGAAGTGTTCGATATTTCGGAAAATTTTATTACAGTGACAATTCCTCTAAATCATAAGAGGAATACAAAAGATAGTTTCTTTAACGCATCAGCAAAGGTAATTGACAGCAGGAATGGCAAAATATTGGAGTTGATGAAAGAGGATCCCGGTATCAGCGTCAGGGAAATCAGCAGGCTGGTCGATTTGGGAACGACTACAATTACCAAAAGAATTCATCGCCTGAAAGAAGAAGGAATTATTGAAAGAAAGGGTTCAAAAAAGACAGGACAATGGATTGTGAAATAATGGAAATATATGAGAGGCTTCTGGCATGATAG
>DETS01000073.1:11774-75679 GCA_002361735.1 Lachnospiraceae bacterium UBA3282 | reverse complement strand
GAAAGCGGCAAGACAGGGAGTTGACCTGTTCTTTGAGACGCTTGCGGATTATATGAGCGAGGATATCTGGTTTCATTCATAATGTATTTAAAGAAGATGAAGTGATGATAGCGGCATCGGTGGAAATTTTCTGCCGGTGCCGATTGTAAATGTGGAGAGAATACCGTATAATATAGGTAATAAATTTGCGTAATGATAGCCTAAAATCAGGGTTAGTATACGATGCCAGAATTAAGGAGTGATGCTCTATGCGGAAGTTAAAGGTATACTTGGACACATCGGTTATCAGTCATTTGTTACAGGAGGATGTACCTGAGAAGATGGCAGATACAAGGCAGTTGTGGGAAATGTTTAAGGCTGGGAAATATGATGTGTATTTGTCTACAGTGACATTAGAGGAAATTGCAGATTGTCCAGAACCTAATAGAAGCGAATTAAGAAAGTATTTAGAGCAAATTAAATATACTATCCTAAAGATTACTGATGAAGTCGAAGCGGTAGCGTATAAGATTGTGAAAATGGGTGTACTGACACAAAAAAGTTATGATGATTGTCAGCATATTGCGGCGGCGGTTGTAGAAGAATGTAACTGTATTGTATCTTGGAACTTTAAACATATGGTAAAGATTAAGACAATCAATGGAGTGAGAGCAATAGCTAATTTGAGTGGATATAAGCCAATTGATATTCTTAGTCCTACCGTATTATTGGAAAGCGAGGAATAATTATGGAAAAGCCGATTTTAAGTCCTAATTTTACGATTGAAGATATTCATAAGTTAAGGGAATACAATTATTATATGACTAAAGACATGACACCAAAGGAAAGACAGGATTACTATAATGAGCGTGGAATGGCGTTTCAAAGGGAAATTGAGGCTGGAAGATTACAGAAGGCATAGCCATAAATCTTATTTAGTCGGAAAATTGAAATGTTAAAATCATTGCTTCTTGGTACTTTCCTATTTCCCCTCCGGCAGCATCGCCGTGATCAGATAAAAGGGCAGGCACACCACCATAAAGTAGACATACCGAAATTCCGTGGACACCGGCGTTGCGATGAGCACGGTGAGTAACAGGGCAATACTTGGCAGATAGCAGATGAGCTTATAGTATTCTCCGCGGATGATGACGACGCAGATACAAAAGAGCAGAACCCAGCAGGCGACACCCATACTCCAGAGGGTACCGTAGATGGGCACCATGCTGCCCAGTTTGATGGCAATTTCCTTGCCCTTAACGACAAGCGGGCCGCCGATCAGCGGTCTGTGAGAGACGCCAAGCTCCGTGGCACTGACGCCCTCGGCCTCCGCGACCAGATAGAAGGAATCGGGATACCAGTAGCCGTAGGTCTGATTCACATAGGCGGTCAGATAGTCGCCGGGATAGCGCAGACCCAGATCCAGCCAGAGCCGAAAGAATTCCTTTTTATGGGCGACGAGGTAGTCCTGATTTCCCGCCCGCACCAGCTCCTTGATGTTATCCGCAAAACCGGGGTTATAGAGCTCGTGTATGTAGGTTAGATCGACGACTTCTTCGATCAGGGCGGTTTCTTCCTCGGTGAGCGGTCTGTCATTGCAGATAACGGCTGTTATTTGCTGCATGGGGATACAGACGGATTCGATGAAATCAGGCTGCGTGACATGAAAAGCACGCATCACGGGATATTTGACGATGGCGGCACAGCACAGAATCAGAAGCAGCAGCGGATAGATTACCTTCGCTTTTTTGCGGAAGCCAAACAGCAGAAACGGCAGGGCAAAAAGGAAGGCGTACCAGCCGTTGGAACGAAACAAGCATATCATAACACCTGATATTGTAAAGACAAAAAGATTTCCCGCATTGACGTTGCCGCGGACGGAGAGGCGCAGGATGGAGCAGCCAAACAGGAGCACCGCCGCCGCGAAGGGGATGTCCTTCCAGATGGTGACGGAAAAGACCGCATGGTAGGGGATCAGCGCGTAAAAGCCTGTGATCAGGAACAGGACGAAGGGACGGATCCGATGGGCGCGCAGGGTGGAGATAAAGTAGCCGATGCCGCCCGCCAGCAGGCACATCTGAAAGAAGGTGTAGACGGACACGGCGCTTACCATATCACCTGTAAGGGCATAGCCCAGTCGGTAGAAGAAGCCGAAGACCAGCGTATGGACCCAAGGATGGTGGTTGGAGTAGGGAACGAGCCCCAGCACCTGCTCAAACTGGTTGATGCTGTCGGGGGTCATGATGCCGGGATATTGATAGAGGTAGTAAGGCAGCCAGCACAGCATACAGGCGAGGAAGGCGCAGAGCGCCGTGTGGTTTCTTCCGTAATTCACAAGCGCACTGATGCAGGCGGAGCGTTTGGGGTGCTTCCCGTTGTGCGTATAAGCCATATTCTGATAGCGGGTGAGCAGACTTTTTTCCAAAAGCTCTTTGTTGCAGGTATAAGAAAACAAAAAGAGGAGCAGGTTATAAAAAAGAGACACAAAGCCTGCGAAGATGACAGCGAGCACGATCAGACGGTAGAGATTGCTGGTGAGAAGCTCGATATAATGCGGATAGTCCACCGCCATATAGAGGATCGTAAAGAGAACGGCAGCGGCGAGCGAGAGCCGGTTGGAAATCTCTAAAAGCGCCATTCTGCGGTTTACATGTCGATAGAAGAAAAAGGCAAGGAGAAAAAACACGAAGGTCAGGATGTTGCCGGGTTCCATGCGGGATGCCTTCATCAGCGCCCAGGTGGTCAGAAAGCTCTGGAGCAGATGCAGGAGTAAGGTGCGTTCTGTCTTTTTTAACATGTTTACCTCCATGTCGGAGCATCAGACTTATTTTTCAATCTTTTATCTCCCTTATATCTACGTAAAAACTAATTATAGCGTAAAGGAAAATCATCATTCTGTCAAATAGCGCTTGCAATGCAGGGAAAAGAGTGGTATAATGCACCTAGTATTAAAATGGTACTGAGATAAAGAGTGGACTTGCGAGTCCGCTCTTTCTATGTGCAGGGGCATGAAAAGGAGAGGACCATGTCAAGGAGAGAGACTTACGAGGAGAAGACGGAAAGCCTTCTTTCGCCCATCGTGGAGGAGGCGGGCGTTGCCGTCTACGATGTGGAGTATGTGAAGGAAGGAAAGGACTACTATCTGCGTGTCTACATTGACAAACCGGGCGGTGTGAACATTCAGGACTGCGAGACGGTGAGCCGTGCCCTGTCCGATGCACTCGATACGGAGGACTTCATTCCGGATGCTTATATTCTGGAAGTCAGCAGTCCGGGGTTGGGCAGAGTCTTGAAAAAAGACCGGCATTTGGAGCAGAGTTTGGGGGAGCAGGTAGAGATCAAAACCTATAAGCCCATTGATAAGGTAAAAGAGTTTGCGGGTATTTTAAAGGCATATGACGCGGACACGATCACCATCGAGGAGGATGACAGCCCGCGCGTCTTTGACAGGCAGGATATTGCAACGGTCAGACTGGCACTTGATTTCTGACGCGTTTTAAGATGATAGCAATGAAACATAGGAGGACAACGGAAAATGAATAAGGAATTGATGGAGGCGCTGGAGATTCTGGAGAGGGAAAAGGAAATCAGCAAGGAAACTCTCTTTGAAGCGATCGAGAATTCACTGATCACCGCCTACAGAAACCACTACGGCAAGGCGGACAACGTGAAGGTGGAGATCGACAGGGAGACCTGTGACTACTACTGTTATGCCGAGAAGGAAGTAGTAGAGGAAGTTGAGGATCCGGTAATGCAGATATCTCCCGAAGATGCGGCCGAAATCGACCCGACGGCCAAAGTGGGAGATATCGTCCGCGTGGAGATCCGCTCCAAGGAATTTGGACGTATCGCTACCCAGAATGCCAAGAGCGTGATCTTACAGAAGATCCGCGAGGAAGAACGCAGCGTCATCTACAATCAGTATTTTGAAAAAGAAAAGGACGTGGTGACGGGCATTGTCCAGCGTTACATGGGAAAGAACATTTCCATTAACCTTGGCAAAGCAGATGCCATCCTCAATGAAAATGAGCAGGTGAGAACCGAGCATTTCCGTCCCACTGAGCGTATCAAAGTATACATTTTGGAGGTGAGGAACACCCCCAAGGGACCGAGAATCTTAGTGAGCCGTACCCATCCGGAACTGGTAAAGCGCCTTTTTGAATCTGAGGTGACAGAGATCAAGGACGGCACGGTGGAGATCATGAGCATTGCCAGAGAAGCGGGCAGCAGGACGAAGATCGCGGTGCGCTCCAACAATCCCAATGTGGACGCAGTGGGCGCCTGTGTGGGCATCAACGGCGCCAGGGTCAATTCCATCGTGGATGAGCTCTGCGGAGAGAAGATCGATATCGTGAACTGGGATGAGAACCCCGGCAACCTGATCCAGAACGCGCTTTCTCCGGCAAAGATCGTGGCAGTGTTTGCGGATCCCGATGATAAGACGGCAAAAGTTGTGGTGCCGGATTACCAGCTTTCTCTTGCCATCGGTAAGGAAGGACAGAACGCAAGGCTGGCGGCAAGGCTGACCGGATATAAGATCGACATCAAGAGCGAGACGCAGGCAAAGGATGCGCCCGGCTTCCGTTATGAGGATTACGTCTACGACGATGAGGAGTATGACGAGGAAGGTTATGACGGCGAGTATGAGGAGACGTATGCGGATGAGAGCGAAGCTGAGTCCTATGAGCAGGAGGAAGCCGTAGAAAGCGAAATGGAGTCATAAGCGTAAAGAGGAGCGGTATGGCAAAAAAAATATCCTTGCGACAGTGTGTGGGCTGTGGGGAAATGAGAGATAAAAAAGAGATGATGCGCGTGTTAAGAAGCGCGGAGGGACCGATTTTCCTGGATATGACGGGAAGAAAGAACGGCAGGGGCGCCTATCTGTGCAAGCAGAGGGAGTGCCTTGCAAAAGCCAGAAAGAACAGAGGGCTGGATCGTTCCTTTAAGCAGCGCATCCCGGACGAAATATACGAGACGCTGGAGAAGGAGTTTGAGGAGGGCGGGTATGAAGCAGATACCGGGAAAGGATAAGGTATTATCCATGCTGGGACTCGCCGAACGCTCCCGAAACGTTGTCAGTGGCGGATTTGCAACGGAGCAGGCAGTGAAATGCGGTAAGGCGTGCCTGGTCATCATCGCGGAAGATGCGTCGGAGAATACCGGAAAGAAATATAATAACATGTGTGATTTTTATGAGGTTCCCTGTGCTGTCTATGGAACGAAAGAAATCTTGGGACATTCGATGGGCAGGGAGGAGAGATCGGTCCTGGCGGTGACGGACGAGGGCTTTGCAAATTCGATACAGAAGCATTTGGCGGACTCGAAATAGGTGGAGGTAGTAAGTATGGCGAAGATGAAAGTACATGAGCTGGCAAAAGAGTTGGATAAAAAGAGCAAGGAGTTGATCGACTTTTTGCAGGCGAAAGGATATGACGTAAAGGTGGCGCAGAGTTCCATTGAGGACGAGGCAATCGCGCTGGTACGCAAGGCGTTTGGTTCCGGTGGGGGTGCGGCTGCACTGCCAAAGGAAGCGGCATCCGCAAAGGAAGAAAAGTCTTCCGAGGAGAAGCCGGCTGCGAGTGAGAAAAAACCGCAGGCGGAGAAGGCGCCCGAAGCGCCTAAATCCGAGAACACAAAGGCAGAGGGCAAGCAGGAATCCAAGACGGATGCGCCCAAGAAAAAACGGATCATCTTCGTGAGCAATCCCCACAACTCCAAGATGGGAGGGCGGCCGGCGCAGGGCGGCGGACAAAACAGGGGAGGAAACAGGCCGATGTCGAACGGGGCACGCCCCGTGCAGCCGCAGAATGCACCTCATAAGATCATCCGTCCCACCCAGAAGCCGATCCCGGTAACGGCGGAGCCCTACGAGGTCCGTCAACGGCAGCAGGAGGAGAAAAGGCTTGAGCAGCGGCAGCAGGAGAAACGGGAAAATGCCAGAAATGAGGCGGCCGGGACCAAGCCGGCAGCCGGACAGGAGAGAACGGGCGGTGCAGGAGAAAATCGCAGACCTGAAAGCCAGGGCAGGCAAAATCATAACGGTGGTCAGACTGATCGCAGGGGTGGCGGCGCTCCCTTCGCTCCTGGCAGGAGCGGCGGAAATAATGACCGCCCTCAGAGAAGCGCTGGCGGGCAGGACGCTCGATTTCGGAAAAATAACGTTCAAAAGGACTTTGTCGCCGCGGCGCCCGGTAAAGATACGCCGAACCATAGGGATGACGAGAAACGCAGGGCTAACCAGGACAGGGATAAGAGGTCGAAAAAGGACCACATCTATGAGGACGACAATGCGGCGGTAAAGAACCGCAACAAGGCCGGCCGCTTTATCAAACCGGAGAAGAAGCCGGAGGAGTCCAAGGAGGAGCAGATCAAGGTGATCACGCTTCCGGAGACGCTGACTATCAAGGAACTGGCCGATAAGATGAAGATCCAGCCTTCGGCGATCATCAAAAAACTGTTCCTGCAGGGGCAGGTCGTGACGTTGAATTCCGATGTCACTTATGAGGAAGCGGAGAATATCGCCATTGAATATGACATTATCTGTGAGAAGGAAGTCAAGGTCGATGTGATCGAGGAGCTTCTGCGCGAGGAGGAGGAAGACACCTCCACCATGGTAGCGCGTCCGCCCGTCATTTGTGTGATGGGTCATGTAGACCATGGTAAGACTTCGCTGCTTGACGCCATCCGTAAGACGAACGTAACGGATAAAGAAGCGGGCGGCATCACGCAGGCGATCGGTGCCTATACGGTGAGTGCGAAGGGGCAGAGTATTACGTTCCTGGATACGCCGGGTCACGAGGCATTTACCGCTATGCGTATGCGCGGAGCAAATTCTACGGATATTGCCGTTTTGGTGGTGGCGGCGGATGACGGCGTGATGCCGCAGACCGTGGAAGCGATCAACCATGCGAAGGCGGCAGGCATTGAAATCATCGTAGCCGTCAATAAGATCGATAAACCGAACGCGAATATCGACCGCGTGAAGCAGGAGATGACGGAATATGAGCTGATTCCGGTAGATTGGGGCGGGTCCACGGAGTTTGTGCCCGTTTCCGCGAAATCAGGAGAAGGTATTGAGGATCTGCTGGAGACGATTCTTCTCACGGCGGAGATTTTGGAACTAAAGGCAAACCCCAACAGGAATGCGCGCGGTCTGGTCATTGAAGCACAGCTTGATAAGGGGAGAGGTCCCGTAGCGACCGTCTTGGTGCAGAAAGGTACGCTTCATGTGGGAGACTTTATCTCCGCAGGCGCAAGCCACGGCAAAGTGAGAGCAATGATCGACGATAAGGGCAGGCGGGTGAAGGAGGCGATACCCTCCACACCGGTAGAGATTCTCGGTCTTTCCGATGTACCCAGTGCCGGTGAGGTGTTTATCGTACATGAGAACGACAAGAGCGCGAAAACTTATGCGGATACCTATCTGGCGCAGCATAAGGAGGAGATGCTTGCCGATACGAAGACAAAGATGTCCTTAGACGATTTGTTCAACCAGATCCAGGAGGGCAACTTAAAGGAGCTCAATCTGATCGTCAAAGCGGATGTACAGGGCAGCGTGGAGGCGTTAAAGCAGAGCCTGATGAAGCTTTCCAACGAGGAAGTGGTGGTGAAATGTATCCACGGCGGTGTGGGCGCCATCAACGAATCCGACGTGTCTTTGGCTTCCGCATCTTCGGCGATCATCATCGGTTTCAATGTAAGACCCGATGCAACCGCTAAGACGATAGCAGAGCGCGAGGGCGTAGATGTGCGTCTCTATAAGGTCATCTATCAGGCAATCGACGATATTGAAGCTGCCATGAAGGGTATGCTCGATCCGATTTATGAGGAGAAGGTGATCGGTCATGCGGAAGTGAGACAGATCTTCAAGGCGTCCGCTATCGGTAATATTGCAGGTTCCTATGTGCTCGACGGCGAATTCCAGAGAGGCTGTAAGATTCGGATTCACAGAGGCGACGAGCAGATCTACGAGGGTGAGCTTGCATCCCTCAAGCGCTTTAAGGACGATGTGAAAGAGGTCAAGGCAGGCTTCGAGTGTGGCCTCGTGTTCGAGGGCTTTGATAAGATGGAGGAGCTCGACGTGGTGGAGGCTTACGTCATGGTCGAGGTGCCCCGCTAATATGAATATCAGATGTTATTAAATAAAGGCAGAGGAAAGGAAGATCTGCGATGCGTAAAAACAGTGTCAAGAATACCCGCATCAACGGGGAAGTACAGCGTGTGCTGGCACAGATCATCAGGGGAGAGATCAAAGATCCCCGGATCGCACCCATGACCTCAGTGGTGGCGGTGGAGGTAGCGCCCGACTTAAAGACCTGCAAGGCATGGATCAGTGTGCTCGGGGACGAGAAAGCGCAGACGGATACGCTTGCCGGCTTAAAAAGCGCAGAAGGTTATATCCGCGGACAGCTCGCACGGACCATCAATCTGCGAAATACACCGCAGATCACCTTTATCATGGATCAGTCCATCGCTTACGGGGTGAGTATGTCGAAGCGAATCGACGAGGTGGTAGCTTCCGACAGGGAGGTCGCCGGAGAAAGCAAGGGGAACGAGGATGAAGAAAATCAATGATTTGACGGGGGAAAAGACCATAGCGATCAGCGGACACATAAGGCCCGATGGGGATTGTGTCTGCTCGGTCATGGCGCTTTACCGTTATCTGAAAAAAGAGGTTCCGGCAGCCCGGATCGACGTTTATTTGGAGGAGCCGCCTGCCGTCTTTCAGGTGTTGGATGATGTTAAAGATATTAAATCAGAATTTAATACTGATATCACCTATGATGTTTTCTTTGCGCTGGATTGCAATGAGGAGCGGCTGGGCGATGCGCAGCCCATCTTTGCACGGGCGCGCAGAAGGATCAACATTGACCACCATATCAGCAATACGGGCTGTGGAAATGAGTGGGTGGTGGAGCCGGAGAAAAGTTCTACGGCGGAGCTGCTCTATGAGTTAATGGATCACTCTCTTGTGGATGAGGAGATCGCAAAAGCGATTTATCTCGGGATTGCCCACGATACGGGGGTATTTCGGTTTTCCAATACGTCTCCGCGGACGATGGAGATTGCCTCGGAGTTACTTAAATTTGGATTTGATTTCTCAAGCCTTATTGAAAAAACGTATTATGAGAAGACCTATCTGCAGTCGCAGATCATGGGCAGGGCGATCCTGGGGAGCGTACGCTTTATGGATAACCGCTGTATTGTCAGTATGGTGAGCCGGCGCATGATGGAGTTTTATTGTGTGGGACCGAAGGATCTGGACGGCATTGTCAATCAGCTGCAGGGCATCAAAGGTGTGGACTGTTCCATTTTCATGTATGAGATCGGTACGCTGGAATACAAGGTGAGCCTGCGCTCCAACGGCACGGTAGATGTGTCTAAAGTAGCTGTCAAGTTTGGCGGCGGCGGACATGTGCGGGCGGCAGGCTGTACGATGAACGGCACCTATCACGACAACATCAACAATCTGTCGCAGGAGATCGAGGCCCAGCTCAAGCAGGCAAGCCTGCAAGAGGGGAAATAAGCGGAACGAGCCAAGAAGATAACATGTGTTATAAATTAACGCGGTGTATCGGAAAGAGGCAGGATTTATGTACAACGGCATCCTGAATGTATACAAGGAAGCGGGCTATACGTCGCACGATGTGGTGGCGAAGCTGCGAGGGATATGTAAACAGAAAAAAATAGGGCATACAGGGACACTTGACCCGGAGGCGGTCGGCGTGCTCCCTGTATGTTTTGGTTCGGGCACGAAGCTCTGTGATCTGCTTACCGACTGGGATAAGGAGTATATCGCCGTCCTGCGGCTGGGTCTTACCACGGACACGCAGGATATGACGGGACAGGTGTTATCAAAAGCGGACGAGGATGTACTCGCAAAACTGAATGAGGAGACGGTGCGGGAAGCTATTCTGCATTTCCTGGGCGGATACGAGCAGATTCCACCCATGTATTCCGCTCTTAAGGTGAACGGGAAGAAACTCTATGAGCTTGCCAGAGCAGGCAGGGAAGTGGAGCGCAAGCCCCGCCCGGTGACGATTGGTGAATTGGAAATCTTAGAGCTTGCCCTGCCGCTTGTGCGTTTCCGCGTGGTCTGTTCCAAAGGCACCTATATCCGTACACTCTGTCACGATATCGGTGAGCGGCTTTCGGTGGGAGGCGTGATGGAGAGCCTTACCAGAAGCCGGGTCGGTATCTTTGGTGTGGACAACGCCCTCACGTTGGCGGAGCTTGAAAAACTGCGGGATGAAAATAAAATATCGGATGTTATCATATCACCTGACGCGGTCTTCCCTGACCTGCGGGTAGTGAAAGTGGGTGACAATGCCGTGCGGCTTTTGCAGAACGGCAACCGCATTCCTGAGGCGATGCTTATGCGAGGCATTTCTTTGGAGGACGGTGAGGAAATCCGTATGTACGATGGAGCGGGTCGGTTTTACGGCATCTACCAATATCATAGCAAGGAACGTGACGCAAAGCCTATTAAGATGTTCCTGTCAGAATAAATAGAGTTTCTTATGTTATTTGTACAATTTCAATAACTTTGAAGCGTTTCGCAATTATTAAACAATAAATAAGGACGATCACATGAAAATCATAGAAGGTACGACAGACTTTGTTCTGCCTGAAAAATCCGCCGTGGCCATCGGTAAATTCGACGGCATCCATCTGGGACACCAAAAACTCCTCTCGCAGCTCCTTTTGCAGAAAAAGCAGGGGCTGCTCGCCACAGTGTTTACCTTTGACATTCAGGCGGCGGCTTTTTTTGGCGGAGAAGAGAAGGAATTGACCACCAAAGAGGAGAAGCGGGCGGCATTTGCGGCTCTGGGCATTGATGTGCTGATCGAATTTCCCCTGAATAAAGAAACGGCGGCTACCGCGCCGGAGGCGTTTGTGGAATGTTGGCTGGCGGAGCGGATGCATGCGTCCTATATCTGCGCCGGACCGGATCTTTCGTTTGGGAAGGGCGGAGCGGGAGATTTTACCCTGCTTTCGCGTTATGCGGACCGTTTCGGCTATCGCACGGAGCTGATCGAAAAGGTGCGGATCGACGGGGAAGAAGTCAGTTCCACCAGAGTCAGGGAGGCGGTCCGTCTTGGCAGGATGGAGGAAGTGCGCAGGATGCTCGGAAAGCCTTACAGCGTTGGCGGGATCGTAGAACACGGGAAGAAACTGGGACGCACGTTGGGAATGCCCACGGCAAATCTCCTTCCGGAGGAGCATAAGCTGCTTCCGCCAAACGGCGTCTATGATACACGCGTGTGCATCGACGGCACTGACAGGGTCTGCAGCGGAATCTCTAACGTAGGGTGTAAGCCGACGGTGAGTGATGAGAACCGGCTGGGAATCGAGACGTATCTCTACGACTTTACGGGCGATCTTTACGGGAGAGCGATCACTGTGGAATTTTTAAGATTTCACAGACCGGAGCGCAAATTTGACTCCGTGGAGGCGCTAAAGACCCAGATTGCGGCGGATATCGAAGCCGGTAGAAAATTTACGGGGGCGGATCAGGCGGCGAAGTGATATTTTCAACAGGGGGCTTGTCAGGAAACTCTATTTTCGATAAAATAGAAATGTATAGCTTTTTATCTGTGATGAACAAAGGAAGGATATCTGAAACGAGATGAATCCAACAATCATTCTTTCCATGGCTGGCGGTCTGGGGCTGTTTTTATACGGTATGCGTATCATGAGCGACAGCATCGAGAAAGTTGCAGGCGCCAGGTTGAGAGGTATTCTGGAGAGACTTACGACAAATCGGTTTATGGGTATTTTGGTGGGCGTGTTCTTTACGGCGGCAATCCAATCTTCCTCAGCCTGTACGGTGATGGTAGTCAGCTTTGTTAATTCCGGGCTGATGACGCTTACGCAGGCAGCCGGTGTAATCTTTGGCGCCAACATCGGTACGACGGTGACAGCCCTCCTCGTTTCCCTGAAACTGGAAAAGGCTGCGCCTGTTATCCTGCTGGTGGGCGTTCTCATCATTATGTTTGTCAAGAAGCAGAAGATTTCCCGCTGGGGAGAAGTCATCATCGGCTTCGGCGTTCTCTTTATGGGGCTGAGCACCATGTCGGGAGCCATGTCGGGGATGAAAGATTCGCCCGCGGTCTTACATATGTTTGCCTCCCTGCGCTCGCCGATTCTGGCGGTGCTGTTGGGGACGATTCTTACGGCGGTGATCCAGAGTTCCTCGGTGACGGTCAGTATCATGGTGCTGCTTGCCAATCAGAATCTGATGAGTCTGGATATCGGTATGTTCATTATTTTAGGCTGCAATATCGGCGCCTGTACGTCGGCACTTCTCGCTTCCTTAAACGGTAAGAAGGACGCAAAACGTGCGGCGGCGATCCATCTGATCTTCAATATTATCGGTACCATCATTGTTTATATAATCTTCCTGTTTGCGGTGGAAGAAATCGTGAACGGGCTCGAATTGATAGCGCATGGCGATGCGGGACGCGTAGTTGCTTTTGCGCACATTTTCATCAAGGTATTCCAGGTAATCATTATGATACCGTTTATTAAACAGATCGTGAAGTTAACCTATGTGCTGGTGCCCGGCGACGACAAGAAGATTGGTTATCGCGACAGCTATCAGCTCAAATACATCGGTGAGAAGATGGTCTTAAATCCGGCTACCGCAATGGTGGAGGTCATCAAGGAGCTCGACCGTATGGGTTCCCTTGCGACCGAGAATCTAAACCGAGCCATGAATGCGCTGATCACGCTTGACAGGGAGGAGATCGACGAGGTTTACGAGGTGGAGAAAAACATTGACTTCCTCAGCCATGCCATCACCAACTATCTGGTCAAGATCAACCAGACCACCCTGCCGATTGAAGACTTAAAGAGTATCGGCGCGCTGTTCCATGTGGTCAACGACATTGAGCGTATCGGCGATCATGCGGAGAATATCGGGGATGCGGCAGTGCGCAGGGAGGAGACCGGCGTGGGCTTTTCCAAAGAGGCGCAGCGCGAACTGGGCGAGATGATGGATATGGTCAATACGGTGCTTCGCTTCTCCTTTGAAATGTTTGTCAAGAGCACGGAGGAGCACGTGGAGGATATCAGGAATCTGGAGGAAGCCATCGACGAGAAGGAGAAGGAATTACAGCAAAAGCACATCGAGCGGCTCTCGAGCAACGAGTGTACGCCCGAAGCAGGAGCCCTGTTCTCCGATATCGTTTCCGGGCTGGAACGGGTGGCGGATCACGCGACGAACATTGCTTTTGCGAACAGTTACTTTGAGCCGAATTAGGCGTGCGATACGACTGAGAGGAAATGTTTTCATGAAGAAACGGGGAATGGCATTTGCCATAACGATTGTTATTTTAACAAACCAAACGTTGACGGTATGCGCAGCCGCACCATTGCTCGATCTCATGCCGGCAGGGCAGCTGCGGCTGGACCGGGAACCTGAGCAGGGAGAGGAAACGGTCAGCGAAAACAATACGGAAGTGAGCGGCAACAGTATCGGGAGCGGCGGCGAAAATGCCGAGACGGCGCAGGAGGTGCTGAACGGTTCGATCGGCTCGGGCACGATTCTCGTATCCGAAAAGACGGCAAAAGATTATGAACTGGCTTATGAGCGGGCAAAAAATGCCAACTGGGGTTACACCAACCTGGGCATTGCCGACGTGAGCGATAACTTAAATATCAGGGCAATCGGAGCGGAGGACGGACGTCTGGTGGGAAAACTGCCAAAGGATGCCGCCTGCGAGGTGCTTGATATGGATGATACCTGGGCACATATCAGCTCCGGCAATGTGGAAGGGTATGTAAGCCGGGAGTATCTGTTGACAGGGCTTTCGGCTAAGCACAAAGCGGAGGAACTTGCCACCACCGTGGCGAAGGTAACGACGGACAGCTTAAAGGTGCGGGCGGAAGCGAATACGGACTCGGAGGTCATTACGCTGGTGCCCCGCGGAGAGGAGCTGGAAGTCTCCGCCGTGGAAGGCGACTGGGTAAAGGTTTTGTTGGATGATGACGAAGTGTTTGTCTCTGCGGAGTATGTGGAGGTCAGCGCGGAATTGGGAACGGCGGTCACCATGTCGGAACTGCTCTACGGGCAGGGCATCTCTGATGTGCGGGTGGATATCTGCCAGTACGCGAAAGAATTTATCGGTAATCCATATGTGTGGGGCGGTACCAGCCTGACGAAGGGCGCGGACTGCTCAGGCTTTGTGATGAGTGTCTTTAAGAAGTATGGCGTAAAGCTGCCCAGAAATTCCAGGGCGCAGGCGGGCTGCGGCACCACGATCAAGGTGTCGGAAGCGAAACCGGGCGATTTGATCTTCTATGCCAAGGGCAAGACCATCAACCATGTTGCCATTTATATCGGAAATGGGCAGGTGATTCATGCCAGCAGCCCGAAGACGGGAATCAAGATTTCCAATGTGTCTTATCGTTCGCCTTTTAAGGCAGTGCGGATTCTATACGATTGAGAAGGCGTGAAACATGGAAAAACGTATTCTGACTTACCGAAACTATATAGATGAACTGCTTCTGCGGGAGGATGCCGATTGGGAGCGAATCAGAGAAGAACATCTCGTACAGATCGGGTTTTTCCAGCATGAGAGGCTGATCCACCTGATCGTTACGGTGATATTTGCGCTGCTTGCCGTATTTTCAATCGGCATGGCTTTTTTGCTGATGGCATTTGGAACGGAGGGCGCGGGGAGTTGGCTTTTGGTGGTGGCAGCGTTTTTGGTGCTGCTGATTCCTTATGTGCGCCATTATTATATTTTGGAAAACGAAGTGCAGAAGATGTATCGGCAGTATGATGAAATTGCCGCAAAGCTGGGAGAAGGGTATCGGCAGGGCGATTAGAGCAAAGTAAAAAATAGGCTTTACAAGAAAACGACACTGTGGTAAAATGTCAAAGTATGAATTTCAGCCGATACGCGGAGGCGGGACACTCCGACCCCTTCCTGGTGTCAGGCGGTTATCAGGGCAGCCCCCTGAGGGAAAGGAGAAACTATGATTTCTAAGGAAAAGAAGACAGCGATCATCAACGAGTATGCCAGAACACCCGGCGATACCGGTTCACCGGAGGTGCAGGTAGCGGTTCTGACGGCAAGGATTCAGGAACTGACAGAGCATTTGAAAGAGAATCCGAAGGATCATCATTCCAGAAGAGGCCTCTTAAAGATGGTAGGTCAAAGACGTGGTCTGTTGGGATATCTGAAAGAGAAGGATATCGAGAGATACCGTGCACTGATCGAGAAACTTGGACTTCGTAAATAATCAGAGATGATGAGCGGAGATAGGGTTGGCAGGTCCGACCCTAAATCCGCTCTAATAAGTTTAGAAGCAAAGAAGAAGATGAGAAGAAGGAGAGAGGATTATGTACAAGAGTTATACCATGGAACTCGCCGGCCGCACCCTTCGTGTGGACATTGGCAGAGTCGGCAAACAGGCAAACGGCTGCGCGTTTATGCAGTATGGTGAGACCACTGTGTTATCTACCGCAACGGCTTCCGACAAGCCCAGGGACGGCATTGATTTCTTCCCCTGCAGCGTGGAATATGAGGAGAAGTTTTATTCCGTAGGAAAGATTCCCGGCGGTTTTAATAAGAGGGAAGGCAAGCCCTCCGAGAACGCGATCCTTACAAGCCGCGTGATCGACAGGCCCATGAGACCGCTGTTTCCCAAGGATTACCGCAACGATGTGACCTTAAACAATCTGGTGATGAGCGTGGATCCGGACTGCCGCCCCGAGCTGGTGGCGATGCTGGGTACGGCGATCGCGACCTGCATTTCGGACATTCCGTTTGCGGGTCCCTGCGCAATGACACAGATGGGGATGATCGACGGTGAGCTGATCGTGAACCCGTCTCAGGAACAGTGGGATAAGGGTGACTTGAAGATGACGGTGGCATCTACCTCGCAGCGCGTGATGATGATCGAAGCGGGCGCCAATGAAGTGCCGGAGGCAAAGGTACTGGAGGCAATCTATAAGGCGCATGAGGTCAATCAGAGCATTATTGCTTTTATCGATCAGATCGTTAAGGAAGTCGGTAAGCCCAAGCACAGCTATGAAAGCTGTGCGGTGCCCGAGCAGATGTTTGAAGATATGAAGAAAATCGTGACACCTGAGGAGATGGAGAAGGCAGTCTTCACGGATGAGAAGCAGGTGCGCGAGGAGAATATCAAGAATGTGACCGCAAAGCTGGAGGAGGCATTTGCAGAGAACGAAGAGTATCTTGCCGTTCTCGGTGAGGCGGTATACCAGTACCAGAAGAAGACCGTGCGTAAGATGATCTTAAAGGATCACAAGCGTCCCGACGGCAGAGCGCTCGATCAGATCAGACCGCTTGCCGCGGAGGTGGATATCATTCCCAGAGTGCACGGTTCCGCGATGTTTACCAGAGGACAGACGCAGATCTGTAATGTATGTACGCTGGCACCGCTTTCTGAGATGCAGAAAGTGGACGGGCTGGATCCGAATGTAACGGCAAAGAGATATATGCACCACTACAATTTCCCGTCCTATTCGGTAGGCGAGACCAAGGTCAGCAGAGGCCCCGGCAGACGAGAGATCGGTCACGGCGCATTGGCGGAGAGAGCGTTACTTCCGGTTCTGCCTTCTGAGGAGGAGTTCCCTTACGCGATCCGTACCGTATCGGAGACTTTCGAGTCCAACGGTTCCACCTCCATGGCTTCCACCTGCGCGTCCTGCATGTCCCTGATGGCAGCCGGTGTGCCGATCAAGAAGATGGTGGCAGGTATCTCCTGCGGTCTGGTAACAGGCGAGACGGATGACGATTTCGTACTGCTGACGGATATCCAGGGTCTTGAGGATTTCTTCGGCGATATGGACTTTAAGGTGACGGGAACGCACGAGGGCATCACGGCAATCCAGATGGATATTAAGATTCACGGACTGACGAAGCCCATCGTGGAGGGCGCGATCGCAAGATGCCGCGAGGCGAGAGAGTTTATTATGGCGAACTGCATGAGCCCGGCAATCTCCGCACCCCGCAAAGAGGTGGGACCTTATGCGCCGAAGATCATTTCCATTCAGATCGATCCCGATAAGATCGGCGATGTGGTTGGCCAGCGCGGTAAGACCATCAACGAGATCATTGCCCGCACCGGCGTGAAGATCGATATCAACGACGAAGGACAGGTTTCCGTGTGCGGTACCGATAAAGAGATGATGGACAAGGCTGTGGAGATGATCAAGATGATCGTCACAGACTTTGCGGAAGGACAGATCTTCCAGGGCAAAGTGGTCAGCATCAAGGAGTTTGGCGCGTTTATCGAGTTTGCGCCCGGCAAGGAAGGCATGGTCCATATCTCTAAGATCGCCAAGGAGAGGATCAACCGTGTGGAGGATGTGCTCACATTGGGCGATGTTGTCACGGTGGTATGCCTTGGTAAGGATAAGATGGGGAGAATCAGCTTCTCCATGAAGGATGTTGCGCAGATGTAAGGCTGCGGATGCGAGAGACACAGTTTACAGACAATGAGGAGAGCAGATATGAAGGATTCCGTTATCTTGATTGTTGACGATGTGGACATCGACAGAGGCATTCTGTGTGAGATTTTTTCAGAGTATATTACGGTGGAAGCTGCTAACGGCAGACAAGCCATTGAGATCATCGAGGCGAACCCGGATCGGATATCCGCGGTTCTCCTCGATGTTGTCATGCCCGTGATGAACGGACTGGAAGTGATAGATGAAATGAAGACCCGCGGATGGCTCGCCCGCATTCCCGTGATTTTGATTTCCGGCGAAGCAACGCTGGCGGCGGAGCGGAAGGCTTATGAGATAGGCGCGACAGATGTGATCCATAAGCCTTACGACAGTATTGTGATCAAGCAGAGAACGCAGAACATCATGGAACTCTATTACAACAAGCGTCATCTGGAGGAGATGGTGGAACTGCAGACGGGGGTCTTGCGGCAGCAGGCTGTGGAACTGCAGCGCATGAATAACCGCATCATCGATACGATGAGCAATGTGGTGGAGTTCCGTAATCTCGAATCGGGAGATCATGTCAAACGGGTAAAGAATTTTACACACATTCTGGCAGAGCATGTGGCGGCGGTTTATCCGGAATATCAGCTCGACGAGGAGAAAATCGACGTAATCACGGCGGCAGCGGCTATGCACGATGTGGGAAAAATCGCGATTTCGGATACCATTCTCTTAAAACCGGGTAAGCTCACGAAAGAGGAGTTTGATGTGATGAAGACGCATACCACAAGGGGATGCGAGATCATCGAGATGCTGGAGGATATTCAGGAAGGCGAATACGGCAGAGTGAGTTACGATATCTGCCGCTATCATCATGAACGATATGACGGGAGAGGGTATCCCGAAGGGCTTAAGGGTGAAGAAATCCCGATTGCCGCGCAGATCGTCTCTGTGGCGGACGTCTATGACGCATTGGTCAGCGACCGCTGTTACAAAGACGCCTACACCCCTGCGGAAGCTTATGATATGATCATGCGGGGTGAATGCGGTGAGTTTTCGCCCAAAATATTGACCTGCCTTGCCCGCGCAAGAGAAGAATTTGAGCGGGAGGCTGTCAAAAACAAAGAATAGCTTACCATTGGCTGGAGGAATTGCTTGCCTTCTCCTCGCAGTATTTGCAGCGGTAGATTTCCTTTTCCTCATCCGCAAGCACGAAGATGTGCGGCAGTTCCTGTTCAATCGAGGTGATGCAGCGCGGATTTTTGCACTTGATGACATTATGGATCTCACGGGGAAGCACCAGTTCTTTCTTTTCTACGATTTCCCCGTTTTTGATCACATTGACGGTGATATTATGGTCGATGACTGCAAGGATATCCAGGTTCAGGGTGTTGATATCGCACTCCACCTTGAGGATATCCTTTTTTCCTTTCTTATTGCTACGGGCGTTTTTGATGATCGCCACCGTGCAGTCCAGTTTGTCCAGTTTCAGATGGTGATAGATGTCAAGGCTTTTGCCTGCCTGGATATGGTCGAGTACGAAGCCTTCTTCGATTTTTCCTACATTTAACATAAGACGTTTCCTTCTTTCTTGATTGGTGCGGCAGTTTTGACGTAAAATGAAATCGCGTCTGTTCCAAAATAAAATAACGCATGTTCTTAAATTGTTATTAACTTTCAATTTCGAGTAGTGTCAGTATCAGCGCCATCCGTACATAGACACCGTACTGTGCCTGTTTGAAGTAGACGGCTCTGGGATCGTCGTCCACCTCCACGGAGATCTCGTTGACCCGCGGCAGCGGATGGAGTACCAGCATATCGTCTCTGGCGGCGGAAAGCTTTGCCTTGTCCAGGATATAGAAATCTTTTAAGCGTACATAGTCTTCCTCGTTGAAGAAACGTTCCTTCTGCACTCTGGTCATATAGAGAAGGTCGAGCTGCGGCATACAGTCTTCCAGGCGGATGACTTCTTCGTACGGGATATTCCGCTCACTCAGCATGTCCGTGATGTAGTCGGGAACCTTTAACTCCGACGGCGAGATAAAGAGGAAGCGGATGTCGGGGTAACGAATCAGCGCATTGATCAGGGAATGCACCGTGCGCCCGAATTTCAGGTCGCCGCACAGACCGATGGTGAAACCGCCGAGTCTTCCTTTGAGGGAACGGATGGTAAGCAGGTCTGTGAGGGTCTGGGTGGGATGTTGGTGCCCGCCGTCGCCTGCGTTGATCACAGGGATACCGGAGCGGGTGGCAGCCACCATAGGTGCGCCCTCTTTGGGATGGCGCATGGCGCAGATGTCCGCATAACAGGAAATGATGCGGATGGTGTCCGATACGCTCTCGCCCTTTGCGGCGGAGGAGGAGCCGGCGTCCGAAAAGCCCAGGACCTGTCCGCCCAGATTCAGCATGGCGGCTTCAAAACTCAAGCGGGTGCGGGTGCTCGGCTCGTAGAAGCAGGTGGCAAGCTTTTTCCCTTCGCAGGCGTGGGCGTACTTGGCGGGATCGGCTTCGATCCTGTTTGCCAGATCAAAAAGCCGATCAAGCTCCTCCACGGAAAAATCGAGTGGGTTCATCAAATGTCTCATGCAATATCACACTCCTTTGCGGTAAAATCTAACATAAAGTCTAAAAAAAGTAGAAGCGATATCTCACTTCTACTTTTCTCATTACGATTGATAGGATAACAGCTCCTCCACGGGTTTTCTACGGGGAGCAGCAGGCGTCTCGTCGGGATAACCGATCGGAATCAATGCAACCAGTTCTCTGTCCTCGGGAAGCTGTAAGAGGGCTTCTGCCGCGCTCTGATCAAAGAGACCGAGAATAACGGAACCAAGCCCCTGTTCATAGGCTGCAAGACAGAAGCTTTGGGATGCGATACCGGCATCGTACATCTGCCAGCCGTCGCCCCGGGGAGTACTGAACGATCCGTCGCGCTCAAAACCGCTGCGGTTTTTGATAATGGTTACGGCTATCAATACGGGAGCCGCAGAGATGATGTCGCCGTTGGGGGGATAGAGGGAAGAACATTCTCTGGCGATCTTTTCTTTTAATGCGCCCTCCACTGCGATATAACGGGTGATCTGTGTGTGCTTCCAACTCGGAGAGTAGGATGCGGTCTCAACGATCTCTGCAATCAAATCATGGGAGACGGGATCCGCCTTAAATTTGCGGATACTTCTGCGACCGAGGATACAGTCTTTTGCAGTCATGCGAAAACCTCCTTATCATGTGGGGTGGTTGCTGTCTTCTAACGATATTTTGTATATCATAGCACAAAGGCGGAGGGCTTGCAAGGGGAAGGCGGGGAATTTGGACTGGTGCAAAAGTACCGTTGCCATGCTTGCGCTTGTGAAACGGGGGCGTATGTGGTAAACTGAGTGGAGAAAACAGAAACATCCGACAGGGAGGAAATCATGGAAAATGACAGAGAGGAAAGCAAAATAGAAGAAAAACTTGGCGAGGGAGAAGTGACGCAGTATGTGGAGCGTAAGCGCTGGCTTTTCTTCGGACTGCCTTTTACCTTCACCAAATATACGATCAACGAGAAGGTGATCACAGTGGATGCGGGATTGTTCAATACCACAGAAAACGACTGTTATTTATATAAGGTACAGGACGTGGAGTTAAAGACCAGTCTGATGGAGCGTATCTTCGGGCTGGGCACGGTTGCCTGCTACACAGGAGATAATACCCATCCGCAGCTCTTTTTGGAGCATATCAAACATGCGAAAGAGGTCAAAAACTACATCCTGCATACATCGGAGGAAGCAAGGAGAAAGCGGCGTACGCTCAATACCCTGAACATTGATGCCGATGACATTGACGCCGATTGAGAACAGAGTATGGTGGGATCTGCAGATGATTGATTCAATCAGGGCGCAGC
This sequence comes from Lachnospiraceae bacterium UBA3282, assembly GCA_002361735.1. Taxonomy (GTDB): domain Bacteria; phylum Bacillota; class Clostridia; order Lachnospirales; family Lachnospiraceae; genus UBA3282. Next base: position 54,386 of record DETS01000073.1, on the reverse strand, counting down.
GTCTCGTCATTTTCGCGTAACAGCCGCTCGTAGAGCAGCCCTGTCAGGAACCAGAAGGGCGCGTAGTCCAGGCGGACTACCCTGTTTAGATTCCAGCGGGCACGCTCATAATTCCAGGGGCAGAGTTTATGGCGGTTCAGCCAAATACCCGTGAAAAATTCACCCGCAAAGATCAATGTGGTATAGACGGTTCCGCGAAACCAGACGGAACGGTTTTTCAGGAGGCGGCAGATGGGAGCAAAGAACGCCATCAGGCCATAGATGGGAAACATCCAGATCGAGGTGGTGCCGGACAGCCGCAGGTCACGCCTGCGAAAGGCACCAAATGCCGTAAAGATGATTTCCAAACACCATCCCAGCAGTCCGCAGTGAATGAAGTTTTGCAAAAATTTTTTCATAGAGACAGTTTTGCCTGTTTTTGAAAGGCTTATACATAGAGCAGACGGAGCAAAAAGCTCCGGCATGGAGGAAACCATGAACTATCGGGAAGCCATGGAGTATATCGAGGAATTGAAGCCTCTCGGCAGCGTTATGGGCTTGGAGACGATGCGGCAGCTCTGCGCCCGTCTGGGCGATCCGCAGGAGAAGCTGAAATTCGTACATATCGCCGGTACCAACGGCAAAGGTTCCACCCTCGCCTACATCTCCACGGTGATGCAGACGGCAGGATATCGGGTGGGCAGATACCTTTCTCCCACAGTGCGGGAATACAGGGAGCGGTTTCAGGTGGACGGCAGGATCATCACGCAGTCCGGACTGTGCAATTATCTGGAGCCGGTGAAGGAAGCGGCGGAAGCGATGGCGGCGGAAGGGTTTGCCCATCCCACGCTTTTTGAGGTGGAGACTGCGGTGGCGTTTCTTTGGTTTCGGGACAAAGCCTGCGATCTGGTCGTGTTGGAGACGGGGCTTGGCGGCGCGCTGGATGCCACCAATATCGTGGACAATACATTGGCGGCAGTCTTTTCTTCCATCAGCATGGACCATATGGAAATCCTTGGCGAGACCTTGGAGGAGATTGCCGCTGCTAAGGCGGGGATCATAAAAAACAAATGTTATGTAATTTCCGTTAAGCAGACCCCGGAAGTGATGAAGGTGCTGCGGCAGTCGGCGCTTCTGAAAAAAGGTAAATTTCTGACAGCGGATGTCACGCGGGCAAAGCAGATCAAGTACGGGGTGACGAAGCAGAGTTTTTCTTATGACCGTTATAAGAATCTGGAGATTTCCCTGGCAGGGCAGTTTCAAATCGAAAATGCAGTACTGGCGGTAGAGACGGTCATGGCGCTGGCGAGATGCGGCTTTACGGTGCCGGAGGAAAAGCTGCGGCAGGGATTGCTTGCCGCGAAATGGCGGGGGCGTTTCGATGTGATTGCCCAAAAACCGCTTGTGATCGCTGACGGCGCTCACAATGAGGATGCCGCAAAAAAATTAGCGGAAAGCATCCGTTTCTATTTTACAAATAACAAAATTATATATATAATAGGAATGCTACGGGATAAAGAGTATGACAAAGTAATTCGTGCTACCTTTTCCCTGGCGTCCCATATCATCACCGTGACGCCGCCGCTCAAAGAGCGGGCGCTTAGCGCATTGGAACTCGCACAGACAGCCGGAGCGTATCACAGCGCCGTGACAGCGGCGGACAGTGTGCAGGAGGCGGTGGAGATCGCCTACCTCCTGGCGGGGAAGGATAAGGACGCCGTGATCGTTGCCTTCGGTTCTCTTTCTTATCTGGGAGAACTGATGGATACGGTGGAGCACAGAGATACGATCAGGAGAGACGCTCATGGTAGATCAGATAAAGATTAGAGAGGCAGTCAGACTGCTTCTTGAAGGCATTGGCGAGGACGTGGAGAGAGAAGGACTTAAGGAGACGCCGGATCGGATTGCCCGTATGTACGGGGAGATTTTTGCCGGAATGGAGGACAATGCGGCGGAGCATCTTTCCAAAACGTTTGCGGTGGAGAGCAACGAGATTGTCCTGGTAAAAGATATCACCTTTTATTCTATGTGTGAGCATCATCTGATGCCATTCTACGGAAAGGCTCATATCGCCTATCTGCCAAACGGCAGGGTGGTAGGTTTGAGCAAACTGGCAAGGACTGTGGAGGTGTACGCCAAAAGACCGCAGATCCAGGAACAGATGACGATACAGATCGTAGAGGCTGTCATGGAGCATCTGAGACCGCAGGGGGTGATGGTCATGCTGGAGGCGGAACATACCTGTATGACCATGCGGGGCGTGGAAAAACCGGGAAGCCGGACGGTGACGGTGGCTTCCAGAGGCTGCTTTCAGGAAGACCCAAAATGGCAGGCGTTATTTTTTCAGATGCTGGAGAAACGGAATGAGAAAGAATACAATCAGGATTTAACTTAATGAGATCCTGTGGATAAGTGCTTATATCATAAAAAACACGGAGGGATACAAAATGAGGATTGGACAGAGGGATTTTAGACCGAAGGGGCATACTTATGTGATGGGAATCCTAAACGTAACACCTGATTCTTTTTCGGATGGCGGAAAGTATACGGAATTGGATCAGGCATTATACCATGTGGAGCAAATGATAACAGATGGTATGGATATTGTGGATGTGGGTGGAGAATCGACCAGACCCGGTTATACCATCGTTTCTGAGCAGGAGGAGATTGAAAGGGTCGTTCCGGTAATCGAAGCGATTAAATCCAGATTTAATGTTCCGATTTCGCTGGACACTTATAAGTCCGAAGTGGCGAAGGCAGGTATTGCGGCGGGTGCCGATATGATCAATGATATCTGGGGCTTAAAGTATGACGAGAAGATGGCGCAGGTGATCGCGGAGTCGGGGCTGCCCTGCTGTCTGGGTCACAACCGCAAGGATGCGAGGTACACAAACCTGATCGAGGAGATCCTCTGGGATCTGGAATCTTCTCAGGAGATAGCAAGAAATGCCGGTATTGCCTATGACAGGATCATTTTGGATCCGGGCATCGGTTATGGCAAGAGTTACGAGAATAATCTGGAGATCATTGACCATTTACAGAATTTTCATTCTTTGGGATCGCCGCTGCTTTTGGGGGCGAGCCGGAAGTCTGTGATCGGCATGGGACTCGATCTGCCGGTGACAGAGCGTGTGGAAGGCACGATCGTAACTACCGTTTACGGGGTACAGCATGGCGTTATGTTTGTGCGGGTACATGATATTAAGGAGAATGTGCGCGCGGTCAAGATGACGGAAGCAATTCGCGACGCATATAAAAATTGACAGGCAGCGAATAAAATAACATCTGATATTTTATCAGACAAAACCAAGGGGAGAAAAAGTGATGGACGAAATCATCATTAGCGATTTACAGGTCTATGCACATCACGGCGTGTATCAGCAGGAGACGGAAAAGGGGCAGAATTTTCTGGTCAGTGCGGTGCTGGAAACAGACACCAGAGCAGCGGGCATGACAGACGATCTGGGGCTGTCTACAAACTATGGTGTGGTCTGCAGATTCTTGAGCGCATATCTTACCGAACATACCTTTAAGCTGATCGAGACGGCGGCGGAGAGGGCGGCGGAAGCGCTTCTCCTACAGTTTCCCCATGTGAGGGCTGTTGTTTTGGAAATCAAGAAGCCGGAAGCGCCGATTCCGCTCCCGTTCGGGATGGTCTCCGTAAAGATTCGCAGAGGCTGGCAGCGTGCCTATATTGCCTGCGGTTCCAATATCGGAGACAGAAAGGGACATCTGGATGCGGCGGTAGCGGCGCTTAAGGAAGACAGACAGTGCAGGGTGCTGCGCGTGTCAGATTGGATCGAGACATCGCCTTACGGCGGCGTAGTACAGGCAAATTACTTAAATGGTGCGATTGCCGTCGAAACACTCTATCCGCCGGAGGTATTGCTTTCCAGATTGCAGGAGATCGAGTATGCGGAGGCAAGAGAGCGCAAGGAGCGCTGGGGTCCGAGGACGCTTGATTTGGATATCCTGTTGTACGAGGGTGTCGTGATGGATGAGGAAAAGCTGACCATACCTCACTGTGATATGACAAACCGTGATTTTGTACTGAAGCCGCTGGCGCAGATCGCTCCTTATGAGAAGCATCCCGTGTTGGGAAGGTCCGTTATAGAGCTTTTGCGGGAAGTGGAGCAGAATGAAGAAAGACATGTGTTATCAAATGACGACTGAGCAGATAGAAAGACCCGGAAGATACCGGGTCTTTTGTTTTGCCTTTTGAGATGGTTCCATGCTGTCGGTTATTCTTCCATATTGGCAAGAGCAGCCTCCTTGGCGGCATCAAAGGTGGTCACGTTGACAGGACCGTAAGTGTAGGTTTTGTAGACGGGAACACTCTCGTTGAAGGTGTTAAAGTATACATATTCCGAAGTGATATTGATATTCTGGTAGATGCCCTCGCGCACCAGCTCCTGAGAGGAGCCGTCTGTCCGCATCCGTTTCAGGGCGGGAGCGTCCGCCGAACTCACCTGATAGTAAATAAAGTCGTCATAGACATTGAACATGTCGAGCCGCTCGTCTGTCAACACTTCCACCGTCTTTTCAGTTAAGTTGCAGCGGCAGAGACGGTAGTTTTCCGAGATATCCATATAATATACATAGTTTCCCTGTACGATGGGATTCCAGATGTCTCCCTGCCAGACGACGGAGGAACGGTCTGTGCGGACGTCCAGGGCGTGCAGATAATGATCTCCCTGTGCACCGTTATAGTAGATTTTGCCGTTTACAAAGCAGTTGGGATTGATGATCTCCTCAGCCACGGTCTGCTGATCCGTTTTATCGATCCGTATTTTGTCCAGCGTGGTGCCGTTTTGGCTGCTGTAAGTCTCATAGTAGAGGTAGTTGCCGCAAAGCTGCATGGAGACAATGTTCAGTCGTCCGAGACCGGCTGTGTTTTTTCCGTTCTTTTTGCTGCGATAGATGCCTGCCGTCTGGTTTATGTAGCCGAGACCGCTGCCGTTTTGACCGCTGCTGGTCATAAAGTAGTAGAGATAGTTTCCCGCAGCGTTGATGGAGGAAACAGAGTTGCCGCTGAGCTTTACGATATCCGTTTCGTCAGGGTTCATGGAATAAAGACTGTAGTTGTCATAGGCATTTGCAAAATAAACGCGACCGTCCGATTCGCAGAAATAGCCGCCGTTATTCAGATTTCCGGGGGTGTTTCCCGCCGTGTCGGCATCATTTTCGGGAATACGCCCGGTGAATATGACACACAGGACCAGGATTATTATAATAACAAGTGCTATTGATATTGCCAGGATGTTCTTTGCTTTGCTTGTCATTGGTCTTCCTCCCCCAGAGCTGTTGCTTCTTAATTCCTATTATATCGACAATCCCGCTTGCTATCAAGAGAAAATTGGGGTAAACTTAGAAAGGTAACAAAGGTGAAAGGACAGGGAGCAGATGGATTTATTGGAATTGCGGGGAAAGTTGGATCAGATCGATGAGAAAATCGTGGCGCTTTATGAGGAACGCATGGAGATATCCTCTCAGGTGGCTGACTACAAGATAGAGACAGGGAAAAAAGTATTCGATAAGGCAAGGGAGGAGGAGAAGCTCGCGAAAGTGCGGGCTCTCACTCACAATGCTTTTAATGCGTACGGCGCGCAGGAACTCTTTGAACAGATTATGTCCATGAGCAGGAAGCTGCAATATAATAAGCTGGTACAGGCGGGGAGTCTGGGCAGGCTGCCTTTCATCGGGGTGGACAGGCTGGAAACAGAGCAGGCACGGGTGGTCTTTCAGGGAGCGGAGGGCGCCTATTCGCATCTGGCGATGCAGCGCTATTTCGGAGAACAGGTAAAAAGCTTTCATGTGGACACCTTTCGGGATGCCATGACTGCGATTGAGGAGGGAAGCGCGGATTTTGCCGTGCTGCCCATCGAAAATTCCACCGCAGGTATCGTGAGTGAGATCTACGATCTTTTGGTAGAATTTGAGAATTATATCGTGGGGGAGCAGATCATCAGGATAGAGCACTGCCTGCTGGGGCTTCCGGGGACGGATATGTCGCAGATCAGGACTGTGTATTCCCACCCGCAGTCGCTGATGCAGAGCGCGAAGTTTCTTGCCGCGCATGAGGACTGGAAGCAGGTCAGCTTAAAGAACAATGCTTTTGCGGCGGAAAAGGTCAGCAGGGAGAGGGACAAAACCCAGGTGGCGATCGCGGGAGAGCAGGCGGCAAAAGCCTATGGACTGGAGATCTTAAAACGCGGTGTGAATCAGGCGGAGAATAATTCCACCCGTTTCATCATTGTGACCAATCAAAAAATCTTTCGCAAGGATGCGGGGAAAATCAGTATCTGTCTGGAGGTGCCCCATGAGAGCGGCTCCCTCTACCACATACTGTCCCATTTTATCTATAATAATCTGAATATGACAAAGATCGAGAGCCGTCCGATCGAGGAGCGGGACTGGGAATATCGGTTTTTTATTGATTTTGAGGGGAATTTTGCGGACGGTGCCGTGAAAAATGCGCTCAGGGGTCTGCGGGACGAGGCGCGGAATATGAAAATTTTAGGAAATTACTAAAAGAATAGAAGGAAGATTGAAAAAATTTGAAGGAAGTAAAGCGATGAGAGAAGAAGAACTGATTGTATATAAGGAATTTGAGGACGGAGATATTCTGCGGGATATTGTCTGGCTGATGGAACATTACAGATCCGGGGACGGCAGGGCGAGACCGCTCTTTTATAAGTGTATGCACAGGCTTTCGGAGCAGGCGGCGAATCACGGCTTTTACGGGAACCTCTGGCACTGTTATCTGACAAACCTCCTGGTGAACAATGAGAACAGCTACAGTCTTGCCTGCGAGATGCGGGGCGAGGTAGAGGGCAGTGTGGGCGAACTGGTGCTCCACGACATCGCCATCTTTAAGGAGTTTTTCGACTATGATTTCACGGAGATGATGGAGGTCTTAAAGGCACCTGAATTTGCCGTGATACTGGATTATGAAGCGCCCTCACGGGACAGTAAGATCTACAACAGGCGCATTCGCGACCGTATCTGCACGCTGGCGCAGCACTTTGTGGAGAATGAGACGGCAGCGGCTATGAAGGCGACGCTCACGCAGTTTTACAGGGAGTACGGCGTGGGGAATCTGGGGCTGCATAAGGCGTTTCGGGTAGAGCATGGAGAAAACGGCGTGGAGATTGTGCCGATACGCAATATCCTGCACGTGTATTTGGACGATTTGGTAGGATACGAGCTGCCTAAGAAGAAACTGCGGGAGAATACGGAGGCTTTTGTTGCCGGCAGAAAGGCAAACAACTGCCTGTTGTTCGGGGATGCCGGAACCGGAAAATCTTCCTGTGTGAAGGCGATCGCCAATGAATATTACGACAGGGGGCTGCGTATCATTGAAGTGTACAAGCATCAGTTCCAGGACTTAAACGATGTGATCGCGCAGGTTAAGAACCGTAACTATAAATTCATCATTTATATGGATGATCTCAGCTTCGAGGATTTTGAAATCGAATATAAGTATCTGAAAGCGCTGATCGAGGGCGGACTGGAAAAGAAGCCCGCAAATGTATTGATCTATGCAACTTCCAACAGACGCCACCTGATCCGCGAGAATTACAGCGATAAGGCGGACAGGCGCGATGAGGATATGCACGCGGGCGATACGGTGCAGGAGAAGCTGTCTTTGGCATACCGCTTCGGCGTCAACATCTTTTTCGGAGCACCGGATAAGAAGCAGTTCCAGGAAATCGTGAAAGCATTGGCGGTAAAGAACGGTCTGAAGGTGCCGGAGGAGGATCTTTTGCTGCTGGCGAATAAGTGGGAGCTTTCGCACGGCGGGCTGTCCGGGAGAACGGCGCAGCAGTTTATTGACTTTCTCCTAGGGCAGAGCGAGAAGAACATCTAATCGCTCACGCCAGAGGCAATGTGAGAAGTACTTCTAAAGACATCCCGCCATTGGACGGGATGCCAAGAAGTACTAAGTCTCACATGAGAGAATGCCCAAATACGGGCATTCTCTGTATGGCATCATAGAGATATTGAGCGGCATTCTCTGCATGAAATAGTGGGGGATAATGGAGGTATTATGAAAACATTCGCGGCGATTGACGTGGGTTCGTATGAGCTTGCCATGAAAATATTTGAGATATCTTCCGGCGACGGTCTGCGGGAGATCGATCATATCAGGCATCGTATCGATCTGGGGACGGACACCTATGCCACGGGAAAGATCAGTTATGACCGTGTGGATGAGTTGTGCGGTGTGCTGCGGGATTATCGGGAGATCATGAAGGGTTATCGGGTGGATGACTACACGGCATACGGCACCAGCGCCATCCGGGAGACGGAGAATACGGCTATCGTCTTAGACCAGATCGCGCAGCGTACAGGAATCCGTATCGGCGTTTTGAGCAATTCGGAGCAGCGTTTTTTGAACTATAAGGCAATTGCCTCCCGCGGCGGTTTTAATCGGGTCGTTGAGAAGGGGACAGCCATCGTGGATATTGGCGGCGGCAGCATTCAGATATCGCTCTTTGAGAAGGATATTCTGGTCACTACTCAGAATATGCGCCTGGGCGTCCTGCGGCTGCAGGACAGGCTGGATCGTTTGAATATCAGCCCCAGGCAGTACGAGGCGATTTTGGATGAAATGGTGAGTTCCCAAATCTCGGTATTCAAAAAATTATACATGAAAGATCGGCAGATCGAAAATATTATCGTGGTGGACGATTACATATCCGCCATTGTGGGCAAAAATGTCGAAGGGCTGGAAGAAAGCAGTGTGCAGACGCCGGCGGTGGAACGGTTCCTGGAGCGGATTCGCACAAAAACAAAACAGCAGGCAGCCAAAGTGCTGGATATGCCGGAGGAGAGCGTACCGCTACTCTATATTTCAGGCGTACTGATCAACAGGATCGCCCGCATGATGGATGCGCATATGATCTGGGCGCCGGGTGTGACGTTGTGTGACGGCATGGCATATGAATATGGGGAAAAGCATAAAATCATCAAAGAGGAGCATGATTTCGAGCAGGATATCGTAGCCTGCGCCCAGAACATCAGCAAGCGCTATATGGGCAGCCGCCGCAGAGGTGAGACACTGGAAAAGATTGCCATCACCATTTTTGACAGCATGAAAAAAGTACATGGTCTTGGAAGACGGGAAAGACTTCTTTTGCGGATCGCCACCCTTTTACATGACTGCGGCAAGTACATCAGCCTGGTGAATTTGGGAGAGTGTTCTTATCATATCATCCTCTCCACGGAGATCATCGGTCTCTCCCATAAGGAGCGGGAGATCGTGGCAAATGTCGTGAAGTATAATCACATGGATTTTGATTACAGGGAGGTCATGGGGGAAAGTGATACCATTGACAGGGAGGCTTATCTGACCATAGCCAAGCTGACGGCAATCTTAAAAGTCGCAAACGGGCTGGACCGCAGTCACAAGCAGAAGTTTAAGGATGTCAAGGCGGTGCTCAAGGAGCGGGAGCTTGTCATCACGGTGGAGGATACGGTGGATATTACGCTGGAGAAGGGACTGTTTACGAAGCGTTCGGACTTTTTCGAAGAGGTATACAGTATCCGTCCCGTAATCAGGCAGCGGGCGTGACAGTAAGGAGTTTATCGGGATATGGCACAGAAAGTTGATTTTTCAGAGGACAGGTATTACAGCAACAGGGAGCTCAGCTGGCTTCTCTTTAACGAGAGGGTGCTGTCGGAGGCGCGGGATAAGCAGCTTCCGCTGTTTGAGCGCCTGAAATTTTTGAGCATTACGGCGTCTAATCTGGATGAGTTTTTCATGGTGCGGGTGGCGTCCTTAAAAGATATGGTGAATGCCGGCTATAAGAAGCACGATATTGCGGGAATGACGGCAACGGAGCAGCTTGTTCTGGTAAATGAAAAGACGCATGAGCTGGTGAACAGGCAGTACAGTACCTACAACCGCTCGCTTTTGCCGCAGCTTTCGGCAAACGGGCTTCATCTGGTTTCCCATCACGAGGATTTGACCAGAGAAGAAGGGGCGTTTGTGGACAGTTATTTTATGGACAATGTTTATCCGGTGCTGACGCCGATGGCGGTAGATTCCTCCCGTCCCTTTCCGCTGATCCGCAATAAATCCCTGAATCTGGGAGCGCTGGTAACGAAAAAGAACGGGGATGGGGAACTTGAATTTGCTACCGTGCAGGTGCCGAGCGTCCTCTCGCGGCTGATCGAGCTTCCGGCGCAGGAGGAGCGCCGCCTCATCCTTTTGGAAGAAGTGATCGAGCGCAATATCCATAAGCTTTTTCTGAATTATGATATCGTGTGCAGCTATCCGTTTCGGATCATGCGAAATGCCGACCTTACCATTGAGGAGGAGGAAGCGGAGGATCTTTTGCAGGAGATTGAGAAACAGCTGAAAAAGAGACAGTGGGGACAGGTGATCCGTCTGGAGGTGGAGGACGGGATCGACAGCAGACTGCTTAAGCTGATCCGGGAGGAGCTTTCCATCCCCAAGGAAGACATTTATGCGATCGGCGGACCGTTGGATCTGACTTTTTTGATGAAACTATACGGCATGGATGGCTTTGACCAGTTGAAAGAGCATGATTATCTGCCGCCTCAGCCGGTGCCGGAGCTTCCTGAGGAGGAAAATGTGTTTGAAAAGATCAGGGAGGGCGATATCCTGATGCACCATCCTTATCAGAGCTTTGAGCCCGTGGTGCGCTTTATCAGACAGGCGGCGAAGGATCCCGACGTCCTTGCCATTAAGCAGACCCTCTACCGCGTCAGCGGCAACTCTCCGATTATTGCGGCGTTGGAACAGGCGGCTGAGAATGGCAAGCAGGTTTCCGTGCTGGTGGAGCTGAAGGCGAGATTTGACGAGGAGAACAATATCGTCTGGGCAAAGAAACTGGAGAAGGCGGGCTGCCATGTTATCTATGGTCTGGTTGGGTTAAAAACGCACAGTAAAATAACACTTGTTGTTCGACGGGAGGAAAACGGTATCCGCCGGTATGTCCATTTGGGTACGGGAAATTACAATGACTCTACGGCGAAGCTTTATACGGACGTGGGTTACTTTACCTGTTCGGAGATGATCGGGGAGGACGCCACGGCAGTGTTCAATATGCTCTCGGGCTACTCGGAACCAAGAAGCTGGAACCGGCTTTCCCTTGCCCCTTATTGGCTGAAAGACCGCTTTATCCATCTGATTCGGCGGGAGCGGGAGCATGCGGAAGCGGGGCGGCCTGCGCGGATCATCGCTAAGATGAACGCCCTTTGTGATAAAGATGTGATCATGGCGCTCTATGAGGCGGCAGCGGCAGGGGTAAAGATCGATCTCATTATCCGCGGAATCTGCTGCCTGCGTGTGGATGTGCCGGGAATCGGCGACAATATCACCGTGCGCTCCATCGTGGGTAATTTCCTGGAGCACGCAAGGATCTTTTACTTTGAAAATGACGGTACGCCGGAGTTTTACTGCGCGAGCGCGGACTGGATGCCGAGAAACTTAGAGCGCAGGGTGGAGATCCTCTTTCCCATTGAAAAGTCCGCCTTGCAGGAAAAGCTGTGGCATATCCTGGACAGCCAGCTGAAAGATACGGTGAAGGCGCATATCCTGCAGAAGGACGGCAGCTACGGTAAGGTTGACAGGCGGGGCAAAGAACGGTTTAACGCGCAGCTTACTTTCTGCGGGGAAGCGAAAGAGGCGGCGAAGATAAAGACCGGGACGGTGCATAAGAGGGTGTTCATTCCCAAAACACACCAGGATTAGAAAGGATGACAACATGAAAATATACTTGGCATCAGCATCCCCGCGGCGGAAGGAACTGCTGCGGCAGGTGGGGATCTCCTTTAAGGTCGTGCCGAGCACGGTGGAGGAAAAGATCACAAAAGAGAAACCGAACGAAGTGGTGGAAGAACTGTCCTATCAAAAGGCAGTGGATGTCTGCGGGAAACTGATCGCAGAGGGCAAGGAAGATTTTGTGGTGATCGGTGCGGATACCGTGGTTTCGGCATGGGATAAGATATTGGGAAAACCTGCGGATAAAGAGGATGCGGTGCGGATGTTAAAGGAACTGCAGGGAGGCAGTCATCAGGTCTATACGGGCGTGACGATTGCCTGGAAATATCAGGATATGGCGCCTATGTATGCGACCTTTTCGGAGTGTACGGATGTGACGATGTACACGATGACGGACGAGGAGATCAAAACCTACGTCGATAGCGGAGAGCCGATGGATAAGGCGGGCGCCTATGCGATTCAGGGACTTTGCGCCGCGCATATTCAGGGAATTTGCGGAGATTATAACAATGTGGTGGGACTGCCGGTGGGCAGGCTTTGCCAGGAACTTAAGAAGCGGGGACTTCTGTGAATATATAGTAGAATAATTTGCGTTATTAAATTGCAAAAAGGAGGGAAGGGGAAGTGTTTGACGAGGCGGTAGTGCAGTGTTTTTTGGAGAAACAGTTACAGCTCTATCCTGAGAAGGTGGCGGAAACTTATGAGGAGGCGGAAAACTTTCTGGAGGAGTGCATGGCGGTGGTAGTGGATTCCGTCAAGGAAGTGTGGGAGTTTTTTGAAGAAGAAGGCGTCGATCTGGAGGGCGCTGATGAGGAGGAGATCCTGGAGGCGGAAGAAGTATTTGACGTGGGAGACGGGAGGTACCTGATCCTAGAAGGTTAATTTAACAGTTTTCGCATGATATCAGCAAGCCCATCCTGATCGTTGGTCAAATCCGTGACAACATCGGCGTGGGCTTTCACTGTGTCTGTGGCATTTTTCATGGCAATCCCGCAGCCGGCGGCATCCAGCATGGAGATATCGTTTTCCGCGTCCCCGGCGGCGAAGGTATCAGAGACAGGAACGCCCAGATGTTCGCAGAGAAAGAAGAGGGCGCTGCCTTTGCCTGCGTCCCAGGGATAGACCTCCAGATATTTGTCGCTGGAATAGATGGTGCGGACTTTACCTTCCGCCCAATCCGCGATATTCTTGCGAAATGCTTCCAATTTATCATAGTTATGTAAACTAATAGCCAGCATTTTACAGGGATCATCGTCCAGAGCATCCGTAAGCTGCTCGGAAACCAGCATGGGCAGATGGATTTTTCGACGGTAGAAGCGGATTTCCTCATCGTCGGCGGGGGAGATGACAGCATCCTGCTCCCCATCCTTTTCTCTGTAGGTCTGGATGTGGAGGGAGAGCGCCTTCGCCTGCTCTTGCAGATAGGAGACCCAAGGGAGAGGAAGTCCCTTTTTTAAGAGAGTGCATTGTCTGTCGCAGTCGTAGATTCGCGTGCCGTTGGAGCCGCTTAAGAAAATGCCGGGTTGGTGTAAGCCGGCGGCTTCCTTTACTTCCATCACGCTCGCGAGCGGGCGCCCCGACGAGAGCACCAGACGGTTTCCGGCAGCCAAAAATTCGTCCAAAAAGGCTTTTGTGCCGGGAGAAACCTGACTTTGATCATTTAAGAGCGTATCGTCTAAATCCGTAAACAGAAGTTTCATAAGTAACGTGCCCCTTCCGGTGCATTTCTTTGTGTTTGCTTGGCGGTTTCAGGTGAAAAACATTGCATTACAGGTGTTATTTATACGCCGAGGCGGACTTTCATCTTCGTAAGCAGTTCTTCCGGGACAAACAGTTTCCCGTAGCCGCAGCCTAAGTCGAGCCCTGGCTTGTTTTCGCCGTGGAAATCAGAGCCCCCGCTTAAAAGCAGGTCGTATTTTTGGGCAAGTCGCTGCATATCGCGGATATCCTGATTGGTGTAAGTGCTGTAAAAGGCTTCGATCCCCATCAGGCCCGCCTCTTTCAGGGAGGCGGTCAGACCATCCAGTCTGCTGTTTCCCATGTGATAGAGGGGCGGGTGGGCAAGGATGGGGATGCCGCCCGCGCTGAGGATCAGTCTGACTGCCTGTACGGGCGTCACCTTTTCCCGGGGGACAAAGTATTTCGTATGGTCGCCCAGATATTTGGCAAAGGCGTCATGCCGATTTTGGACATAACCTTCCTCAAACAGATAGCTGGCATAGTGCGCTCTGGTAATGACCGAATCGGGATAGCGTGTCCGCAGCTTTTCGTAGCTGATGTCGATGCCCGCGCCCTGTAAGTTTTGACACATCTTTTGGTTACGGGTCGTGCGGGAGTCCACAAAGTTTTCTAAGGCTTCCCGAAAAGAAGGACTGTCGTAAGCGATGTAAAGTCCGACGACATGCACGTCCTGCTCCCCGTACTTGGTAGAAAATTCGATGCCCGGTACCACTTCGACGGAGGGCAGCCCTTTTTCCTTCAGAGCCGCCGCATGAGAAAGCGCCTCGTCAAGCCCTTTTATACTGTCATGATCCGTGATGGCGATTGCCGCCAGATCTTTCTCGATGGCATAGTCCACCAATTCCGCAGGGGTGTAGCTGCCATCCGATTTACAGGTGTGCGTATGCAGGTCGATTGCTTTCACCCTAGTTGTCCTCTTCATGGTTGGTGTAAACGGTACGCTTTCGCGCCATCTCGTCGCTCTCCAAATACTCGTCGTAGGTGGTGATCTTATCGATCAGTGTGCCGTCCGGCAGGATTTCCATGATGCGGTTGGCCGTGGTCTGTACGACCTGATGGTCGTGGCAGGAGAAGATCTCCACGCCCTTGAATTTCTTCATACCTTCGTTTAAGGCGGTGATTGCCTCCATGTCGAGGTGGTTTGTCGGTTCGTCAAAGAGCAGACAGTTGGCGCCGCTGATCATCATTTTAGACAGCAGGCAGCGCACCTTCTCGCCGCCGGAGAGCACCTTCACCTTTTTCACGCCGTCTTCGCCCGCAAAGAGCATACGTCCGAGGAAACCGCGCACATAGGTCACATCCTTTACGGGAGAGTAGCCCATCAGCCAGTCGGTGATGGTGTAGTCGTTGTCAAATTCCGCCGTGTTATCCTTCGGGAAGTACGCCTGTGAGGTGGTGACGCCCCATTTGTAAGTGCCCTCGTCCGGCTCGAGCTCTCCCATCAAAATCTGCAACAGGGTGGTCTTAGCCAGTTCGTTGCCGCCCACCAGGGCGATCTTGTCGTCGTGTCCCACAATGAAGGAGATGTTGTCTAAGACCTTTTCGCCGTTTACGGTCTTGCTTAACCCTTCCACGGTGAGCACTTCGTTGCCGATCTCACGTTCGGGTCGGAAATCAATATAGGGATACTTACGGCTGGAAGGACGGATATCGTCCAGCTCGATCTTTTCCAGAGCGCGCTTTCTGGAGGTCGCCTGCTTGGATTTACTGGCGTTGGCGGAGAAGCGGGAGATAAATTCCTGTAACTCCTTGATCTGCTCCTCTTTCTTTTTATTGGCTTCCTTGCGCTGCTTGATGATCAGCTGGCTGGACTCGTACCAGAAGTCATAGTTGCCCGCGTAGAGCTGAATCTTGCCGTAGTCAATGTCTGCCGTGTGTGTGCAGACTTTATTCAGGAAGTAGCGGTCGTGGGAGACCACGATCACCGTGTTTTCAAAACCTATCAAAAATTCTTCCAGCCAGGCGATGGCGTCCAAGTCCAAATGGTTCGTGGGCTCGTCCAAAAGCAGGATGTCGGGGTTGCCAAAGAGCGCTTTGGCAAGCAGCACCTTGACTTTTTCATTACCGTTTAAGTCTGCCATCTGACTGTAGTGCAGATCTGTCTCAACGCCCAGACCGTTTAAGAGCATGGCGGCGTTTGACTCCGCATCCCAGCCGTCCATCTCCGCAAACTCCGCCTCCAGCTCGCTGGCCCGGATGCCGTCCTCGTCTGAAAAGTCTTCCTTGGCATAGATGGCGTCTTTCTCCTTCATGATCTGGTAGAGCCGTTCGTTGCCCATGATGACCGTATCCATGACGGAATAAGCGTCGTACTTAAAGTGATCCTGCTCTAAGACGGAGAGACGCTGGCCGGGTGTGATCGACACGTCGCCGTTCGTGGTCTCCAAAACGCCTGAAAGGATCTTTAAGAAGGTGGACTTGCCTGCGCCGTTTGCACCGATCAGTCCGTAGCAGTTTCCTTCGGTAAATTTGATGTTCACGTCCTCAAAGAGGGCTTTTTTTCCTACGCGTAAGGTTACGTTATTTGCCTGAATCATAGTAATCTCCATATTTTCTTTGTTTCGTTGTAAGAGTCACGCTATTTATTATACACAAAGTGCAGGTTTTTGCAATGATAAAAGTAGTTTCGGCTTTTTGAAACTTTTCGCCTTTCTGATTCGTATTATTGGTATAGACATATTTTTAATAGAAGAAACGGAAACAGACAGCATCTGTATGCAGAGACGGATGGCGCAGGATCGGAGAGGAGCAGATTCCATGAGCGGCTTTCTATTTACGCCGATGACGCGGTTTTACGCGGAGGCGTTACAGTATATGAAAAAGGCAGGCGGCAAAGCGGCGGAAGGCATGGAAAACGCGGCGGCGGGCGCTTTTGCCGAGGCGGTGCAGGAGAAACTTGCGCAGGCGGACGGAACATCCCGGGTGGGGAGCCGCAATGAGCAGGCGGTACAGGCTATGTCCATGGAGCAATATAAGGCGTATATTTATCAGAAAATATCCGGTCTGCCCACCAGTGCGACCCAAAAGTGGGATGCGGTGTCTGTCAATATCTCCGACGAGGGCTTTGCGGCGATGAAGGCGGATCCGGCTTACGAAAAGTGGGTGCTTGATACGCTGCGGCAGGATTTTGCTTTTTATAATCCCTGGAGCGCCTACGCGGGCGGCAGCTATCGCGTGCATTATTTTGGCGCCACCAAAGAGCAGTATCGGGGCGAGAGCTTCCGGATGGGATTTCGTAACGGCGGCAAACACACGGACTCCGCGCAGAAAAAGAAACAGAAAAGTTTCTGGGAGAAACGCGCCGAACGGCATAAGCTGTATATGGATCTGGCGACGAAAGCGTGGTATCGGCGGGAAAAAGAGCGCGAGTATCAGGAAAAGATCGATCTTGGCAGGAAGGAAGTGAGCAGTGCGCGTTTGCGGCAGCAGGCGCTTGAGAGGGCTACGGGAGAAAAGGTCGAGCTTGGCGTAAATACCGATGTGCTCTCCGAAGCATCCACGGAGCTTGCCCAGAATTTTGTATTCTTTAAGATACCGAGCGTGCTGACCAATCCCAAGCCGAAGACAGGAAAGTGATATATTTAAGTGCGGAGAATGCGGCGTTTCACCCCAGGATCACCGTAAATACGCTTCCGCCGCCCTCACGGTCGCTGACGCTGATGGACCCGTGATGGAGTCTTACGATCTCGGCGGCGATAGACAGACCAAGCCCGAAGTGCCCCTTAGTGCTTCGGGCTTTTTCTGCGCGGTAAAAGCGGTCAAAGATCTTTTTCTTATCTTCATCCGGAATCCCAATGCCGGTATCCGATACGGTCAGATGGAAACGGTTCTTTTTGTAGGAAAGAGCAAGGTCGATGTGTCCGCCCTCAGGGGTGTAGCTGAGAGCGTTGTGGAGCAGGATGGAAAGAAGCTGTACCATGCGGTCGGCATCCGCCATACAGGGCGGAACGGCTTCTTCCGGCAGGGAGATGGTTAAGGAAAGCTTCTTTTCGGCGGCAAGCGGTTCAAAGGCTTCGTAGGTGTTGATGAACAGCGTGTCCAGCTCCACGGGAGCCGGGTGGCAGGAGAAGCGCTGTGAATCGGAGGCACTTAAGGTGAGCATGTCATTGACTAAAGAGGTCAAAATCTCGCCTTCCTGCCTGATCGTTTCCAGAAAGCGGGTCTGCCTTTTGGCATCCGCATCCCGTAAGCATTCGGCGGCGGAGAGAATCACGGCGAGGGGCGTGCGCAGCTCATGGGATGCTGCGGCAATAAATTCGGTCTGCTTTCTGCGGCTTTCAATCACAGGCTGCAGCAGTTTTCCCGTAAAGAAAAAAGAAAAGAGAGACAACAGAAGGATGGCGGCAATATCGATCAGAAAAAAACGTACCCTCTGTCTGGTAATCTGTTCCCGGAGAAAGTCCAAGGGAGAGAGAATCAGAAGCTGCAGGGAGGAAGTGCCGCGGTTTAACTCAATGACACTGATATGAAACGCGTGCTTTTTCCCGGCAGGATCAAAGGGAAATTCTACGTGATGGCAGGTATTGTAGGCGTTATCGTCGATTTCTTCCGAAAAATTGACCTCGAAAGTGTTTTGATAATATTCCAGACAGGAATCCAGTATTTTGCGCGTGTCCGAAGACTCCGACAGATTGGAGAGTCGATTATATAAAAAAGGGACACCGTTATCCAATACATAAAACGTATAGCTGCCGCGGGTTTCCATCTTGGAAAGCCATTCCATGGAAATGACGGACTGCTGTTCTAAACTGGTGGCGATGGTGCTCATATCATTTTGAAAAGAACGGAATTGGTTTTCATAGAGTTCCTTTTCAGAAAGATATAAGTACAGGAGGGACATTACGATCAGGATGGTTGTGGTGATACCGGCGCAGAGCGCCGTCAGATACAGATGTACTTTGCGAAACATGGTTACCTCTTTTCATCCGTCAGAGAGTATCCGACGCCGCGGACGGTTTTAATGGCAAGAAGGCTGCCGACGGTTTTTAAGCGTCTGCGCAGAAAATGGATATAGTTGTCCAGATTTCCTTCTTCCACATCGCTGTCGGGACCCCAGACTTTCAACAGCAGGTGGTTTCTTGGCAGGGTGGCGCAGCCGCTCTTTAGGAATGCTTCCAGGAGCGAGGCCTCCCGCTTGGAGAGCGTGCAGTTTCCCAAGGGTCCGCTCAGACGACACTCGGCAGGAAACCAGGAAATGTCCGCAAAAGTCAGGGTTTCCTCGTCCAGAATCCGATGCGGTCTTCTGGTGACACAGCGGATCCTGGCAAAAAGTTCTTCCTGTGCGAAAGGTTTGACCAGATAGTCGTCCGCACCCAGATCCAGCCCTTCCACTTTGTCGGAGAGGGTGCCGAGGGCGGTGATCAAAATCACCGGGGTGGCAACGCCCTTTTGACGGAGTGCTGCGAGCACATCGGTGCCCTGCATTCCGGGCAGCATACGGTCTAAGAGGATGACGTCATAGATGTTCTGCTCTCCATAAAACAGAGCATCTGTTCCGTCAAAGCAGGTATCCACGATGAAGCCTGCCTGTGTCAGACCGTAAGCCAGCGTTTCGTTCAGTTTTTCATCGTCTTCCGCAAGCAGGATTCGCATACAGATTCCTTTCTTTACATTCGCAGTACCCACTCGAATTTTTTCATCTTATGTCTGCGCACTGCTCATATTTTATCATATAATTCTGTAAAAAATCTCTAAACTCTTTTCTTTTTAATAAGAAAATTGTATAATCTAAAATTGGGAGGAAAGGCAGTGAGAAAAAATACGGATCAAAAAACTTTTACGATAAAATTTGATGAACAGACACTGCCCATCATCGAGCAGATTTCTGAGGGGATGCCGGGGGGCTTTTTTATCTATCATGCGGACGGCGACGAGAAATTGATTCACATCAACGGCGCCATGCTGCGGATTTTTGGCTGCGATACGCTGGAGGAGTTTAAGGAACTGACGGGATATACCTTTACGGGGATCGTCCATCCGGCGGATATCGATAAAGTGGAGGAGAGCATCAGGACGCAGATCGAGCATGGCGGTAACGACTTGGACTATGTGGAGTATCGGATCGTCCGCAAGGATGGCACGGTGCGCTGGATAGAGGATTACGGGCATTTTATCCACACGGAGGCATACGGTGATCTTTATTATGTCTTTATCGAGGATGCCACGGAGCGTATCCAGAAGCGGATGGCGGAGTTTGAACGGGTGAACGAGGCTCTCTACGGCGCACAGCTGCGGGAAGATTATTATAAGAGAGCGCTCCTTCATGAGGCGGTCTCTTTTGTGGAGGTCAATCTGACCAGGGATGAGTTTATTTCAGCTGCCCTTTTGGACAATGAGGGAAGGGTGCAGAATCTCTTTACCTTTATGGGGATCCGGCCTTTTGAGAAATATTCGGATTTTGTGGCTTTTTGGGCGGATTTCATGGAGGCGGGCGAATTGGATGAGTACCATCGTTTTTTTGACATTTCGCGCCTGATCCGCTGTTATGAACAGGGAGAGTGTGAGCAGGCATACGACAGTTGGGTCACGGATATGTACGGGCGCAAACGCCTGAGCCACTATACCTTCTTTTTGGAAAGAAATGAGCATACGGGCGATGTGATCGCGCTCTCTGTGTCGAGGGACATCACGGAGCAGGTGGAGAGGCAGTCCCTCTTAAAATCCGCACTCAGACAGGCGGAGGCGGAACGGCTTACGAGAAATACCTTTTTTGCCAATATGTCTCATGACATCAGAACGCCGTTAAATGCTATCATAGGGTATGCGGAGTTGTTGAAGGGCTGCGTGGGAGATCCCGGAAAAGTCGGAGAATGTATTGAGAAGATCAATCATTCGGGCGAAGAACTTCTGGCAGTTTTTAATGAATTTTTGCGGGATAATCTAAACGAGCCCTCCAGAGCGGAGCTGACGGAGCGGGAATATCATTTGGGAGAACTGCTGCGGGAGGTTGAGAAGACGGCGGAGCGCCCCATCAAAGCAAAAGAAATAGCGTTTCAGCTGGATAAGTCGGAGATCTTCCATTTTTCGGTAGAGGTAGATTATATCAGGCTGCGGGAAATCTTAAACCAGCTGCTGGACAATGCGGTCAAGTATACGCCTTCCGGCGGCAGAGTAAGCCTTACGGCCAGGGAGAGCAAATGCGATAAAAAGGGCTGCGGACTGTATCGATTTATCATTTCGGATACCGGCTGCGGGATTGAGGAAGATCAGTTGGAAGCAATCTTCCAACCGGCACGGCAGGAGAGAAACGCCGTCTATAACGGAATGCCGGGAGCGGGACTTGCCGTGGTGCGAAGTTATGCACAGACTATGGGCGGCAGTGTCGAAGTGGAGAGCAAAGTCGGAGAGGGCAGTACGTTTACGGTGAGTCTTCCCATCAAATATCCCACGAGAGCGTCCTATATGGAGCAGGAGAATACAGAGTTTGACCCGTTAGAGAATGCCGGCGATAAGGGCTGTATTCTTTTGGTGGAGGATAATAGCCTGAATCGGGATATGGAAGCGGAACTCCTCAAAAATCTCGGCTATCGGGTGGAGACGGCCTGCGACGGGGTGAGCGCCTATGAGCTTTTGAGAAACGCGGCATCCGGCAGATACGCACTGGTATTGATGGATATTGAAATGCCGGGGATGGACGGGTACGAGACGGCAAAAGCAATCCGCAGAATGGAAAACGAGGCTGTTTCCGAGATACCGATCATCGCGCTTTCTTCCGATGCGATGGACGAGGACAGGCAGCGGTCGCTGCGGGCGGGAATGAACGAACATTTTGCGAAACCTGTAGACATTGATGCGCTGCAGGCGGCGATTACAAAAATGTTAGAGGATATGGACCATGAATAGAAAGAGAGTGCTGCATAGCATCATTTATTATATTCCGCTGCTGATCATTGTATTTTTAGTGTTTAATATATATACGGCGCAGAATAAAGTAAGAATCGCGGAACAGAATAAAAACTATGCGGAGGACGCCACGCGTCAGACGGCGCAGCAGATTTCCGATCGGTTTGATAACGGGGTGAGTATTATCACGACCTATGCTTACTTTTTTAACACCTATCTGGGAGAAAACGGCATTACGGCGGAGACACTTAAGGGAATAGAGACATCTTCTGTTTTTGACACGGTCCGTTTTACCGATGCGGAGGGAATCACGCATCTGTCTGACGGCAGAACGGTCGATTCCTCCGACCGCGATTATTATAAACGCGGTATGGCGGGAGAGAGCGGGACCGTGGCTGTATTTGATGAGCGTCTGGCGGCGGAGGAAAAGAGGATCATGTTTTTTGCGCCGGTGAAGCCGAAAGATGAGATCATCGGTGTGATCAGGGGTTCTTATGTGGCGGAACAAAATCTGAAAGAGATCCTTCGCAGCACCTATTTCGGAGAGCCTGCCACCACCTGGCTGTGTATGCCAAACGGCAGGGTGATCGCAAGCTCCAACGATCGCGACTACGGCGAGGGAAGTTTGATCGATTGTCTGGAAGGGGAAGGGTTTATTGACGGCAATACGGCGAAGGAAGCCAGACTGGTTTTTGAGAACGGCGGAGAGGGTGCCTTTATCTGCGGGAAAGGCAGTATGGTGGATAATCTCTGCGTATCCTATCTTTCCGGGAGCGACTGTGTGCTGGTGCAGGCATTTCCGCCCGATGTCACAAAACATATGATCGAGAAGGCAAACGACGCGGGTATTGGGCTTGAGATCGCATTGATCATTCTGTTTGTCTGTTATCTGGTTGGACAGTTTGTAAGATCCATGAGAAGACAAAAAGTGCTGGAAGGGGAAAACCGCCAGATCAACTATGTATTAACGGGCTTAAATACACTCTTTGCCTCCAAATACCTGACGGTGGATCTGGAGACAGGCATTTATTCCTATACCGCAGGGGTGAAACTTTCGGATAATCAGGCGATGCGGGAGGGCAGCTATGAGGAGATCGTCAGGCAGCACAGCCTTGAGATCGTAGGCGAAGAAGCGCAGGAAGATTTCAGGCAGACATTGAAACCTGATTCTATCAGGGAAAATCTGGCGGATCAGGATACCTTTACCTATGAGTGTCATGTGATGCGGAACGGTCAGGAAGTTTGGGAGCAGATGACAGTTGTCTGCATTGAACGGAAAGCGGGCGTGGCGGTTAAAATGTTGTATCTGCGCCAGGATATTTCCGAGATGAAGCTGCGCGAACAGCGGCGAAAAGAAGAAATGGCGATGATGAACCGTAAGGAGCAGCAGTACCGGATCGCTATTACCTCTAACGCGGTATCTTCTTTTGAATGTAATCTGACGAGGAATCTGATCGAACAGGATATTGTGCGTGATAATGCGGAGGGCAAGCAGATTTCCCTGCTGGAAAGGGTAGGACTGCAGGCGCCGTGCAGGGCGTCGGATTGCTTTGAAAAATGGAAGATATATATCCTTTCGGAATCCATGGAAGATTACAGCCGCGTAGTGAATGTCGATTATCTGCTGAACTGCTTTGAAAAAGGAGAAGTGGAAGTAGATGTGGACTATTGGAGCGTGGCGGATGAAAAAGCGCCTAAGATGTGTATGCGCCAGAGCTTTATCATGACGCAGGATGACATGACGGGCGATGTGATCGCGCTCTCCGTGTCGAGAGATATCACGGAGCAGGTAATCAAACAGAAGGAGCAGACAGAGGCGCTGCAGGATGCGCTGATGCACGCAAGGCAGGCGAATGAGGCGAAGACGACCTTCCTCTCCAACATGAGTCATGACATTCGTACCCCGATGAACGCCATTATCGGTTTTGCCACCATCGCGGCAAGCCGCATCGACAATAAGGTGCAGGTAAAAGAATGCTTGCAGAAGGTGCTTTCTTCCAGTAATCATTTGCTCAGTCTGATCAACGATATCCTTGATATGAGCCGGATCGAGAGCGGCAAGATGCAGATTCATGAGCAGGAGTGTAACATTTCCGAGCTGATGCACAATCTGGTCAACATCATTCAGCCGCAGGTAAAAGCAAAGCAGCTGGAGCTGTTTATCGATACCTTTGATGTGGTCAATGAGGATGTGGTCACGGATCCGCTGAAGCTCAACCAGATCTTTATCAATCTCATGAGCAACGCGGTGAAGTATACGCCGGCGGGAGGCGTGATCACCTTCCGCATTATGCAGAATACCACGTTTAAGCATGGATGGGGCGATTATGTATTCGTGATCAAAGATAACGGCATCGGGATGTCGGACGAATTTGTCAAACATGTTTTTGAACCTTTTGAAAGAGAATCCACGACGACGAGAAGCGGTATCCAGGGTACGGGACTCGGGATGGCGATCACCAAGAATATCGTGGAGATGATGAACGGTACGGTGACGGTTGAGAGCGAAGTGGGTAAGGGAAGTACCTTTACCGTAAATCTCAGCCTGAAACTGCAGGATGTGGAGAAAAACGCGGAGCAGATCAAGGAGCTTGAGGGGCTGCGCGCTTTGGTGGTGGACGACGACTTCAATATCTGCGACAGTGTGAGCAAGATGTTAAAGACCATCGGTATGCGTGCCGAGTGGACCACGTCCGGCAAAGAAGCGGTATATCGCGCCAAAAGCGCACGCAACGAAGGGGATTCCTATCATACGTATATCATTGACTGGCAGATGCCGGAGACCAGCGGCATTGAGACGGCAAGAAGAATCCGTAGCGCGGTCGGGGAGGAGTCTCCCATCATCATCCTCACGGCGTACGATTGGTCGGATATCGAGGAGGAAGCAAAGGAAGCGGGCGTCACCGCGTTTTGTGCGAAACCTTTGTTTATGTCAGACTTAAAGTCAGCGCTTCTTGTGGCTAACAGCATGGTGGTAAAAGAGGAGGAAGGAGGACCGGTCTGGCAGGCGGAAGATTTTGGCGGCAAGCGCGTCCTTCTTGTGGAAGATATCGAAATGAACCGCGAGATCGCGGAGGTGATCCTGACGGAGAGCGGTTTTATCGTGGAGTCCGCGCCGGATGGAACGGATGCGGTGGATATGGTAAAACGATCGGAGGAAGGCTATTACGACGTTGTGCTGATGGATGTGCAGATGCCCATAATGAACGGGTATGAAGCGACCAGGACGATCCGCTCGCTGCCCAGAAAAGACGTTAAGACGCTGCCGATCATTGCCATGACGGCAAACGCGCTGGAAGAAGATAAGGAGGCGGCTTTAAAGAACGGTATGAACGATCATGTGGCGAAGCCGATCGATATCGAACTGCTGATGAGTGTGCTGAGTAAATACCTGAAGCAATCATAATGTGGGTTTATGGAGATAATCAACCAAAATAGAGTTATGTAAACCAAAGATGGTTATTTTCGTCAAAAAAGATGTAAATTCTGTCGAAAGGAGTACCGGAGATCGATTTTGTTATAAAATACTTTTGGAACTGCCGGATTGGAATAGACGACAGAAGGAAGTAAAGTTGAAAAATCAGCACCGGCATGGAGGTAAAAATGACAAAAACAATGAAGGGCAGACTGACGATCAGTGTGATTGGAATTGTTGCGGTGAGTATCCTGCTTACCACAATGGGGACCGTGCTGATCGCGGGAAACCGTATGATGACGGAACAGAAAGATATCTTACAGCTGTACGCGGACAGGTATGCGGAGGAAATCAATACTTGGATCGAGAATGAAAAAATGCTGGCAACGGGAACGGCGGACAGCATTGCGGCGGCAGGCAGCCTGGATACGGAATTTTTGCAGTCGGTGGTGGATGTACATGCGAAGGGGCGAAATGAACTTTTAAACCTTTACTGTGGAACGAAAGACAGCGCGTTTATCCAGTCTAACAGAGAGGCCGGGATACCGGATGGTTATGATCCCGTACAGCGCGGCTGGTATCAGCAGGCGGATGCGGCGGGAGAGACCATTGTAACAGATCCTTACTGGGATGTCCTGACAGGACAGATGTGTACGACTGTTGCGTCACCGGTATACATAGACAATGAGCTGGCGGCGGTGATTGGTCTGGATGTGACGCTTGGGACGGTGACGGATCTGACAGGAAGCATCAATTACGCAGAGGGTGTATACGGTTTCCTTTCAGACAGCAGCGGGCAGTATGTCGCGCACAAGAATAAAGAGTATGAGCCCACCGAGGAAACGGCGGTTGCGGTCATGGATATCATGCCTGCCCTGAAAAGTCTGATCGAGGGCAATGAGAAAACCATTATCAAGACAAAAGATTACGATGGTACGGTCTGCTATTTTGCAACGTCTCAAATCGTGGGCAGCAACTGGAAGCTGGGCGTGGTATGCCCCACCTCTCACGTTTGGAGTTCGCTTGTGACGATGATTGTCGTGGCTGCGGTGACGGCGCTTGTGATCATTGCGCTGGTGGCGGTGTTTATGGCAGGGCTGATCGGCAGGACGCTTGCACCGGTCAAGATGCTCAAGCAGTTTGCCTCCGGTGATTTTACAGAAAATCCGACAGTGGAGGATGGGATTCCTGCGCAGTATAAAGATGAGACGGAACAGATTCAGAAGGCGACGGTAGAGGTCAGGCAGCAGATCCGCAATATTATCTTAAGTACTAAAGATGAGGCGGAGTGCATCAACGATATCGCGGAGGGAACATCCGCCAAGATGAATGTGTTGGGTGGAGATATCTCCTTTATGGCACAGACGGCAGGGCAGGTCATGCAGCAGACTGCCGAAGCGAAGGCACTGGCGGAGCAAATCAAGATCACGGGCGAAGAACTTGGCAGAGCGATTGAAAATGTGTCTATGAAGGCGGGCGAAGCGGCAGATCAGTCCGGTGAAATCATGGGTCGTGCAGGCGAACAGTATGAAACGTCAAAGAGATCTGCAGATGAGGCGGTGTCGCTCTGCAGCGATACCATGAAAGAACTCAGCGATGCCATTAGGGAGAGCCAGAAAGTCAAAGAAATCGACACGTTTACGGAGGAGATTCTCTCTATCAGTTCGCAGACAAACCTTTTGGCGTTGAACGCATCGATAGAGGCGGCGAGAGCGGGAGAAGCAGGGCGCGGTTTTGCGGTAGTGGCAGATGAGATTAGGGAACTTGCCGACCATTCCAAGAATGCGGTGGATCAGATCCGTAAAGTGACGGAAGATGTCGTGCACAGTGTGTCGTTCCTTTCGGAGAGCGCGGAAAAACTGCTTGCCTTTATGAATGAGAAAGTCATGAAGGATTATCAGGGCATGACGGAACTTGCCGGGATGTATGAGAAGGATGCGGCGTTTTATAGCGGTATTTCAGGCGAGCTGGGCGCGTCCTCGCAGGAGATGAGCGCAAGTATGACGGATATCAGCGATTCTCTGGCGGCGATCACCGAGCTGGTGGGAGAGATTGCGGCATTTATGCAAAAGATGGAAGCGTCTGCTGTGACATCCAATGAAAACTCTCAGGCAGTGCTTTCCCAGATGGAGGAGCTGTCGGGCTTAAGTGAGCAGCTGAAGGAGACGGTGGCGTCCTTTAAGGTGTAGGACGGTTTCTAAAATAAGAAGATGTCGTGTTAAGACAGAGAAAATCAAAAAGAGTCTGCAAGATGTGAGGGGATCACAGATTGCGGACTCTTTTTGATACAAAAAACCTTAAGAATCTTTAGAGGCAGTTTAGAGAAAGTTGTGATAGCATTCAAACTGTCGGCAAACAGAAACAGCAGGAGAAATATGCGCATGGACAAGAAACTATACCACAATAGGAGAGTTTTGGTGTGGAAGCAGAAAACGATTTGGAACGGAGGACAAAAGAAAAGGCGGGCAAAAATGGCTGAAAAAAGTATTTCCTATTTTATGAAGACAGCTTCAGAAAGACTTAAAGATTCTTAGAGATTATTTAGAGATGAACCTGATATGATAAGGAGGAAAATAAAATGGCATTTATACAAAAGAAGTGGTTACGACAGGAGAAAGAAAGTATGTGGAGAGCAAGTGGGAATAAAACAGGAAGAATGATAACGATTGCGGCGTGTATTCTTGCACTGACGATTACGGCGATGGGGTGCGGAAAAACGGAGGTGCCCATCCCGGTGGATTTGTCTGCAGGGAAGATGGAGGAGATGCAGGACGAGACATCAGGGGACGCGGATGCCGAATCTGACGCGGATGAAGGCACGGAGGGTGGCTTGGCGGATCAAACGAATGCCGGAGCAGAAGATCATACAGAAAACAGCGCGGCACGGGAAGACGCGAAAGACGGCGGCGACTCGGAGAATCAAACAGAAGCCGGGACGAAAGACGATAGTGCGGCAGCGCAGGATGTGCAGGCGGGCGAAACAATACAGCTTGAAGGTGATGTATGGAGTGTAGATGCGGACAGCTTCGTTATTTGCAAGACTGAGACATGGGAAGAAGATGGTTCCATGGAGGCTGTTGCTGTTGCACCGGGATACGAAGAAGAAAGCGATCTGATCACGATACATACGACACAAAACTGCGTTTACCAGTATAAAACTGTGAAAAACGGCGGCGTGAATCCGGAGGATGTCTCGACCAGAGACGGGAGCTTTGCGGATGTAAAGGAAGGATTGTCGGTGACCATTACGGGAAGCTGGCAGGAGGACGGGAGTTTTCTGGCGGACAGTGTGGTATTGATGGAGATTGTATGATTATGCTGTTTGCGCAATATAGAATACGTTATGATGCGTTTCGCAATTCACTGGTTGAAATAGTAAGAAAGGATCGTGGAGAAATATGATTTTAGAAAAAAATAGAAATAAAAACAGAAGCGGTAAAAGGCTTCTTGCGCTCTGCCTGATACTGGCGATGCTTACGGGCATCCTCGGCGGCTGCGGCAAGGGAGGCACAGCCTTACAGACAGGCGGACAGGGTACAGCTACGGAAGACGGTGCAAAAGCGCAGGATGGAAGCGGACAGACGGACGGCAGCAAGCAGACAGACAGCGGGGATGGCGGTAATGAGCCTGTCGCCATGGGGCGTTATGTGGAGAAGATGGTGGATCTTCCGGAAAATGCTTCCTATACTCTGAACATCGCTGCGCTTGCGGACGGGCGGCTGGTGATCTTAGACGGCATGGCGGGGCAGCTGATTTCAGCGGACGGCGGGGAGACCTGGGAAGCGGCTGCAATACCCGGAATCGACGATATGAAGACCTTTACGGAAGAAAACTA
Organism: Lachnospiraceae bacterium UBA3282; assembly: GCA_002361735.1. GTDB lineage: Bacteria > Bacillota > Clostridia > Lachnospirales > Lachnospiraceae > UBA3282. Next base: position 25,820 of record DETS01000073.1, on the reverse strand, counting down.
TATCCACAGCATGGCGGCGGCTCCGGACGGCACGGTGGCTGTGGTTTACTCAAAGAACGGGCAGTACGAGGAACTGGGTACATTTGACCCCTCGCTCCATGTGGCGAAGGCGGACGGTACGGTGCAGACGCTCGATACCCTGCCGGTATCGGAGCAGGACAGCTATGTCTACAACATTTATTATTCTTCGGAGGGAGAATTGTTTGCCACCGTGATCGGTACGGGCGCGCTCTATCAGATCGATGTGGAAAGCGGAACGCTGAAAAAGGTGCTGACGATGGAGTGGCGGCCGGATCTGGTGAGGATTGCGGGCGATCATATTTACTTCCTCACCTCCGGTGAGGGGATCCTCATCTATGACCGCAAAGCAGAAAAATGGGTGGAGGACAGCGCCCTTGCCAATTTTATGGCAGAAAATTATATGGAGCAGTATTTTACCGGCGGAGGTTATACGGCGTATATGGCGCCAGGTGAGGACGGTGTGCTTTATATCGCGGGAAAAGGCGGGCTCTATCGCCATGTGGTCGGCGGCAGCGCCATGGAGCTTGTGGTAGATGGAGCGCTCACCGGTTTCAGCAATCCTTCCATGAGTATTCAGGCATTTACGCCATATGGGGAGAATGCGTTTGCCGCGCTGTTTCCCGGAACAGTGGCGCTTTATCGTTATGATCCCGATGTGCCGGCGGTGCCGGAGAATATGATCACCGTTTATTCCTTGCAGGAGCAGGAAGTGGTGCGGCAGGCAATCGCGCAGTTCCAGACGGAGAACACAGACATTTTCGTGCGCTATGAAGTAGGTCTTAGCGGAACAGACGCCAAGGCAAGGGAGGATGCGGTCAAGAAATTAAATACCGAGCTGATGGCGGGCAAAGGTCCCGATGTCATCATTCTTGACGGACTTCCCGTAAAGTCTTATGAGGAAAAAGGCATCTTAAAGGACTTAAAACCCCATATAGACAGTCTGACGGGGGACGCGGCGCTCCTTCCGAATATCGTGGAGTCGTTCAAGCAGGGGGACAGCGTGTACATGATGCCGGTTACATTTTCCGTGCCGATGGTGATCGGCAGAAAGGATGTGATCGCAGGCATTACGGATTACGCTTCTTTGGCGGATACGGTGGATCAGGTGAAAACAGAGAAACCCGGCGCGAAGGTCTGCAGTTATTTTTCCGAGGAAGCGGCGGTGAGATGGCTTTTGCCGGTGGCGGCTCCCGTTTTCATAGAGGAGTCGGGGAACATCAACAGGGAAGCGCTTTCGGAGTATCTGTCCCTGACGGAGCGGATGTACACGACGTCGTTAGAGGGGATTTCGGATTTTGCGAAAGAGTCGATGGGATGGCAGAAAGAAAATTATCAGGCGGGCGGCTATGCGTATGACAATTTTAACAGCGTTGGGCAGGACTATGATGATTTTTTGCTGCAGGATATGGAACTCAGTATGGGAATGCTAAAGAATATCAATGGATATCGCAGCGGGTTGTCCCTACAGTATAAAGAGGGATTCGAGGATGTGGCGATGAAATCCTTTGACGGCATGAGCGAGGGTGTGTTTGAGCCGTCAGTGCTGGTGGGAATTTCCGCGGCTTCTAAGCAGCAGGAGCAGGCGGAGCGGTTCTTTGATGTCATGATGGGAACCGAAGTGCAGAGTCTTCTCTATGAAGGGTTCATGGTGAACCAGAGCGCTCTTAAAAACCAGATGAGTCCGCAGTGGGGCGTTCTCCAAAATGCCGGCTATAAAGCGGATTACGGAGAACCGGCAAACGCTGTGGGCGGCAGTTACGGGGACGGCAGAGAGTTTACGATGGATATTTATATGCCGACGAAGGAGGAGTATCAGACGCTTTACGACCTTTGCTGCCGGGTGAAGACGCCTTATGTGGCGGATCCCGTAGTGGAGAGCGCGGTGGTCGAGGCAGGCGGACAGTATCTGGCGGGGCATAAGACGTTGGAGGAGGCGGTCGAGGTGATTGTGGCGAAGGTGGAGATCTATATGTCGGAGTAACAATGCAAAGAGAGTGAATAGGGCGAAAGCGCGTCTGCGTTGGTTATGCTATTTGTACAATCAGGATAGGTTGAGCTGCGTTTCGCAATTCACCATATGAAGACAGAAAAGTGACATAGAAATGATTGAAAACAGAGAAAGGACAGTATAAGGATATGATTTCATATAGAGATAAGAATAAAAACAGGAAGGGCAAAAGTAATAAAAAGTTTCTCTCAGTCTGTCTGGTGCTAGCGATGTTAGCGGGAATCCTCGGCGGGTGCGGGAAGGGTGGTGCTTCGTCACAGACAGGGGAACAGGGAACGGATGCGGGTGACAGTGCGGGTGCACTAGATAGCACGGGAGAGACGAGCAGTGCAACACAGTCGGATAATGAAGATGCAGAGGACGGACCCGTCGCTATGGGCCGTTATGTGGAGTCGGCGGTGGATATCTCGGAGCAGGTGGGCAATGCCCACGGGATCACGCTGCTTGCGGACGGAAGGCTTTTGATCTTGGAGGAGAAGACGGGAATGCTCATTTCCGCGGACGGCGGTCAGACTTGGGAGGCAAAGTCGATTCCGGGCATCGACAGCATGGCGGCTTTCACAAAGGAAAATTATATCTTCGATATGGCGGCGGCCTCCGACGGTACGGTTGCCGTGCTCTATGTCAAAAACGGAGATTACGATAAGACAGGCACGTTTCATCCCATGCTCCATGTGGGGAAGGCGGACCAAACGGTGCAGACGCTCGATTCGCTGCCGATTACAGGGGATGGTGTTGTCAAAAAAATTTATTATTCTCCGGAAGGGGAACTTTTCGCCACGGTGAGCGGTGCGGGTACTGTCTATCAGATCGATGTGGAGAGTGGGTCGCTTGCCAAAGTGGTGACGCTTGAGCGAAGCCCCGATTTGATCAAATTTCAAGGAAAATATCTGTTCTTTCTGACTTCCGGAGATGGGGTCATGATTTGGGACAGTGAGGAAGAAACGTTTGTGGAGGACAGCGTCCTTGCTGATTTTATGGCGGAAAATTATCTGAACGATTATTATGCGTACGAGACTTACACGGTCTATGTACTGCCAGGCGAGGAGGGGGTTCTCTATATCGCGGGGAAAGGCGGGCTTTACCGCCATGTGATCGGTGGCAGCGCCATGGAGCAGATTATCGACGGAGCGCTTTCCAGCTTCAGCAATCCTTCCATGGAAATAATGGGGGTCGTATCCTACGGTGAAAACGAGTTTGCGGTGCTGTTTACTACCGGTAAGGTTGCGCTTTATCAATATGACCCCGATGTGCCGACGGTGCCGGAAAATCTGGTGTCGGTGTATTCCCTGCGGGAGCAGGATGTGGTACGGCAGGCAATCGCGCAGTTCCAGACGGAGAACCCGGATATCTTTGTGCGCTATGAGGTGGGCTTAAGCGGTACGGATGCCAAGGCAAGAGAGGATGCGATCAAGAAACTAAACACGGAACTGATGGCGGGCAAGGGTCCCGATGTGATCATTCTCGATGAACTTCCCGTGAAGTCCTACGAGGAGAAGGGTATCTTGAAAGACCTGAAGCCTATCATCGGCAGCTTTACAGGGGACGCGGCGCTCCTTCCCAATATCGTGGACGCTTTCACTCATGAGGGCAGCGTGTACATGATGCCTGTCTCCTTCTCGCTTCCCATGGTAGCGGGCAGACAGGAGCATCTTGCGGGCATTACGGACTTTGCGTCTCTGGCGGCTGCGGCGGAGAAAATCAAAGCGGGGAAGCCGGAGGCGGAGATTTGCAGATTCTTTAGTGAGGAAGCGACGATGCGGTGGCTTTTGCCGGTGTCGGCTACAGCCTTTGTGGAGGAGTCGGGCGGCATCAATGAGGCGAAACTTACAGAATATCTCAACCGGATAAACAGCCTTTATCAGACGGCTATGGAGGGAATCTCGGATTACACCAAAGAGACTTACGGACGGCAGAAAGAATATTATGCGAAGGGGGAATACGGTTATTGGCATTTCAATAGCATTGCCCAGCAGGCGGATGATTTCTTTTTAAGCGATATGGAACTGGCAATCGGGATGTTAGAAGATGTTTACGGGTATCAGGAGATGCTTTCTTTAAAATACTGCGAAGGGCTTAATGATGTGGAGATGAAGGCCTTTGACGGTATGAGCGGTGGTGTGTTTGAACCTGCGGTTCTGGTGGGGCTGAATGCTTCCGGTAAACATCAGGAGGATGCGGAGCGCTTCTTTGCCGTGATGATGGGGTATGAGGTGCAGAATCTTCTCTATGACGGTTTTACGGTGAATGAGAAGGCCCTGAAAGAGCGGCTCAGCCCTCAGTGGCAGATTTTCAAAAATGCCGGCACTAATACGGATTATGGCGAGATTTGCAGCAGCTTGGGCGGCAGTACCGGAGACGGCAGGGAGTGGATTCTGGAGATCCGTATGCCCATGAAGGAGGAGTTTGAGGAGCTTTACAAACTTTGCAGCAGCGTAAAGACGCCTTATTTGAAGGATCCTGTGATAGAGAGCGCGGTGATTGAGATCGGGGCGCAGTATCTGCAGGGGCAGCTTTCTAAAGAGGAGGCCGTGCAAAAGATCATGGCGAAGGTGGAGATCTATATGGCGGAATAAATTTGTAGTAGTTGCGAACCTTTTTCTATGTTGTGGACTCTATACAAATAGTATCATCAACGCAGATACAATAATTGAGTATGGAGGAAAGTGAAAATGCACAACAACCGGAGGAAACAGGGAAAAGTCCGGAAGCGGGCGGCAGCGTTTTGGCTGGCAGGGATGTTGGCGGTGTCTTTGATGGGATGCGGCGGCAAAGTCGGGGGTGGAGAGAACGCCGACGGCGGCGCTTCCACCCGGGGGGATGCGTCAGGCGAAAACGAGGCTATGGGTCGTTATGTGGAGACGGTAACGGATGTGGACACCGGAGCGATCATGGATTTGCAGAAACTTGCAGACGGTAAGCTGGTTTTGTTGGAAAACGGTGCGGAGGGACGTTTCAGCTCTGCGGACGGCGGTAAGACCTGGGAGCCGGATGCGCTGCCGGGGTGGAATGACTTTGTAATGGAAAATGCAATCATGGACATGAAAGCGGTTTCTGACGGCAGTGTGGCGGTGCTGTATCGCAGTTATGACAGCATACTCGGAGAGGAAGACGAGACCGGAATCTGGCTGATTCCCGCGCAGGGAGAGGAAAAGAAGATCGGGATTCCCACCGCCGAGGAGGAGTTGGTGAAGTGTCTTTGCTTTTCCGAGGATGGCAGCAGGCTGTTTGCGGGGACAACGGAGGAGAAAATTTATGAGATCGACCGGGAGGCGGAGACGGCAAGACTGTTTATGACGACAGATATTACACCGGATGTATTCTGTGTCTGGGGAAACTATCTGGCGATTAAAAACGAACGGGACGGCGTGGCGATTTATCAGTTGGATAAGCAGGAACGGATCGCGGACGATGTAATCACGGATTTTGTAAAGGAAAACTGCGAGACCAACGAGAAGATAGCAGAATCCACCTACAGTATTTTCCCTGCCGATAAGGAGGAGCTCTATTTGGTCTGCGGTAAGGGGGTATACCGTCATACGGTCGGAGGCGGCGACATGGAGCAGGTAATAAATGGCAGCCTGTGCAGTCTCAGCGACCCGATGAAGCATGTGGCAAAGATGATCAGGACGGGGGAAGCCGGATTTTTGGCAGCATTTTCCGAGAAAACGCTTTTGTCTTTTACGTATGATCCCAATATCTCCACCATGCCTTCGCAGTCGCTGACCGCTTACAGCCTGACGGAGAACGATATCCTGCGGCGGGCAATCATTCGTTATCAGGGAGCGAATCCTGACATCTACGTGGAATACAAGGTGGGGATGGATGAGGAAAGCGGCATGACCAGAGAGGATGCGGTGAAAAAGCTGAATACGGAGATCATGGCGGGCAAAGGACCGGATTTCCTGCTCCTGGACGGACTGCCCGCAGATTCTTATGTGGAAAAAGGGATGCTTGCCGACCTGACGCCTTATCTTACGGAATTGGAGAAAGAGGAGAAGCTTCTTTCCAATATCAAAGAGAGCTTTACAGCAGATGAAAAAATTTATATGATGCCGGCGGCAATCACGATATCCATGTATCTGACGGACAAAGATAATATGACAAATGTGTCAGATCTTTCTACGCTGGCGGATATGATCGAGAAGCTCAGAGGCGAACATCCGGGGGAAGGGATCCTGCAGACCTACAGTGAGGAAATGCTGTTAAATGCCCTGATGCCTGTGTCCGCGCCGCTTTGGATCAAGGAGGCGGGGAAGCTCAATGTGGAGGAGATGCGTCATTATTTGGAACAGACGAAGCGGATCTATGATGCCTGCATGGAGGGGTTACATGAGGATGTTTTACAGCGGTATCGGGACCTGGCGGAAAACGGAGTGAATGTCAGCAGTAAGATCATCGCAGACAGCGACTTGCAGGATGGCGGCTTGCAGGTTGTCAGCGGTAATGAGAAAGTGACGTTGGGAGAGTTGAAAAATGCTTATAATTATTCCATTTTACAATCGGTCAATAAAGCGGAAAACGGGGAATACGGCAAAAACTGTCGGTTGGCGCTGACGCCCGGAAGCGTGAAGGATTCCTTTAGCCCTTACGCCCTGATGGGGGTGAGTGCGGCGTCCGCAAAAACGGAACTTGCCGGCGGGCTTTTGCGAGAGGTGCTTTCTGAAAAGACACAGAGCCTGATTTATCCCACCGGCTTTCCCATCAACGAGGCGGGGCTTACCTCTTATTTGAAAACGCTGGGCGGACAGTGTGACTGGGCAGGGCCCGGAGAGTACTTCGGCAGTTTGGCTTTTGCAAATGAGGATGGCACGGTGGCTATGATGATTACCTATATGCCCACGGAACGGGAGACGAAAGAACTCTTTGACCTGCTTTCCTCGGTGCGCACGCCTTATCTGGCGGACGCGGTGGTGGAGGATGCCGTGCGGGAGGCCGGAAAGCAGTATCTGCAAGGCGGGTGCAGTCTGGAGGAAGCGCTTCAAAAGATTGAGGAGAAGCTGGACATCTATATGGCAGAGTAACAGTGCCAATGCGAGAATACCAGAGAACAGCATTCTCTGCATCGATGTTGTGTAAAGAGCAAAATACTATACTATAGTGGGAGAGTTTTGGCGGAAATGAGCGGAACAACGCGAAAGGAAATGGGTTTACATAACTTAAAAATACCGACCATAGCGGCAGGAGGAAAAAAGAGCCGGCGAAGGCTGCGCACTTTCCTGTTCTTTCTGCTGCCGAGTCTTGCGGGGGTGACGCTCTTTGTGCTCCTGCCGTTTCTGGATGTGGTCAACCGCTCCTTTCGCACGGCGGTCACGGGCGATTTTATGGGCGTCAAAAATTACAGTGTGATTTTTCACAACCAGGCGTTTCTGCTGGCGGTCAAAAATACCGCCCGCTTTACGGTGGTCTGCATTCCGCTGTTAGTACTGGCAGGGCTGCTTGTTGCCTTTCCCTTGAGCGTCATGAAGGAGGCGGGGCTGATCAAGTCCGTCTATCTGTTTCCGCTTGCCATGCCTACGGCGACGATCGTGCTGGTCTGGAAGATGGTGTTTTACAGGCAGGGTTTCCTAAATTTATTTCTCACAAGGCTGGGAGAACTGACAGGGCTGTGGGGATGCGTGAGCATTGATTATCTGGGGACGGGCGCTTCCTTTTGGGTGCTGGTGGCAAGTTACCTGTGGAAGAATACCGGCTATACGGTGGTACTGTGGCTGGCCGGTATCCTGGCGATTCCCAATGAGTTTCTGGAGGCGGCAAAAGTGGACGGTGCAGGGCGGTGGAAGTGCATCCGTTATATCATTCTGCCAAACTTAAAGGGCAGTTTTTATACGATTGTGATTTTGTCTTTTTTAAATTCTTTTAAGATTTACAGGGAAGCCTATCTGGTGGCGGGATCCTATCCGCAGGAGGATATCTATCTGCTGCAGCATTTGTTCAATAACTGGTTCGTGAATATGGAGTTTGATAAGATGGCAGCGGCGGCGGTCTGTGTGGGCGTTGTGCTGTTCGGGGCGATCATGCTGCTGCAGAGGTTTTGGGACAGGGCGGAGTAAAAGAAAGAGGGCTGTGGGATGCCGAGGATTAGAAAGAACGTATATCATATCATAAAAAAGTATATGACGGTAGCTTTGCTGCTGCTTCCGGCGGTGCTGATCTGCTTTCCGTTGCTGCTGCTTTTGACAGGGTCGGTGATGGACAGCCTGGAGATGAAGGCGTATTTGCTCCCCGCGTTTGGCGGGGGCGAAGGATTTATTCAGTGGAAGTTGATGCCGGAGTATCCTACCTTTGCACATTTCGGCAGGCTGCTTTTTCAGACGCCGTCTTTCTTTGTGCTGTTTTGGAACTCGGTGAAGCTGGTGGTCTGTATTTTGGTCGGACAGATGATCGTGGGCGTGCCTGCGGCGTGGGCATTTGCGGCCTATCAGGTCAGAGGCAGCCGGGCGCTCTTTGCCCTTTATGTGGTGCTGATGCTTTTACCCTTTCAGGTGACGATGTTGTCAAGCTATCTGGTGTTGGATCGGTTTTCATTGATGAATACCCATGCCGCCATCATTTTACCGGCGGTGTTTTCCACCTTTCCGATTTTTTTGGCTTACGGGGGATTTCGTGCACTGCCGCCGCAGCTCTTTGAAGCAGCCCGCATTGACGGGGCGGGAGAATTGCGGATTTTTATCACAATAGGGCTTCCTTTGGGGAAAAGCGGAATATTGTCTGCCCTGGTGTTAGGGTTTTTGGAATATTGGAACCTGATGGAGCAGCCGCTGGCGTTTCTGGAGGATAAGGCGCTGTGGCCGCTGTCGTTGTATCTGCCGGAGATTTCCTGGATGCAGGCGGGATTTGCGCTCTGTGCTTCCTTGATTACGTTGATTCCGGCAGCCTTTGTGTTTGTGCTGGGGCAGGACTATCTGGAGCAGGGGATCATATATTCGGGACTCAAAGAATAGACAAAAAGAACTTCTAAAGACGTTCCGCCATTGGACGGAACGCCAAGAAGTTCTATGTTTTGTCTGAGAGAATGTCCCAAAAGAGGACATTCTCTGCGCAAAATTGTATATGAATAAGCTGTTAAAAAGGAGAAGAACATGGAGAAACGAAGAAAAAAGATCATCGCGGGACTGGCGGTATTTATGGTCTTTATGTGGCTGTGTACGCTGATATCGAAAAGCATCTATGTTTCTCAGCTGCCCATGGTTTCGACGACCCGCGCGGATTCTAAATATATCGAACACATCGTGGAGGCGGAAGGCATCGTGGAAGCGGGCGCAAAGATTCCGATCACGGCTTTAAGCGGTCTGCGGGTGGAGGCGCTTTTGGTGCATATGGGGGATAAGGTGGAAGAAGGAGATGTTCTGTTTACCGTCGATTTGGAGGATCTAAAGCAGATCATGGAAGAGCAGGAATTGTCCGCTGCAAAGACGCAGCTTCAAATAGATACCATCGTCCATAATAAGGAACTGGCGCAGAGCCAGAAGGCACTTGAGGAAGTCAGGGCCAGAGAGGACTACGATGCGTTGGCGCGGTATCAGGATACCCTGGTGGGAAGGGCGGCCGAAGAAGTCGTACAGGCGGAAAAGGCGCTCGAAGAACTGCCGGACGAGAGCAAAGGAAACGGCAGCGAGGAAGAGGAACGCCTGAAGCGGGAATTACAGGCAGCCGCCTATGCGGAAGCGGACGCGAAATGGAACCGCGAGAATACGATGAAGGATGCGGGCCGCAAGGTGGAGGATGTTTTGCAGGAGGATGACGCCGATGCGACGCTGGCGGTCTATCGAACCGAACTGGCGGCAGTGCAGGAGAAGATCGCGGCTTACCGCGAGGTGCTTGCGCAGGAAGGAAAGATCACGGCGCCCATGGCAGGGACGGTGACGGACGTTTACGTGCAGGCGGGCGGCAGAGTGCCTGACACGGCATCTTTTCTGGTGGCGGACGAGGCTGTGCCCTGTCAGTTCAGTGTTTCGCTTTCCAAAGAAGATAAAAGTTATGTAAACCTTGGAGACGATGTGAAACTGGAATTGGATGGTCGCAGGAAAATCGACGCCAAGGTGGATTATTTACAGGAAAACGAGAATATGCCGGGCACCTACACGGCAATCGTAAAGCTGCCGGAAGATACGGGCGTGCCGGGACTTTCCGGGAAACTGACCTGCTCGAAAACGGGAGAAAAGCATCCTTCTTGTATATCACTGATGGCGCTGCACGAGGCGAACGGCAGGTATTTTGTGTATGTGGTCAATGAACGGGAGGGCATCCTTGGCACGGAGTATTATGTGGAGGAAATCACGATCAGCGTGGTGGATAAAAACGACAGACTGGCGGCAATCGAAGGGGCGGTCAGCAGTGAAAGCCTGATTCTGGAATCTTCCACAAAAGAAGTGAAAAAGGGGGATGTGGTGAGACTGGCGGATGGCACTTGAAAATATCAGAGAGCTTGCTATAATGTGTATGAAAGCAGGAAGAAAGGCGGCGCTATTGTTATGGAAATGACAAGCAGACCATTTCAGGGATTTATTCGTTTAACCCTTATGCAGATTGGCAGAGCGTTGGAGATTTCGCCTGATAACAAAGAACTGATAATGTTGAGAAATATTTATGTGTCTATGTTAGAAGATGAGTGATTGCAGGAATAGATAAAGGTGGACATTCAGATGCTTCTGGCGGTTATAAAAATCATATTTTGCTCTGCCGCGGTGCTTGCCGTGTTATATCTGCTGGCGATCATGCCGCGCATCCTAAAAAGACCGGACACCTCCCTGTTCCGGAAGATGTATTTTGCCCACAGAGGGCTGCATGACAATGCCGGGGATGCGCCGGAAAACTCCATGGCAGCCTTCCGAAAAGCAGTGGAAGCCGGGCTTGGCATGGAACTCGACGTGCAGGTCACCAAGGACGGCGTGCCTGTTATTTTTCATGACTTTACATTGGAGAGAATCTGCGGTGTGGAGGGGAAGGTCGTGAACCACACTTATGAGGAACTGCAGGCGTATAGCCTCTGTCAGTCAAAGGAGCGGATCCCGAAACTTTCCGATCTGCTGCAGATGGTGGGGGGTCGTGTGCCTCTGATCGTGGAAATCAAGGCGGAGACGGCGGATGTCTCCGGCTGTGTCGCCATTGATCGGCTTTTGCGCGCTTACCGGGGCGCTTACTGTATCGAATCCTTTAATCCCATGGTGCTGTGGTGGTTCCGCAGGCATCACGGAGAAGTGGTGCGCGGACAGCTCTCCTCAAATTTCCGTAAAGAAGGGGAGTACTGGAATGTCCTCTACTTTGCCATGACGCATCTGCTGTTCAATTTTCTGACCAAACCCGACTTCATCGCCTACAATTATAAGTTCAGCGAGGAGCCGGGCAGAAGGATCTGCAGGCATCTTTACAGACATCCTGCCGCCGCGTGGACGATCCGCAGTGAAAAGGATCTGCAGGCGCTCAAGGGCAAATATGATGTGTTTATTTTTGACAGTTTTCTGCCGGCTGCCGTTAAGGGATTGTAACGTTTTCGACTCCTTAAGCGGATGGGACGGCGTCATTACACGTTAATCTGACAGATATTTTAGGATATTTGTCTTTTTTATTGTGAAAATTTTCAAAAAAACAGTGTTAAATTTTCAAATATATGGTAAAATAGATGCTAGCTTAGCAGCTTGTTTGAGAGATGATTCGCAGGCGGAGAAAGGAGCGTAGTGAGCAATATGGCGAAATGGGTTTATTTGTTTGAAGAAGGGAATGCGGATATGCGTAATCTCCTGGGCGGTAAGGGCGCTAACCTGGCGGAGATGACGAATCTGGGTCTGCCGATCCCGCAGGGCTTTACCGTGACCACGGAGGCTTGTACGGATTATTACAATAACGGCAGGCAGATCTCCGAGGAGATCAAAGGACAGATCTTTACAGCGCTTGCGGGATTGGAGGAAAAGCAGGGCAAGAAGTTCGGCGATACGGCCAATCCTTTGCTGGTATCGGTGCGTTCCGGCGCGAGAGCTTCCATGCCGGGTATGATGGATACCATCTTGAATTTGGGTCTTACGGATGCAGCCGTGGAGGGCTTTGCCGCTAAGACCGGAAATCCCCGGTTTGCATATGATTCCTACCGCAGATTTATTCAGATGTTCTCGGATGTCGTGATGGAGATTCCGAAATCCTATTTTGAGAGGATTCTGGACGAGATCAAGGAGAGCAAGGGCGTCAAGTATGACACCGATTTGACGGCGGACGATATGAAAGAGATCATTGTCCGTTTCAAGAATATCTATAAGGAAAATAAGGGCGAGGAGTTCCCGCAGGATCCCAAGGTACAGCTGATGGAGGCGGTGAAGGCGGTTTTCCGTTCCTGGGACAACGAGAGAGCGATTGTCTACAGACGTATGAACGATATCCCCGGCGACTGGGGCACGGCAGTAAACGTGCAGGCGATGGTATTCGGTAATATGGGAGATACCTCCGGCACAGGCGTTGCCTTTACCAGAAACCCGTCCACCGGCGCAAAGGGCATTTACGGCGAGTACCTGATCAATGCGCAGGGTGAGGACGTGGTTGCCGGTATCCGGACACCCCAGCCCATCACCAGATTGGAGCAGGATCTTCCCGAGTGCTATAAACAGTTTATGGAGATCGCGAACCGCCTCGAGGACCATTACCGCGACATGCAGGATATGGAGTTTACCATCGAGGAAGGCAAACTTTTCTTCTTACAGACCAGAAACGGCAAACGTACCGCGCCCGCGGCTCTGCAGATTGCCTGCGATTTAGTGGATGAGGGCAAGATCACGCCCGAGGAGGCAGTGCTTCGAATTGAGGCGAAGTCGCTGGATCAGCTCTTACATCCGACCTTTGATCCCGATGCGTTAAAGGCGGGACAGGTAGTGGGACAGGCGCTTCCCGCATCTCCCGGCGCGGCGGCAGGTAAAGTTTATTTCACCGCCAATGAAGCCAAGGAAGCCCACGAAAAGGGCGAGAGAGTCGTGCTGGTGCGTCTTGAGACTTCTCCCGAGGATATTGAAGGAATGCACGCGGCGGAAGGTATCCTCACCGTGCGCGGCGGCATGACTTCTCACGCAGCCGTTGTGGCGCGCGGCATGGGTACGGCTTGTGTATCCGGCTGCGGCGAAATTGCCATCAACGAGCAGGAGAAGGTATTTGAATTGGGCGGCGAGGTCTTCCATGAGGGCGATTACATTTCGCTGGACGGCTCCACCGGAAAGATTTATAAAGGCGATATTAAGACCGTGGAGGCTTCCGTAAGCGGAAACTTCGGACGCATCATGGAGTGGGCGGACAAATACCGCAAACTGCAGGTGCGCACCAATGCGGATACCCCCGCGGATGCGGCAAATGCCGTGAAGTACGGCGCGGAGGGCATCGGTCTTTGCCGTACCGAGCACATGTTCTTCGAGCCCGACAGAATCCCGAAGATCAGGCAGATGATTCTGGCAAGGACGCAGGAACAGAGAGAAAAGGCATTAAACGCTTTGATTCCTTTCCAGAAGGGCGACTTCAAGGCGCTGTATGAGGTGATGGAGGGCAGACCCGTGACCATACGTTTCCTCGATCCCCCGTTACATGAGTTCGTGCCCACCGAGCAGGCGGACATCGACGATCTGGCGGTGGAGATGATGATGACGGCGGAGGAAGTGCAGGAGATCTGCGATTCCCTCCACGAGTTCAACCCGATGATGGGACACCGCGGCTGTCGTCTTGCCGTTACCTATCCCGAAATTGCAAAGATGCAGACCAGAGCCGTGATGGAAGCGGCGATCGAGGTGAAGAACGAGAAGGGCTACGATATCGTACCCGAGATCATGATCCCTCTCGTCGGCGAGAAGAAAGAGCTGAAATTCGTCAAGGACGTCGTGGTGGAAGTGGCTGAGGCTGTAAAGAAGGAGAAAAACTCCGACATCCGGTACCACATCGGTACCATGATCGAGATTCCCCGTGCGGCGCTTCTGGCAAACGAGATCGCAGAGGAGGCGGAGTTCTTCTCCTTCGGTACGAACGACTTAACCCAGATGACCTTCGGCTTCTCC
>DETS01000073.1:0-11497 GCA_002361735.1 Lachnospiraceae bacterium UBA3282 | reverse complement strand
GACCTTCGGCTTCTCCCGTGACGATGCCGGCAAGTTCTTGGGCGATTATTATAAGAATAAAATTTATGAGTCCGATCCGTTTGCAAGACTCGACCAGAGCGGCGTGGGACAGCTGGTACAGATGGCGGCGGAGAAAGGACGCGCGACCAGGCCGAACATCAAACTCGGTATCTGCGGCGAGCACGGCGGCGATCCTTCGTCCGTGGAGTTCTGCCATAAGGTGGGACTGACCTATGTTTCCTGCTCACCGTTCAGGGTGCCGATCGCCCGGCTCGCGGCTGCGCAGGCAGCGATCGCAGACAAGAAGTAGGAGAAACAGAATGTCGTAGGGCACGGAAATTTATTCTAAAAAGAGGCAAATATAATTAGCTACGACATAGAAAAATAAGACCTTGCATCGAAAGATGCGGGTCTTATTTTTGTCTAACGACTATCCTTTCTCTCGCATAAATACAGGATTTGAGGAACACTCTGATTTCATTTTTTGGAGCGTTTTTGAGGAAATGTAGGAGCAGGGTATGAAGCCTGTGGGTGCATTTTCAGCGGCTTTCTTTGGGAAAGCGGCATATTTGCAATCGACTGTAGCGGATATATTGCCTTTGTTTCCGTTGCCGCTGCATTCAAAAAGCAGTGTTAATTTTGTGATTTCCTGTTATAATAAAATTGATCAGGAGCAAAATCAGACAGGACGGAGGAAGTTCATATATGAGTACACGGGAAGCAAATCTGGCATTGTTATTAACGATACCGGAAGAACGTCAGGAGGAGATACAGAGTTATCTGCTGACCAATTTCTGTACGGATAATCCATATAGACCGCTGAGTGGCAGTGAAATATTAGCGGAACTGGCTGAGTCGAGGGCTTGTTATCTGGCAGGTGAAGGAGAAGATCTCGATAAAGTCCTTGATGAGATCGGTGACAGATATGGGTTATAGAGTTATCATCATGCCGCCTGCAAAGCGCAGATCGGATAGGTATGTTTTTTATACGGTAGAGACGTTGGGAAACAGAGAGGCGGCGAAGGCGATCCTTGCGGATGCCAGAGAGACAAAGAAACGCTTATCCACGGTAGCAGATCCCCTGAAGATATGTGATAATCCCTTGCTGGCAAAGCATGGGTATAGGAAAATAAGGTTTGCGAAGCATAAGTTTGTGATGCTGTACCGCATACAGGATGATACAGTCATTGTTGACGGGATGTTCCATGAATTACAGGATTATGAGGGGATTTTTACAGACGAGCTCCATTTACGGTAGTGTATTGCCGAGGAAAACTGAATGCGGATAAAGAGTACATATAAATTATCTGTAGTAGAAGGGAGATTTGCCGGATATTCTTACCGTTCGGCGGTTTTCCCTGCGGGATGTGGCTGACTGGAAGGATGCTCTGATGGATTTAAGCGGTACGGAGCTTGCCAATACGTTTTATCCCTCCTATCTGTATAATTATACTTACAGTGACGGGACGGTGAACTGGCTTCCTGCCTGTGCGGAGGTGGACAGTATTCTTGTGAATAAAACCCTGTTGGAGGAAAATGGCCTGTCCGTTCCCACCGACTATGAGGAGTTTGTGAATGTGTGCGCAGAGTTGGAGGCGCGGGGGATACGCCCTTTCCTGTCTAATTTTGGCGCCGATTACACTTGTATGGAAGTCCTTCAGGGGCTGTCCATTCCGCAGCTGACTTCCCAGAAAGGCAGAGAATGGCGGCAGCAATATGAGAGCGGGCAGACAAATCAGCTCAGTGAGGAGGTCTGGCTGCCAGTTTTTGAACAGATGGAGGAATTTATTGACTGCGCGGGTGTTTTATCTTCCGATACGAAAAGCGGTTTGAATGTATTTGATGAATATACGGCGGACCGGGTGGCGATGGTACGGGGGACGGGAGATGAGGCGGCAAGATATGATGTTGATGGCAGGGAGTCCGTTCTGATGCCTTATTACGGAGCGTCTGAGAAAGAGAATTGGTATCTGACCTATCCGTCTTTTCAGGTGGCGGCCAGCGCAGCAGCGGAGGAGGATCCCGAGCGCCGCAAGTTGATTCTCGATATTATGGCGGCGATGCTAAGCGAGGAGGGACAGCGAAGTATTTCAGCCGGTCGGAGTATGATTTCTTATAGCAAGGACGTGAATTTGGATCTTTCCCCTGCTTTGTCCTTCATCCGACCGTATATCGACAGCAATCAACTGTATATCCGGCTTGCCTCTGCGGAGATGTTCTCGGTATCTCAGCAGATCGTACAGAAAATGATCACGGGTGAATATCCGGATGCCGAGACCGCATTTGACGCGTCTAACGAGGCCATGGGGCAGAAGAACGAAAACATGCCGTCGGCGGCTCATGTGGACACCGGTTATTCCTATGCCTTTGATCCGAAGAAAGGAAGCGCGGCTTCTTCTTCGATCATGAATACGGTCAGGGAAGAACTGGGTGTTGAACTGCTGGTGGGACAATCCGTGAATGTGGCGGGCAATATTGCCGCCGGAGATTACATGGCGGAGGAGCTTCGGTACCTGACTATGGGCGAGTACATTGCAATCTTTTTGTGCCGAATGACGGGCGACCAGCTGTATCGATACATGGACTATGTTCTGACGACTCCGGATAAACGAGGGTCTGTGGTCAATGATTCTACCCTCTATGTATCCAGCGGTTTTGCCATGGAAATCCAGAAGACCGATACCGGTTACCGGCTGCAAAAGTTGACAAAAGACGGAAAAGAATTGGAGCGGGGCGAAATCTATTCCGTGGCAGTGATGGGAAGTGCGGATTTAATGCAGAAGGAAGCGCTTGAAGTGGTAGGCGTTACAGAATATGAGGAAGCGGATGCAGTCTATAAAGAGGTAATTGTAAACCGCCTGTTGGAGGGGAAGCAGTTGGTCACGCCTACGGATTACATCACATTGCATGAGTGAGTCATGCTGAGAATGCGTGTTGAGAAAGAGGGTTAGTGCATGAAATATAAGAAGCGGAAAAGAGATTTCATGCTGCCGGCGTTATTGATCGGATGCCTGCTGATGGCCTTGGTAGTAGGGGGTATCTATTTTACAAAATATCTGAGAAAACAGATTTTTGCGGAGCGTTCGATGCAGCTTCTTGAAATCACCTTTCAGGTGAAGACAAATTTGAATAGTGCTTTGGATTTTAACTGGACTTATCTTGCCGCGGCATTGAATGCCCTGCAGGAACAGGAGTTTGATTCGGAGGAAAATATAGCCCGGAATATTGGAGAGATAGAGCGGTTTCTGGAGATGGAAAGCAAGGATACCATGCTTATGCTTCTGGACGAGCAGGGGAATTGTTATGATGCGGAAGGGAAGCATGGCGTCTGGTCTGATATTGCGCAGGTTGCCGGTGGGGAGGAAAAGTATACCTTTATTACAGACAGCTATATCTATCAGGGGGGCTATTGGGCGTTTGTACAGAAATTGGAAACGCCGATTGAAACAAAAGAGAAAGACGTTGTGTTTACCCATACGGTTCTTCTGAAAAATGTACAGACGATTGCTGAATATTATGACAGCACAGCCTATGGCAGTCGGAATGAGACCTATATCTTAAAAAGTAACGGTACCCGGATGCACGATAATGATATGGATGCAAATAACAGTATCCAGGCATACAATGTGCTCAAGGCTCTGGAGGAGATGGAAGGGCAGAAGATTTCCGACATCAGGGCGGCAGTGAAAGAAAACGGTGCTGTCAGCAGTAATTTCAAACGGGACGGAATCGAATACTATTTTTGTATTGTATCTTTGACGGAGTATGATACGCTGCTTTTGTTCCTGATACCGGCAGAGTTTGTGGCAGCCGATACCGTGACCATGGTAGGAACGGTGATGCGGACACTGCTGCTTTTGGCAGTGTTTCTGGTAGTGTTGCTGCTTTTGGCAGCTATGGCGGTTCTCCGTCAGCGCAGTGGAGCCAGGCTGTTTCAACAGGAGCAGGAGAATCTGCGCAGGCAGGAAGAAATGAACCAGCAGTTGGAGGAATCCAATGTTATGTTGGCGGAATCTAAGGAGGCGGCGGAACAGGCATTTCGGATCGCGGAGGAAGCAAACCGTGCCAAGAGTTCATTTTTATCCAATATGAGCCATGATATCCGTACGCCGATGAATGCGATCGTAGGCTTTGCCACGCTTTTGCTCCGTGATGCGTAGAATCCGGAAAAGGTGCGGGAGTATACCAAGAAGATTACCGCGTCCGGTCAGCACCTGCTGGGGCTGATCAATGATATTTTGGACATCAGCAAGATTGAGGCGGGTAAGACGGTTTGGAGACTGTACGGCGTATCCGTCAGAAAGTGGAGGCTGTTCTCAATCAGGAGACGGCTCCCGTACAGGAGGAGAGCAGTGAAAACAGCATTCTGCAGGGTATGAATATACTGGTAGCGGAGGATAATGAGATCAACTCGGAGATTCTCGGGGAAGTGCTGGGTATCATGGGTGCCACCTGTGATATTTATGAGAATGGAGAGTTGGTGGTGGATGCGTTTGCCAAGTCCGAGCCCGGGAAGTATCAGCTGATTTTGATGGATGTACAGATGCCGGTCATGAACGGTTATGAAGCTACGAGGAGGATCAGGGCCTTAGATCATCCGCTGGCGAAGGAGATACCGATTATTGCAATGACTGCAAATGCTTTTGCGGAAGATATCAGGGACGCGCTGGACGCAGGGATGAACAAACACGTTGCGAAGCCGATTGACCTGGGAGTTTTAGAGCAGGCGGTGAGAGAAGTGATGGAAAATTGACTTTACCGTAAGGTGAGTAAGAAAGTATCTTAGAAAGGTTACGGCATGAAGGCGGATCGCAACAAAACAATTGACATGAGCGTGGAAGAGGGAAAAGAATATCTGGATAGGTGCTTGCGCATTTCAGAGAAAAAAACATTGGAAGAAGTGCTGGATAAGACAATAATAGGGGATACTTTTGCAACATTAAGTATGCTGCCGGAACATTCGGTAGACCTGTTGATCGTGGATCCGCCATACAACTTGGATAAGGATTTTCATGGCAATCAATTCAAAAAAACTTCGGACGAAATGTATGAAGAGTATACAGAAAAGTGGATATCGCTGGCGATCCCGCTTTTAAAGGAAAATGCCACGATTTACGTGTGCTGTGACTGGCAGTCAGGGGCGGCAATTGCTAAGGTGTTAAAAAGGTATTTTTATGTACAGAATCGCATTACATGGCAGAGAGAAAAAGGAAGGGGTGCCCTTTCCAATTGGAAAAATGGCATGGAAGATATTTGGTTTGCAACCAATTCAAAGACCTATACCTTTCATGTGGAAGATGTAAAGATAAGAAGAAAGGTCATGGCGCCCTATAAGGTGGACGGTAAACCGAAAGATTGGGAAGAAACAGAGCAGGGAAACTTCAGAAACACATATCCGTCAAACTTTTGGGATGATATTTCGATTCCTTATTGGTCGATGCCGGAGAACACGGCGCACCCCACACAAAAACCGGAAAAGCTGCTCGCCAAATTGATTCTCGCAAGCTCCGATCCCGGAGATGTGATATTAGACCCCTTCTTGGGATCGGGGTCTACATCTGTTGCGGCGAAAAAATTGGGCAGACATTACATTGGTATCGAACAGAATGAGCAATACTGTGTCTGGGCGGAGAAGCGACTGGAAATGGCGGAGTCCGATAGGACGATACAGGGATATGCGGACGGTGTTTTTTGGGAAAGAAATACCAATGCGTTGCAGAGAAGTATGGATTAAGCAGAGCAAGGCATGTCCTGTATACGCCTCTGGCACAGACCTTTCAGTTTGCACCGAAGCAGGCAATCGCCTTTATCGGCACGGCGGATCCGTGGAGCGACACGGAGGAGATCATCCGCCTTGCAAAGGAAAGGCAGATTCCCATCACGGTATATGAAGGCTGCAATCATTCTCTTGAATGTGATGATACTTTGAAAAATATTGAGAATTTGTGGGATGTGATGCAAAGGACAAGGGACTTTTGCAGACAGTCTGACACACAGTAGGAGGCTTACCATGGGAATTTCAGCAGGCTTCATGTTCCCGCACCCGCCGCTCATCATACCTGAAATAGGCGGTGGTGAGGAAAAGAAAATACAACAGACGATAGACGCATACCAACAGGCAGCGGAAGAGATCGGCCGCCTGCGACCGGAGACGATCGTGCTTTTGTCCCCGCACCAGATCATGTATGCGGACTATTTTCATATCTCGCCCGGGCAGGGCGCAAGGGGCGATTTCGGACAGTTCCGTGCCGGACAGGTTTCGATGGAAGTCTCCTATGATACGGAATTTGTTCATGCGTTGTGCGAGGCTGCGGCGGAAGCCCGTTTAGAGGCGGGGACGATGGGAGAGCGGGAGAAAAAGCTCGATCACGGAACGATGGTGCCCCTATATTTTGTCAATCAATATTGGACGGGATACCGTCTGGTAAGGATTGGACTGTCGGGTTTCCCGCTGACAGCGCATTACCGTCTGGGACAGTGCATCAAAGCGGTTGCCGAAAACATTGGACGAAATACGGTAGTCATCGCCAGCGGCGACTTGTCTCACAGGCTGAAGGAGGACGGCCCTTACGGTTATCAGCAGGAGGGGCCTGCCTACGATGCGCGGATCATGGATGTGATGAGCAGGGGTGCGTTTGGGGAACTGTTTGCGTTTTCGGAAGATTTTTGTGAAAAAGCGGCGGAGTGCGGGCATCGCTCCTTTACCATTATGGCGGGCGCATTTGACAGAATCGATGTGGAGGCGAAGCAGCTTTCCTATGAGGGACCTTTCGGGGTGGGGTACGGTGTCTGTACCTGTTTCCCCTGCGGAAAGGACGAGACACGGAATTTTTTGGAGCAGTATGAGGAGAAGGAGCGGCGGGAGCTTCTTGCCAAACGGGAGAAGGAAGATGCTTACGTCAGGCTGGCGCGGTATACCGTTGAGGCGTTTGTGAAGACCGGAAAGTTACCCGAGATGCCGCAGGATCTGCCGCGGGAACTCTATCAAAACAGGGCTGGCGCGTTTGTATCCCTGAAGGAAGACGGAAGGCTCAGAGGCTGTATCGGCACCATTCGGGCGGTCAGGGGATCGCTTGCGGAGGAGATCATGCACAATGCCGTCAGCGCCTGCTCGCAGGACACCAGATTCTCGCCTGTGGAAGATTGGGAGGTGGACCGCCTTTCAATCAGTGTTGACGTGCTGGGGGAGACGGAGAAGATTTCTTCACCGGAGGAGCTGGATGTAAAGCGGTACGGCGTCATCGTGACAAGGGACGGAAGACGCGGGCTGCTTTTGCCGAATCTGGAGGGCGTGGAAACGGTGGAGGAGCAGATCGCCATCGCGAAGCAGAAGGCGGGAATCCGGGATTACGAGAAAGTGGAACTGGAACGGTTTGAAGTGATACGGCATCACTAAAATGCGGCATTCTCCGCTGTCCTTTCTGCCAGAATCACGAGATTTCCATGACAGACGGAAGGGGACTTGACGCAGAGCAGGTCTCTCCAAGGCAGCTTGCGGATCTGGCGCTGATGTGGAAGGAACAGAAACAGGCAGGAAATATCGGAATTGCCTATACTTATAACGAGCCATTGGCGGGCTGGGAGTTTGTCCGCGATACGGCGCAGCTGGTGCGGGAATACGGGATGTGTAATGTTCTCGTATCAAACGGCACGGCGTCGCTTACGGTGCTTGAAACGCTGCCATGTGGAACTGACGACGATCATCGTGCCGGGGGAAAACGATGCGCCTGAGGACATGGAGGCGCAGGCAAAGTGGATCGCTGCTTTGCGTCCGACGATCCCGCTTCATATCACCCGCTTTTTTCCGCGCTACCATATGAGGGACAGGAAGGCGACGGATGTGGAGCTGCTGTACCGCCTGGCGGGAATCGCGGAGGAGTATCTGGAGAAGGTGTATGTGGGGAATGTGTGACCCTCGGCGGTATCGCTTTACGGTGGAAATTGTGATAAGATGGATGCGCAACGGGGCTTTTGGAGTGACCGGGCGGAAAGGATGATATACGGATGTACGACGCAATCGTGGTCGGCGCGGGACCTGCGGGCTGCACGGCAGCCAAAATGTTAGCAGAAAAAGGACGGAAGGTTCTTTTGGCAGAAAAGTGCAAAATGCCAAGGTACAAGTCATGTTCCGGCGTCTTAATCAAAAAGTCGATGGACCTTGTAAAAACTTATTTCGGGGAAGCAGTACCCGCGTCGGCTACGTGTACCCCGACGCAGAACCGGGGCATGGTCTTTACGGATGATAAAGGAAAGGAATACCGCTTCGAGCAGGAGGGGCTTAACGTCTGGCGCAGTCATTTTGACGGCTGGCTGGCAAAGAAAGCAAAGGAGAGCGGCGCAGAAGTGAAGGACGGTGTGACGGCACTTGCCTGTACGGAAAAGGACGGCTTTGTGGAGGTCAGCCTGCGCGGGGAGGACAGTGTTACGGAATGTGCAAAGTATGTCATCGACTGCGAGGGTGTTGTCGGGACATTGAAGCGGCAGATATTCGGGCAGATTCCGCCAGCGTCGAAAAGACGGATGATTGCGCGGGATGCTAATCAAATTGCAGAGAATCCGACGGAGGAGTCGGGATACATAACGACATTTCAGACCTTCAACGAGGGCAGCATCGATCTGGACCCGCATTACTTTTATGCATATTTACAGCCGGAGCTTTCGCAGTACGATGCCTGGTTCAATGTAAAGGACGATTTGCTGGTGCTTGGCGTGTCTGTGAAAGATATGGATGTAATAACAAATTATTATAATCGATTTATTGATTATATGAAAGAAAAACATCATCTGCACATCGACAGGCAGACAAAAGAAGAAAAATGGCTGATGCCGCACATTCGTCCGGGCTGCCATGTGGATCACGGTGTGGGACGCATTCTGTTTGCCGGGGAAATTGCCGGGTTCTTAAACCCGATGGGCGAAGGCATTTCCGCCGGGATGGAGAGCGGGTACTGCGCCGCCTGCGCGCTCATGGAGCATTTCGATGATCCCGAATCGGTCAGAGAAGCTTACAGGAAACGTACGGAAGAACTGCAAGCCTATATGACGCGGCAGTGGAGCCTTGTCGGGGGAATGGCGGATACATTTTCGGAGATGGCATAGAGATAGAAGACGGAGGAAATACCATGAATCAAAAGAAAGGAACCATCAGTTTATTGACGCCGCCTGCCTGTGCGCCGCATTATAAAGCATTATCGGATGCCACGGTCCATGATCTGGGACTGGATTATCTCTGTGCGCAGATCACGGACAAAAAGCAGGAGCAGGCGCTTTTCTTATCCATTCTTTCCAAAATGACGGACGACCCTGCGGTGACGCAGTATCGGAGCGACGTGTTTGCGGATATCTATCAAAAGGAAGCGATGTGCGACGAGATACTGCGCATTTTGGATCAGATCAATTTTCTGCGCGATTACGGAAGCATCGGCAGGGCGCATGAGGATACAAAAGGCGTGTGGGACCTCATGCACCGGCTGGATGAACTGAAGGATTATATTCAGTGTGTGGAAGCTATTTACAAGAGTCTGTCGGATGCAGAGGTGCATTCGGAGGGGCTGTTTTGTCTCAAGGCATATATCGACGACTTATATCATGACAACGGTTTCTCGGAGTTAAAAAAGGATATCGAATCGCTGCGGGCGGCGACGACGGATCTGCGGAGTGTTACGGTGGGCATCAACTTAAACGATCGGTTTGAAGCGGACGGCATCGGCTTGATCTCCATCAATAATAAGTACTTTACCAAGTCAAACATTCTTGGCAATTTCTGTGAAAAAAACTGAAAAGCACTTTGGATCAATATGTGTCCCTTACCATTACGGATATCACAGATTTGATCCCGGAATTTATCTATTATGTCCGCTTTGCGGCGTATATCAAAAAACTGAGCGGCTATGTGCTGACAGGTGCAAACCGCGGCGGAAAGACGACCGTCACGCAGGCGGCAGGGCTGTTGTTTTCCTTGGCGCAGGGCGGCATTTTTGTGCCGGCGGATTCTTTTATCTTCCATCCCGTTGACTGTATTTATACCCATTTTCCCGCGGACGAGGACAAGACGCTGGATCTCGGGCGTCTGGGGGAGGAGTGTCAGCGGTTTCGCGAACTTTATGCCGACAGTACGGAAAACAGTCTGCTGCTTCTCAATGAGACGTTTTCGCTGATCGTTAAAGCCGATGGCGGCAACCGCTCTTTCAAAATCGAGATCGCGCCGCCGGAGGGGATGTCCTATGCGGGGGATATCGCGGAGAAATACGGGGTGACATATGAGATGCTGGTGGGACATAAAGAAGTAAAAGGATGATAAAGGAGGGGTTCGCATGTTTACCACAAACAATTCATTAACAGATATATTATCCGCACCGGGTATGAAAAAGTGGATTCCGTTTTTCTTTGCGGAAGATCAGTTCGATTTGTTTCCGAAAGAACTGTGGGAAGAACCGCTGCGGCTTTCCGCTTTCAGAGGTCAGACCCCGTGGGGAACCAATCTGCTTGGACTTGCGGAGCAGTTGGTCGATACGGCGAATCTGATCTTGGAGATCCGGTCAGGGAAAAGACAGTGCCTGCATTTGCATGACTGGAAGGCGTGGGAGCCGATCGAAGGAGAAGTCTTACAGGGCGGGGATCGGACCTATCTCGTTACGCCGCCGCCCTTGGCAAAAACGGAGGAAAGAAAACCCGCGCTGATTATCTGTCCGGGCGGCGCCTATGAATTTGTCAGTTTTCAGAATGAAGGCACGCCCATCCAGACGGCAGCGGAGCAGAAGGGTTATGTTACTTTTATGATTCGTTACAGAGTGGCGCCGTCGCGTTATCCCGATCCGCAGATGGATCTGCTTCACAGCATCCGCTATGTCAGGGAAAATGCCGCGAAATATCAGGTCGATCCCGACCGCATCGGTATCGTGGGCTTTTCGGCAGGAGGACATTTATGCGCGTCGTCCGCGGCGCTGGCAGAAAAACTTCTGCCGGAAGGAAAACCGAATGCGGTGGTTCTGGGCTATCCGGTGATCAGCTTTGAAAAAGGGGTTGCGCATGAGGGCAGCTTTTTGGCGCTTTTTGGCAAGGATGACGAGGCGCTGCGAAAAGAATTTTCCGTGGAAAACCTCATTAAAGCGGATTATCCGCCGACCTTTGCCTGGGCGTGCATGGACGATGACTGTGTCCCGCCTGAAAATACGAAAAAGCTGGAAAACAGACTAAAGGAAATGGGCGTTGCCCACGAATGTCTCTATTATCCGACGGGAGGGCACGGCTGCGGGCTTGCCTATGACAATTCGGCATGGAAATGGAGCCTTGAGATGTTTGCCTTTTTGGAAAAGAATTTATAATTCCTTTGATGTCCAGTCATTACCGCTATTTGTCCTCATGCAACAATCCTTCTTCCTTTTTCCCGCGTTTTTGCCGATAAAAGAAAAGGACAGGAAATCATGAGTTTATGTTGACAGGAGGATAGATTGAAAAATCATGCTGATGCACTGATTTTTCAATCGGCAATTTGAGT
>DETS01000062.1:488-14708 GCA_002361735.1 Lachnospiraceae bacterium UBA3282 | reverse complement strand
TTAGAAATGGAACATAATATCTGGATCTATCTTCTGGTGATGGCGGCAGTCTCCTACCTGATCCGCATGGCGCCCCTGGCGCTGATCCGCAAGGAAATCACCAACAAATATCTGCGTTCGTTCCTCTTTTATGTGCCCTACGCGACGCTGGCGGTCATGACCTTCCCCGCCATCATGGAAGCCACGCAGGAACCCGCTGCGGGTCTCTGTGCCCTGATTGCGGGTATCATCCTGGCCTGGAAAGGATGCAGTCTCTTTCAGGTGGCTGTGCTCTGCTGCGCTGTGGCATTTCTGGTAGAGCTGCTTCCTTTCTTCTAAACGACAAACTGCGACTGTAAAATCTGTCCGCACGGTGTTAGAAAAGATTTACCTTCCCCACCACGCCGTCGTTAATGACATAGTAAGCCGTAAAATCCTCGGGCTTTACATAGATCTGCATATTTTCAATGGAATCTGCCTGATATCCTTTTGCAATATAGTGGGCTTTGACCCGCTTAGTCACATCATCCATATTGACCTCATAATTGCGATACTGCAAAATCACTTCCGTATCTGTCTCTTTTTCTGTTTCCGCTTTTTTCTTGATCGCATCTGTCGCTTCCATGTGTTCCTCCTTCTGCAAGACGACTTTCGCATGTCTCGCTATAAACCTATGATACTTCTAAACTGCCTCTGTTGGTATCTTACCATATTTGAGAAAAACCCTCAACACACAAACAAAATTTCCCTATTTCCCGCTCCACGTACTCTTTGAAAACAGAATCAGGATGGGAAAGATTTCCAAACGTCCCGCCAGCATATCCACGATGAGGATGCTTTTGGATAAAAGTCCGTAAGCCGCAAAATTGCAGGTCGGTCCCACACTTTCCAACCCGGGACCGATATTGTTGAAACACGCCAGCACCGCCGAAAAGTTCGTCATCGGCGAAAACCCGTCGATGGAGATCACGATAAAACTAAACACGACGATAAAGGCATAAGCAGCCAGATAGGCATTCGTGTTATCCAGCACCTTCTCTGTCACCATCTGCCCGTTCACGCGTACTACCTGCACTTTCTGCGGATGCAGGATCTGCCGCACGTTACGGCGCAGGCTCTTGATCAAAAGGAGCGTGCGTCCACACTTAAAACCGCCGCCCGTGCTTCCCGCACAGGCGCCGACGATCATCAGTCCCAGAAGGATCGCCCGCGAAAAGCTGGGCCATAAGTCAAAATCCGTGGTCGCAAAGCCGGTAGTCGTCATAATACTTGCCACCTGGAACGCCGCATGGCGCACCGTCTCCCCGACGGTCCCGTACAGCCCCCGCACATTCCATGCAATCAACAATACACTGGCAAGCGCCGTCCCCAGATAAAACCGCAGTTCTTCATCTTTGAAGACATTCTTCACCTGACGGATCGCCAGCATGTAATAACAGCTGAAATTCACGCCGAACAACATCATAAACACGGTACACACATTTTGTAGATAGGGGCTGTATCCGGCAATGCTGTCATTCCTGACGCCAAAGCCGCCCGTCCCCGCCGTCCCGTATGCCGTACAGACCGCATCAAACAGCGGCATGCCGCCAATCAGGAGAAAAAAAACATTCAAAATGGTCAGAAATACATAAATAAAATACAGGATTTTCGCCGAGTCCTTCATCCTGGGCACCAGCTTCTCCACCTTGGGACCGGGACTTTCCGCCCGCAGAAGGTGCATGGTGTAACCGTCGCTTTTCTCCCGCCCTCTGCCGATCGCCAGCACAAACACCAACACGCCCATACCGCCTAACCAGTGCGTGAAGCTGCGCCAGTAGAGAATGCCCATTGACAGAGGCTCCACCTCCGGCAAAACAGACGCCCCCGTCGTGGTAAAACCGGAAACCGTCTCAAAGAGCGCGTCAATAAAACGCGGGATCTCCCCCGAAAAATAAAAGGGCAGGCAGCCCAAAAGGCTCATCACGATCCAGCTTGCGCCCACACAGACCAGTCCGTCTCTCGCATAAAAGCCTTTTTTTGCCTTTCGGCAGAGCAAATAGAGCAAAGTCGCCGTCGCCACTGTAATGACCATTCCGGTCAAAAACCCGAATATCGCCGCCGACTCCTCCCGGAAAACGCTGATCAGCAGCGCCGGAATCATAAAGATCGCCTCCACGATCAGAATCCGGCTGATAAATTTTCCCATCATTCGATAATTCATACGGTCCTCATTTCATCCTCATTCCGGTCAGGCTAAGAAGATATCATTGAGTTGGTAAATAATCTCGTCCCTGCCCGTCACGATGATCACAGCATCCCCTTTTCGATAGAAGGAGTCGCCGTTTGGTATCTCAAAACTGTTGTGCCGGTTGATGCCCGCCACACGAATATTTTTCTTAAGGTTCAGTTTTTTAAGCGGTTCCTCACAGTGTTTGGTATTTTCATCCACGAGAAACTCTATCGCTTCCGCCTGCCCGTCCGCGATCACGTTGACCGCCTGCGCAGCCCCGTTCTGGTTGCGGATCGCCCTCACATACCGCACGATATCATTACAGCATAGTTCCCTCGGGCTGATCGTACTGCCCACAGGCAGTTTGTCCAACATCCTGTTATTGGAGAGCCTGCTAAGCTTC
The DNA here is from genome assembly GCA_002361735.1 of Lachnospiraceae bacterium UBA3282. Taxonomy (GTDB): domain Bacteria; phylum Bacillota; class Clostridia; order Lachnospirales; family Lachnospiraceae; genus UBA3282. The sequence goes on along the minus strand of DETS01000062.1, from coordinate 12,114 downwards.
GTGATAATCTGCGGCACACCTGCATTGCTGCCGATCAGCGAAATGAACAGATTCATTTCGTCCACACCGGTCAATGAAACAAGCGCATCGCATTCTCCGATTCGCTCCCGCTCCAGCAGGAACTCATTGCCGGCATCACCGCACACCACCGTCACATCGGGAAGCTGGTTGGCAAGAGAAAGACATCTTTCATGATCCTGTTCTATGATCTCCACCTGGATACCGTCCTGCTGAAGAAGCTGCGCCAGATAATAGCTTAAGCGTCCGCCGCCGCACAAAAGCACTCTTTTCGCCTTGTGGGTGATAATGCCGATATTTTTGAGAAATACGGTCAATTCCCTGGTGGATGCCGTCACGAAAATTCTGTCCCCCGCCTGCAGCACAAAATTACCGTCAGGGATGATTGCCTTGCTGTCCCGCAAAACGGCGCAGACCAGAATCTTACATTTGACTATATTGGTCAAATCGTAAAGTCCCACATTACAGAGCTTGGAATCATCCCCGATCTTTAGTTCCACGATCTCCACTCTGCCTTTGGCAAAGGTATCTCTCTTTAAGAAACCCGGATACTTGATCAGCCGTTCCATCTCGATTGCCGCCTGTCTCTCCGGATTGACCACCATGGACAACCCAAACAAATGCCGCATTTGATAAATCTGATCCTTGTATTCCGGATTGCGTATTCTCGCTATCGTATGAAGATTGGGATTCATACCGTGCGCAATGGTACAGCAAAGCAGATTGACCTCATCCGCGCCCGTCATCACCAGCAAAAGCTCCGCTTCCTCCACGCCTGCTCTGGAAAGCGTCGCCATGGACGCACAGTTTCCCTGCACCGCCATAATATCATAGCGCTCCTCGCTCAATTCCAAAACTTCCGCCTTTGCATCAATCAGGGTAATGTCATGTCCCTCCGCAACCAGCTGTCTCGTCAGCGTAGAGCCTACTTTGCCGTCCCCCGCTATTATGATCTTCACAGAATATTTCCTCCGTCGTGTAACCTTTTTAGGCTGCTGCGTTCCAAGCCTGCAGTTCCTACTAAAAATCCGCCAACAAAAAAACGACACTTTCGTGTGTTTTTGTCCTGTCTATACCAGTATAACACGAAAAAAACAAAAGACAAGCCTGCACGGAAAAACGCCGACCTCCCCAATGGGATGCCGGCGCAAAATTTACAGTCGCACACGATTTAAATCACATGGAAACGCTTCTCAGTCTGCTGCACGTTGTCTCAATTCGGAATCCGCAACACCTGCCCGATCTGCAAACTATCACTGCTAAGCCCGTTCAAACGCCTGATCGCGTCCACTGTCGTCCCGAAACGGTTTGCCAACAGCCACAGCGTATCTCCCGATTTCACGGTATAGCTAAAATATCCTGTGGGCTGCTCCGTCGGGATCTGCAGCACTTGACCAATCCGCAGATTATCGCTCGTCAATCCGTTTAAGCGCCTGATCGCATCCACCGATGTGCCGAAACGGTTTGCCAAAAGCCACAGCGTATCCCCGGATTTCACCGTATACGCAAAGGAGCTGCCCGTACCGGGCGTCGGGTTGGGATTCGGGGTCGGATTGGGATTGGGCGTAGGCACATTCTGCCCGATCCCCTGATAGGTCCTGTAGAGCGCATTCCAGGTAGCGGGACCCACGATACCGTCCGCCGCAAGTCCCATTCTGCTCTGGAAGGCCGTCACCGCCTGTTTCGTCCCCGCACCAAAGATTCCGTCCTGCGTTACCGCCGGAATCCCCGGATAGTACTCGGAGATGACGTCGAGCAGATATTGCAGGGTAATCACATCCTGCCCCCTTGCTCCCTGCCGTAAGACGGCAGCAGGCGGCACGGTGCCGATCCCCAGATTCGTCCCTTCGCTGTTTAGCTCCGCCAGTCTGGTGACCGCCGTATAGAGGCCGGAAATCTTAAACCAAGTGGACTTGCCCACGACGCCGTCGGCGGAAAGCCCGAAGATACTCTGGAATTTTCTCACCGCCGCCCGCGTACTGTCCCCAAAGATTCCCGATGCGTCCGTAATCACCGGGATCGCCGGGTAGTTGCGTCTGATCCGCCCCAGCCAGGTTTGAATCGTCTGCACATCCAGCCCCGTGCTCCCTATCCTGAGCGCCGTCCCCGGATAGGAGGACAACTCATTGGTGATGATATTCGTCTCCGCGATCTCCACATCATCGGGATAATAGTAGCGCAGAATCCTAAGCGGCGTATAGCCCCGGTTTGCCAAAGTCACCGTTCCCCACTGGGACAGTCCTCTGCAGGTCGTCGTGGTGCCGTTACAAAAGGACGTAAAATAAGGTGCTTGCTGCCCCTGCCTGCGGACATAATCGTTGAAAATCTCATCCACGATCCTGCTGATGGATTCGTAGATGGGTCTGCCATAGATGAACGCCTGATCGTAGGCGGTACTGTTCGTAATGTCAAAGGAATACCCTTTTGCCCGATACCATTCCGTGTAAACGCGGTTTAAGGCAAAGGTGATAATGGCATAGATATTTGCCCGCAGCGCGTTTTCCGGCCAGGTCGGATAAATCTCACTGCTTGCCACATTTTTTACATAGTCGGGAAACGACACCTGCACATTGGAGGCGTAGGCACCCGGCGCGCCCAGATGCACCGTAATCGGATTGGGAATGACGACCTTTCTCAGCACCTGCGGCGACTCTCCGCCCTGTAAAAAGCCCTCCGGCTCCCGCTCCCCTTCCATGGCGACCGCGGGCGCTCCTACCGTTACCTGCGTCTGTGTCTGCTCCCGTCCCTGCCCCTGCATCGGCACAAGAACAAGCGGAAGGTACGCCGACTCACCGTCGAAGATCGGTATCTCTGAGACTGATACCGGATCAAATCCTTCCGCTTGTGCAAGTACATTATAAGTAATATAAGGGGTTCCCGTAAAATCCTCGTTCTGTGAATAGCTCTTGTCCATGGTCTCAAGAGCTACCTTTCTCGTCTCGCCGTTTTCGTCTGTTGTGAGCTCATAGATACGATTCTGCTCATCGTCGAAGACGCTCACCCGTACGCCGGGCAGGGGCAGCGCATCGTGCGCCGTTCTCGCCTGCATGGTCAGATATCCGATCGCCATATTTGATTCTCCTCCATAGCCGATTAAAAGATTTCTATGTTATAGAGTATGCGGCGGCCTCGCTAAATTCCCCTGTCACCTAAAAATGTCACCGGAAGAAAATAGCAGCGTAAAGGCGCATGGAACCGTAAATTGTAAACCATGCGCCTTTTTCCTTTTGCCGTCGTGCGGCAGATTTATATTTTGTTACTTTATTGAAAGCAAATGAGGGATAACCACGGTAACTAAAATCCCTACAACATAAACCGCATTAACACCAAGCGCAATTTTGGTGTTATTATCCCTAAGTTTCATTTTTACAAAAAGGAAGATGGCGTATGCAAAGCTAACTGCTGCGAAAATACAATATCCTATGATGATAGCTGTTGCGGCAGGGGAATCCGACTTCCATACAAAGGCTGCTGTCAATGGTACAAAGACGGTAATAAGTGCAATCATACTTAAAATTTTTTCTTTCATTTAAAAACTCCTCGCTTTCTTCAATCAATATCTGTTTGTCTTTATACGTTCTCTCTGCGCAGGACGCAGGGAAATGTTATTTTTCTTCTGCTTTGTTTTGGCTTCGCCCGGTGTTTTAGAGATTGCTATGATAAAGGCTGAAATCAACAGCATTGCGCCAAGCGACGCAAGCCCCAGTGGAACACTTGCCTTACTTTTTGCGCTGATATATGATGTGGTGTCAAAACCAATCACCGTAAAAGAAGCTAAAAAAGGATAAATATTTCTAAGCAGACCACTTTTAAAAAACATACTGCAATAGCCCAATACAAAGGCAATCACCGAACCGCCCATAAAAAATCCCGGTGTTCTTCCACAAAAGGCGATAATCGGAAGAACAACAATATAAATGCAAATGGAAATCCCCAACATATAAAACATACCTTTTGTCAGAGTAAAAATATCCAAACCGGGAAGCCCCGCAAAAATGCCGACAATAATTGTGACTATGAAACTATACATTCCCAATATAAGGGATAAAATGCCGATCAGCAGAATATGATACCGCTTTATCTTTTGTAATTCTGTTAATACAATAGATAACATATAAAACCTCCTGTTATGCTTCCTGTTTTTGATAAACCCGTGTAACCAACTCCCTCTCACAACAAAAAAAGCGCCGGCCTCCCTCTCCGGAAAGCCGACGCTCCTATTATTCGCCATGATGCACACAAGCAGACTCATTTCTGACTATCTGATCCCAATCTCCGTATCCGACTCGGTGACATGGCTGTGTGTCTTGATATAGTCCACGATCTCATCCAGTTTCGTGAACGCCAGACCCACATAGCTGTCCGCGCAGCCGTAGTAGAGCGCGATCTTGCCGCTCTCGGAATCGTGGATGGTCGCGCAGGGGAAGCACACGTTCGGCACAAAACCTCTCTCCTCGTACCACTCCTCAGGCGTAAGCAGGAAGTTCTCACAGCGGTAAAGCACCTTGGAAGGATTGTCGATATCAAGGATCGCGCCGCCGATCGAATAAACGAAGCCGTTGCAGGTGCCCGACACGCCGTGGTAGAACAAAAGCCACCCTTCCGTGGTCTCGATAGGCGCCGCGCCGCCACCGATTTTAACCGACTCCCACCACTCGGAGCTTCTGCCCATCACATGTCTGTGTCTGCCCCAGTACACCATGTCCGGGCTCTCGCTTAAGAAGATATCGCCAAAAGGCGTATGCCCGGAATCCGAAGGACGGCTTAAAAGCATATACTTGCCGTTTATCTTCCTGGGGAAAAGCACCGCATTCCTGTTAAAAGGAATGAAGGGATTCTCGATTCTGGTAAAGGTCTTAAAATCGGTGGTCTTTGCCATACCGATGGAAGCGCCGTAGAAATCCTGACACCAGATGATGTAGTAGGTGTCCTCCACCTTTACCAGGCGGGGATCGTAGGCGTAAATCGGCATAAAGTCATTGCCTTGCTCGTCCTTAAAGGGAATCTTGTTTTTCTCAAACTCCCAATGAATCGCGTCTTTGCTGTGGCCCAGATAAATATACGGAATGCCGTTTGTCTGCTCGCCGCGGAACACGCCGATAAACTCGTCGCCGTAAGGCATTACCGCACTGTTAAAGATTCTTGCCACGCCCTCCACGGGATTTCTGCCGATGATCGGGTTTTCGTCATAACGCCAGATCGGCGCGCCCACCAGGTTTGCGGGCTTCTCCTGCCAAGGTACGTTCTTCACCACAGGGCTTAACATTTTTACTTCAGTCATTTGATTTATTCCTCCTTTAGAAAGTCTAAATTCTTCTTAATAAAATCGCATCTCTGCGCCACACACTCCACGGAGCGATAAGGATCGCGGGGTGTGTTGAACACATAGTCTTTCAGCTTGTCGATGGTAGTCGTCGCCACATGCATTCTGGTGTCGCTTGCCGCATAGTAAATATAGACTTCGCCGTTGTCCTTCGCGATAGCGCCGTTTGTGAATACCACGTTCGACACATCGCCCACACGCTCCCAATTCCTGGGCCCGATCAGCATCCCCGAAGGCTCTGCGATCACCTTGGAAGGGTCTTTTAAGTCCGTGGCAAACGCATAAATCACATAACGTAATCCCGCTGCCGTATTTCTCACGCCGTGCGCAATGTGGATCCAGCCCTTGTCGGTCTTGATGGGCGGTGCGCCCGCGCCGTTCTTCGCCTCGGTGATGGTGTGGTATCTGCGGATGGAGGTCATCTTCTCCTCATCCACCACCGCATGGGTGATATCGTCGCAAAGCCCGAAACCGATGCCGCCGCCCGACCCGGTCTCGATGAAATCATCCATCGGTCTGGTATAGAAAGCGTACTTGCCATCCACAAATTCCGGGTGCAGCACTACATTCCTCTGCTGAGGGGAGCGCTTCGTCACCAGATTGGGCAGTCTCTCCCAGTTCTTTAAGTCCTTCGTGCGCACGATGCCTGCCGCCGCCACCGCCGCGGACAGATCGTTCACGGTGGTATCCTTGCTCTCGGAGCAGAACACACCGTAAATATAGCCGTCCTCATGCTTGGTCAGGCGCATATCGTAAACATTCGTCTCCTCCGGGCAGGTATCCGGCAGTAAGATCGGGTAATCCCAGAATTTGAAACCGTCGATCCCGTTGTCGCTCTCCGCTACGCCGAAAAAGGATTTTCTGTCGTTTCCTTCGATCCTCGCCACCAGATAATATTTCCCGTTTAACTCGATTGCCCCCGAGTTCATCACCGCATTGACGCCCAGCCGCTCCATAAAATAAGGATTCGTCTCCGGGTTTACGTCATACCGCCAGGTCAGCGGGATGTGCTCGCGTGTCAAAACCGGGTACTGATACCTGTCGTAAGTGCCGTTGTAATCGTCGGACTTCACATTCTTCCGCGCAATCAATTTGTTGTACTTCTCTAATTCCACATAATACCGTTCATGTAGCATATCAGCTTACTCCTCCTTTTCTTCCCCGCTACTTTCTTTTTTATTTATCCCCTGTCTGGAAGTCATTTTCTTCCTAAACATTGCACTAACATATTGCTTCGTACTCTGCGTGCTGCAAACATTGCCGATACCTAGCGCGAGTGGACATGGCTGTCTTAAGGAGCCCCTCAAAAGACGCCGGTACTTAACGAGGTATTGAGTTGCCTGCAACTCACGAGTTTAGTACCGCTGCGTTTTTTGCGGAGCGAAAGCGTGGCGACGTAGACAGTCATGTCCGCCCGCGCGTCCGCCTTACTCAGCCTCATAGACCCATCTAGTCAATACCTCTCCTGATGACTTCCAGACACATCCGCCCATTGTGGTACGGGCACTTCCACGGCTCCACGATCGGCTGACCGCTCACCGACTTTCCTTCTTTGTTCACATCCCAGAACCACTCGGAACCCGGTCTCTTGTCAATCACATACTCTTTGATAAACGCCCACTCCGCTCTCGCCGCTTCCAGATACTCTGTGTGCTCCGGCGCAAGCTGATACCCGTTTAAGAAGCCTACCAGCGTCTCCGCCTGCACCCACCAGATGCGATTTTCGTCCACCACGCCCTTCTCGCATTCATTGGCGAGCGAGCGGCCGTCAAAGGCTGTCTTATAAACTTGACCAGTCAAGTCAAGGATAATCGGCAGCATCTTTTCCTCGTACGCCTTATCGCCCAACACATCGGTCCCGCGCCTGATCAGCCATGCCGTCTCGATATCGTGACCGTAGGAATGCAGATCGATGATGGTATTCATCTCCCTGTCAAAAAATACTTCCTGTCTGTGCAGGGCGGGATTATAAATCTTATCCGCGATGGTATCAAGGATCCAGAACAGCCGCTTCTTCACGGCAGCATCACCGCTCACGCGGTACAGTTCCGTATAAGCCTCGAATACATGGAGCAGGGTATTCATGGTCTTGTCAGCGATCACGCCGTTTTCGGAAAGCTTATCGTTCTCGATCTCGTGAAACTCTCTGTCAAAAGCTTCCTTGTAGCCGATCTCATCCATGCAGCGCTCCTCAATGATATGAAAGAGCTCCATCGCCAGCTGTAAGGCACTCTCGTCCTTCGAGGCGTCATAATAGGAAGAAAGTGCATAGATGGAAAACGCCTGATTGTAGGTATGTTTGGTGGTATCCTCCGGCGTACCGTCATACTGCACCGACCAGTAAACGCCGCCCTTCTCATGATCCACGCAGTACTTCTGCATAAACTCATAGCCGTGCTTTGCCTCGGCAAGCAGCGACTCGTCCTTTAATGTCAGATAAGCGTTTGCAAAAAACCAGGTAATGCGGCTGTTTAAGATACAGCCTTTCACAGCCTTTTCATCGACCTTTAAGTCGTGATCCATGTAACCGAAATAACCGCCGTTTTTCTCATCCCGCAGCTTCTTCCAAAACGGGATAATGCAGTCTGTCAGATGCTGTCTGACTTCTTCCACCATCATGATTTTTCTCCTCATTCCGAAGCGTTTTTTGCTTCCTTTTCTGTAATAATTTCGCCCGTTTCCAGCTTAATATTTAGCTTAAAACGAGCGAAATAACTTAACTGTTAATTAAATTATAAAGTAAATTCCCCTAATGTCAACCACCTTTTGTAAAAACAGCATCTTTACTTAAATGGAACTCATTTTTTGTTAATATTTACTATACCCAAAAGATACCAATGCAGAGAATGCCGTATTTCAAACTTCCCGTACAGAGAATGCCGCTTTTTGGCATTCTCTTACACGAAACATAGTACTTCTTGGCGTCCCGTCCAATGGCGGGACGTCTTTAGAAGTACTTTTCGTGTTAGCCTTTGACGGAACCGGCTGTCAATCCGCTGTAAATCTGCTTCTGGAACAGGATAAACACAATCAGCGCCGGCAGCAGGGAAATGATCACGCCCGCACAAATGAGATTGTACTTGCTTCCCAACGGTCCGACAAAAGTATACAGAGACGTCGCCACCGTCGGCCATTTCTTCTTATCCTGCAAATACAGATTTGCCGCATAATACTCATTGTAAGTTCCCACGCCCTTTAAGATACAGGATGTCACAATCGCAGGCTTCAAAAGCGGCATCAAAATCCTGTAGAAAATGGTAAAGTAAGAAGCCCCGTCCATGACCCCCGACTCGTCCAGCGAGACCGGGATATTCTCGAAAAACTGTATGTAAATATAGATGGAGATGACATCCGTCCCGCACATCATGATGATATACCCATACAGCGTATTGATAAAGTGCAGATTGGTCATGATCTCAAAGACCGACACCTGCATGGCAACGCCCGGAAGCAGGGTCGCAAACAGGAACAAATTTCTGATCAGACCATTGCCCGGAAACCGAAAGCGGTTTAAAACATAAGCAAGCTGTGTGCCGACAAAAACAGAGATCACCAGCACACTCACCAAGACGATGAAGGAATTTAAAAACGCCCTTCCCATGTTTGCCTTCTGAAACGCCTCCACGAAATTGCCGAAATTCAACCAGCTTTCCGGCAGCGTCATCACATTGGTGTTCTGATATTCTGTCTCCGTCTTAAAGGCTGTGACTACACAGGACACGATCGGCAAAATCGCCACAAACGAAAAGAATACCAGAGAAAAATATTTGAGAAATATAATTGTATATTTACCGATTTTCTGTAATGCCGTCATTTATCTCCCTGCCTTTCTTGCCGCATATTTTGCCAGCTTTTTATCCCGTTTTACGGTTGCATTCAAGTCCTCATCATCCGCGCCCTTAAAGATATACTTAAAGAACAGTTTTTGCAGGATTGTCGCCGCGAAAATAATCAGAAGCAGAACCACTGCCATCGCCGAAGCAAGACCTACCTTCTGCTGCGTATGCGCAATCTCGTGCATGATTACGAAGTAAGTGCCCGTTCCGTTCGCGCCGGAAGTGATAACATAAGGCGGCTCAAACGCACTCAGCGAACCTGTGATGGACAAGATCACGTTCAGCGTGATAATGGTCTTGATGCTGGGCAGAATAATATACTTAAACTGCTGGAACCGATTGGCGCCGTCGAGCATTGCCGCCTCATAGAGTTCAGCATCCACCGACATGATCGCGCCGATAAAGAGCACCATGTTCTGTCCGAAATAACGCCATACCGACGTCCCCACCAGAGAGATGTTATTGATACTCTGATCCTTCAGCCAATAGGGAAGATTTTCCAGTTCAAATCCGCACCACTGCAGTACGGTGTCAAACACAAAACCTCTGGTGTAAAAAAACTTAAAGATAAAACCTATCGCAATACCGTTTATCAAGAAAGGAAAGAACATAAATCCCTTAAAGATATTACCGCCCTTTACCTTAAAGCTCAAAATCGTTGCCAGATATAGCGACAGCGCAAGCTGCACCACCGATCCGACCATATAGTACAGACTGAGTTTCAGCGCTCCAAAGCAGTCGTCTCTCTGGAATACCTTTATGTAATTTTTCAACCCGACAAATTTTCTTGCACCGATATATTTCATATTATAAAAACTGAAACCAAACATTTCCGCAAAAGGCAGATAGGTAAAAACAAAGAGCAGCAAAAGCGGAATCACCATAAAGGCAATCATCACAAACACCTTCTGTCCATCCCTGCTCGCCGCCCATTGTCCCAAACTTCTTTTCTGCGTTTTCCCTGTCACCGTCCCTGACGCCATACGCTCTCCCTCCAATCACCATAAATCTTCCGATAAAAGGAGCTGCGCACTAACACCTTAGCGCTACAGCTCCTTTATTCATTTCACTTGAAAGAAATATCGTTAGTTATTGACCTCGATCCCGAGTTCCTCCTGCGCTGCGTTCCAAACCGCTGTCCAGTCTGCCATAATATCATCATAGGACTTGGAACCGGTAGCAGCTGCCTCAACGATTGCCTGTACCTTCGTGTTGCCGCCTGCATTGAAGGAAAGCTCCGACTCCGCATTCATGTCATTTAAGAAGGTCTCCTCGCCGGCAAGCGAAGGCTCATCGCTCATGATGGTCGCACCATCAAATGCCGCGTACATATCAGGATTCTGACCGTCCTTCTGTACTGTGTAACCGCCCTCGTTGAAGCACCAGCCGGACTTCTCGGTCATCCACTTAATGAATACCATAGCTGCCGTCTTGTTCTCGTCAGAAGAATTGACATTGATTCCGTAGCTGTAATCGCCGCCTGCCAGTGCATACTGTGTACCGCCAACACTCATCGGAAAAGGCATATAACCGATATCCTCGCCGTGATCGCCTGCCTCAACCATCTGTGCAAATGCCCAGGAGCCTAGCACCATCGTACCAATCTCGCCTCTGTTAATCATGCCCTTGCAGCCTTCCCAGTCAGTTGTCGTGTAGTCGTCCTCAATCAGCCCCTTCTCTACCGCATCATAGAGAATCTTATACAAATTATAGATGCCCGTGCCATCGCCGGGATCCTTAAAGGGCTCCGCCGTATGCACAAATTTCTGATTCATATAAGTAGCGTCACCGTTGGACACCACGCCGATATAAGCATCCCATGCACCCATGGTCCAGCCTGCCGCATAGTTCGTGTAAAGTGGAATCGCATCCGTGTTGTCTTTGATTGCCTGCAGCGCTGCAATAAACTCGTCAGGCGTCTTAGGAAGCGTTGTGATGCCTGCCGCCTCAAACACCGCCTTGTTGTAAAGAACGCCCTGTGCGTTAGCCATGTAAGGCACGCCGTAAGACTGTCCGCCGAACTCCCAGATATTTGCAAAATTGATCTCATTGGAAAGATTCTCCAGCGTGTCAATCGGCATGAAGTAGTTCTGCAGTTCAGACTTATCCACTGCCGGGATAAACATAATGTCGCCCCAGTCACCGGTGGAAAGACGAAGCAGAGCATCCTCCGCATAATCCGTGACTGCCTCCGCCTCCACGGTAATGTTCGGATATACTGTGTTAAAATCAGCGATCATCTGATCGATCGTTCCGTCCTCTGCACGATCCGTCTTATGGTGCAGCCACTTGATGGTCGCGGTGAGATTCGTGTAATCCTCTCCCACATTTACCTGAGAATAGGAAGGAACTCCGGTGGTCTCCTCCTCCGCTGCGGGAGCTTCCTCCTCTGCCGCAGGCGCTTCCGTGCTGTCAGCAGGCGTCTCCTCTGCTGCAGGTGCCTCTGCTG
>DETS01000062.1:0-181 GCA_002361735.1 Lachnospiraceae bacterium UBA3282 | reverse complement strand
CTCTGCTGCAGGTGCCTCTGCTGCCGGCTCCTCTGCGGGCGCAGGCGCTGCTTCACCGCCGCCGCAGGCTGCCAGTGATAAAGTCATAGCCGCTGCCAGTGTTACTGCCAACACTTTTTTCAGTTTCATAATAGATATCCTCCTTTGATGATTTCTGTTCCACTAATGAATTAAGTTAAAA
>DETS01000001.1:493-22720 GCA_002361735.1 Lachnospiraceae bacterium UBA3282 | reverse complement strand
ACGCTCTATCCAGCTGAGCTAAGCGCACATCGTTACAACAATGGATATTATAAAGTCTTTTTCCTGAAATGTCAAGTGCCGCCAATCAAAAATGCGCGCAATGTGTGTTAAAGAAGGCGACCCCAAAGAGCCGCCTTCCAAACATTCTTTAGATGCACTTACTGTTCTATGTTCTGACGCTTTTTAGTATTTGCCAAAGTCGCCGTCCAGAGATATCGTAGGCTCGTCGTCGCGGGAAGCTGCAGAAATACTGTTGTCTCCTGCATAGCCGCTGTTGTAAGAATCTGCCGCCAACTGGTACTTCGCCATCAGGTTCTTCAAGGTGAGCGCCTGGTTGGAAAGCTCCTCGCTGGCTGCCGCACACTCCTGACTGGTTGCCGCATTGGTCTGTACCACGGTAGAAACCTGAGAGATTGCCTGATCGATCTGGGAAATCGCCGTCGCCTGATCGTTCGAGGAAGTGGTAATATTGCTGATCAGTCCGACAATCTCATCGATGGACGTCACAATCGCGTCAAGAGACTTCGCCGTATCCTGCGCAATCTTCGTACCATTGTCTACCTTGTGAATCGTATCGTCGATCATCTCTGCAGTCTCGCTCGCCGCCGCCGCACTCTTTGCCGCCAGATTTCTGACTTCTTCAGCCACCACTGCAAAGCCCTTGCCGTGTACGCCTGCTCTCGCTGCCTCGACTGCCGCGTTCAGCGCCAGAATGTTGGTCTGGAATGCAATATCATCAATGGTCTTAATGATCTTGGAGATTGTCTCGGAGGATGCGTTGATATCATCCATTGCTCCAATCATGGACTTCATCTGCTCATTGCCGGACGCCGCCATCTCTTTAATATTGGTAACAAGCATATTTGCCTCGCCTGCCTGCGTCGCATTCTCTTTCGTACGCTGCGTTACCTCGTCCATGGAAGCAGTTACCTGTTCGATTGCGCTCGCCTGCTCAGTAGAACCCTGTGCAAGCGCCTGGCTGGCATTTGCTACCTGCTCGGAACCGACGGTAATCTGTGCGCTCGCTTCCTTCACGTTACTCAATGTCATGTTATTCTCGGAAAGCAGTCTGACGATTGCCTTGCCCAGCACATCCTTATCACTTCTCGGATTTGCTTCCTTGGTCAGATCGCCATGGGAAATTGCCTCCGTGATCTTAGTCTGCTCCTTGACCGCCTCTGCCATCCGCGCAAACTCATCCAGCAGTTCGCCCAAATCATCATTGTTAATCTTTTCACAGTCAACATTGATCTCACCCATGGCCATCCTTTTCGCTGCCTCGGAAAGTTTCGCCATAGGAGTGGTGATCGCCTTGATCAGGAACAGGCTGTATGCAATGGCAATCAGAATCGCTACCACTACCACTACCACCTCAATAATGGTCAGACCTATCACCTGCTGCTGTATCTGTTCTTCTTTTGCTCTGGAACTTGTTTCCATCGCAGTAATCAAATCAGTCAGACCTGCTTCCACTTCATCTGCGATTGCCTTACCGTTTGTCATCAGATCGTTGACTGCTTCCTGCACCTGACCGGCCTTCGCCATGTCGATATCCTTCTGCGTGGAATCATACCAGGAATTGATTTTGTCCACTACAACCTGATACTGCGCCGTAATCTCAGGATTGGAATCTCCCATCCTGTTCACAAAAAGCTGCAGATAATTTGCTGCGTCCTCTTTATATTTCTCGATCATATCCTCCTGCTGTTTTAACGCATCCGCATCATCGTAGTAGGCAAACAAAATGTTGCGCACCCGCACCTTGATGTTACAGAAGCTGGCAAACGCCTGTGTCACATCATATTGCGCCAAAGACTGGTTATTCAGGCTAGACCGCGCCGTGTTCACCATATTGGAAGACCACAAACCCACTCCTGCGATAATAACCATCAAAATCAGCAGCAAAACACTGAAAAGCAAAATCTTTCCTTTGACTGTCATGTCTTTAATCGAAAATCTCTTCTTCATGGTAATCTCTCCTTTTTATGCTTGTTCTTCCTTGCGGCTTTCTTCCGTCACTGCCACGATATCATCCTGCTTGATCAGCTTCTCCGGATCGAGAAGGAGCGTCACATTATCCTCGGTTTTCGCAAGACCGTAAACATATTTGTTATGTTCATGCTCTTTCCTTCCCAGAGAGGGCGGCGGCGCGATACTGTCCTCTGCAATTGTATCCACATCCGCCAATTTCTCCACGATCAAACCGATCATAGTTGTTTTTACATCAATGACGATAATACACGTCCTGTCCGTATATTCGCACGGTTCCATCTTAAATCTGGTGCGGACATCGATCACAGGAATAATCTTGCCACGGAGATTGATCAGCCCTTTGATATAATCGTCTACCTCGGGTATCGCCGCGATTGGCTGCATCGCAATGATCTCATTCACATAGCTGATGCTGATACCGAAGAACTCTTTCCCGATTTGAAATGTCATGAACATTCCTTTTTGGGAATCATCTTCTTCCAGCAGCTCATCGTTCTCATCCATTTCTTCTTTTTTTAATAAGTCTTCAGCCATGTACTATCTCCTTTCTCCGTCGTGCATCAGCAGTCCGGCAATATCCAGGATCAGTGCTATGCTTCCGTCTCCCAGCTGCGTACAGCCCGAAAGACCTTTGACCTTTCTGACATAGGGCGGGATCGGTTTGACCACGATCTCCTGCTCCTGCAGCAGCTTATCGATCAGAACACATACCTGGCTTCCCTCATGCTCTAACACAACGATGATTCCATCTTCAATCTTATTGACCGAATCCGGTAAATCATACTTTTCATTCAGGCGGATAAAGGGATAACATTCGCCTCTGAGTACGATATATTCCTCACCGCTCGGTTCCTGGATGAGATCATCTTCACCCACTCTTACAAATTCCTTGATGGAAGCCGTTTCAATCACAAACGGGGAATTACCTACCTGTACCACGATGCCGTTGATGATCGCCAAGGTCAGCGGAATCACCAAGGTCATCTCGGATCCTTCAAATTCCACACTGGAAATATCGAGTCTTCCGCTGATGGACTGAATATTTTTTACAACCACATCCATGCCCACGCCTCGACCGGAATACTCCGTGACTTCCTCCTTGGTGGAAAAGCCGGGCAGCGTGATAAACCGAAAGATCTCTTTCTCACTGAACTCGCTCATCGGCTTATTCTCAATCACGCCTTTCTCCAGAGCCTTTTGATACAATTTTTCTTTATTTAAGCCCTTACCGTCATCCTTGACGCTGATATAAACCTTACCGCCCTCGTTCTTTGCTTCCAGCGTAATCTTTCCTTTTGCCGGCTTGCCGATTGAAGTACGGTCCTCGGCTTTCTCTTCGATACCGTGATCCACCGAGTTTCTGACAAGGTGCATCAGCGGGTCGGTGATATGCTCGATGATGTTCTTATCCACTTCCGTATTCTCACCGATCACTTCAAGCTCGATATCCTTGCCCAGTTTTCTGGAGACGTCAAAGACGATTCTTCTCATCTTCTGGAATACGTTAGTCAGCGGCATCATGCGCATCGACATGATGACCTCCTGCAGCTCCGTGGTGATCTTGGCAAGCTGACCGGAAGCCTTCTGGAAATTGGAAAGTTCCAATCCGGGTACCTTCAGATCCGGATTCTGCAATACCACCGCCTCAGCAATAACAAGCTCACCAATCAAATCCATCAGCGCGTCCATTTTCTCCACATTCACGCTGATAATGCTCTGTTGCTTCGGCTGGTTTTTAGCCAGCGTTTTACCTTTTCCGGCTTCCTTGGTTTTGACCACATAGTCACCGGGTTTGGGACCTTCCTTCTTCGCTTCCTTGTCATCGGTCTTCGCTGCTTCCACCGGCTGCGGAGCGGGCATGGCATCCTCTCGTCCAAACTCTCCGAGCGCGTTGCCATACTCTTCCTTCGTCAGCTCGTCAAAGTTGATTTCCTCCGCCTCGGAACTGTCGATCAGCGCAATGACCTCCTCTTTGGAGCTCTTTGTCTGCAGCAGCATATGGAAGCCTTCGGCAACGATCACATCGGCGCTCGCCTCGTTAGAAAGGATATCGTCCGGCGTGTAAAGCAGATCCTCCGCCACTTCTTTCAGGGCGTAGGTTGCCGAATAAGCTCTCAGATTACTCATCTGTGTATCGCTTCGATAGTGAATCGAAATCCGATAAAAATGACTGTCATCCCCCGCCACGGGCGTAATGTAGAACTGTGTGGGTTCCACATGCCTGTTCGCCTGCGGCATCTCAATGCCCTGCTTCTTGATCTCGCCTTTCAGACGACCCAGAAACTCATCCAGATCTTCCACGAGCTGCTTTTCATCGCCATCGGGGGTGTCTCCGTTTTTCAGTTTGTCAAGCTCTCCCGTCACAAAATCCGAAACCGCAAGTACTTTCTCCACCAGTTCCATGTGGGGTACGTCATCCGGATGAGATTCTCTCAGATAGTAAAATACGTCTTCCAGCTTATGGGTCACTTTCGTGATGTTTTCATACATCAAGACGCCTGAGGAACCTTTGATGGTGTGCATGACACGGAAAATCTCATTGATGTCGGAATCATCGAAGCAGTCTGCATCCTGTTTTTCTAATATGATGCCTTCCAGTTTTTCCAAAAGCTGACCGCTCTCGTACAAAAACATGTCCAGCATACTCTCTGTATTGAATTCTTCTGCCATACTTCCTCCTCATCTTAAGGATTTTCTGGTATTTCTAAATCAGTCCCAGCTTCTTTAACACCTTTTCAAACTTCTCCACATCTATCGGTTTTCCGGCATAGGCTTCGCATCCAAGCTCAAACGCCATCTTGACATTGCGCTCATCATTCAGCGCTGTGGTCATGATCACCTTGACGCGCTTGCTCTTGGGAATGCCTTTCTGCGCCTCAATGTCGCGGATTGCTTTCAATACCTGATAGCCGTCCATAACCGGCATCATTACGTCGAGGCAGGCGAGATCGTAAGGTTCTCCGTCCTCCAGCGCCATCATAAAGGCATCCACTGCTTCTTCGCCATCCACCATCACGTCACATTCTCCGTAACGCGAAAGCTGTTTGTCCATAAACTTACGGCTGGCGAAATCGTCTTCTGCCAATAAAATCTTCATCTGCGCCCAGCTCCTTTCTTTTATATTTTCTGTTGCATCCTCACTACATAATCTATTTGCTCAACAGGTCGTAAACCTTCCCTGCAATTGCCGTAATCGGCGCCTGCTGCTGTACCGCTCCATTGTCAAAAGCGACCTTCGGCATACCGTAGACGACACAGGTCGCCTCGTCCTGTCCCACCGTCAGCGCACCGGCATTACGCATCTCCAAAAGCCCTTTCGCGCCGTCTCCCCCCATGCCTGTGAGGATAACGCCGACCGCCTTGTTCCCGGCCGCTTTCGCCACTGAGGAAAACAGGACATCCACGGAGGGACAATGCCCGCTCACTTTTTCCGTTCCCCTGCACTCTACCTGATAAATACCGTTTACTTTGACAAGTCTCATCTGCCTGTCGCCAGGCGCGATCAGCACCTGTCCCTGCATAACACGGTCGCCGGTCTCAGCTTCCTTCACTGCCACCTCGCACTGATTATTCAAACGATCTGCGTACATCTTAGTGAAGCCGGGCGGCATATGCTGTACAATGACAACGCCCGGAATATCTCTCTTAAAGCGTTTGACCACCTCGAAGATTGCCTCGGTGCCCCCTGTGGACGCACCAATCGCGACGATTCGATCCTTGCCGCCCGCTGCGCTGATATGACCCATAATGGAAGTGGCTTCCGCCCTCTTCAGCTTTCCGACCTTCGCGGTGGAGGCAATCTTTACCTTCGCTGCCAACTCCTGCGAAAGGAAGTTGTTTAGCTGTTCCTGATTTAAGTTGGAAGGCTTGTTTACAAAATCTACCGCGCCTGCCTCCAGCGCGTCAAAAACCTTATTGTTTAAGGAACTGATCATCACGACGGGAAGGGGATACTGCGGCATCAATCTCCGTAAAAACTCGATGCCATTCATCTTTGGCATCTCCACATCCAGCGTCATCACATCCGGCTTAAATTTCAAAATGGCGTCCCGCGCCTGGTAGACGTCCTCCACATCTGCCACTACCTCAATATTCGGATCCGCATTCAGACCCCTTACCAAAAGCTTACGGAACATCAGTGAATCGTCAACAACCAATACTCTGATAGGCATCATATTTCGATTCCCTACTTTCTATAAATTGATGGCTGAACGTAATTGAACTTTACCTTCTGGCGATCCAGCCTCTCCGTCAGTCCGATAAAGAGATAACCGCCCGGCTCCATGTGATCGTAAATCCGCTCAATCAACGGGTATTTGATATCATCCTGGAAATAAATCATTACGTTCCTTAAAAATACAATATGAAACTTTTTCTTAAATGGGATAGGATCCATCAGGTTAAACTGCCTGAAGATCACTTCTTTTTTTAATTCATCCTTTACGCGGAATTCTTCTTCGCTGATCTGTTTGAAGTAGTGCTTCTTCCAGCCGGGCGGCAGCGGCTCGATATGCTCCCGCAGATATACGCCCTTTGCAGCGTGATCCAAAACCCGCATAGAAATATCCGTGGCTAACAGTCTGGTATCCCACGCCGGACGTTCCATGGCAAAAAAGTCTTTGATGATCATCGCCATCGTGTAGGGTTCTTCCCCCGTAGAGGAAGCACCGCACCAGACTCTTAAATCCCGCGTGTTCTTCGCCTTGGACTTCGCCCAGGGGAGGGCAACGTTTTTCAGGAAATCAAAATGCTCGCTCTCCCGCATAAAATATGTATGGTTCGTAGTCAGAATGTTGATCAGATCCGTGGACTCACTGCCCTTCGGATTCTTCTCCACCTTTTCCATGAACTCATTGTAGTTCGCATAACCGTTGCGGGCAAGATAGTTCTCCAGTCTACCGCCCACCAAGACCTTTTTTTGACTCAGATCGATGCCGTAATGCTTGTGAACATATCCGACGATCCGCTGAAATTCACTGTCGGTGATCACTTCTTTCGCCTCCCTAGATTACCATTTTTAATTAAACCACAGAATCAGCCAAAAGTCAATTTGTTCTCATCCTGCCAAAAAGCTTATGAAAGACCCGTACGACGTCCGGATCGTAGAGCACGCCGCTGTTTTTGGTAATATGTTCCACGCCTTCTTCTACGGAAAGAGCCTTTCTTTCCTCTCCGGACGCGGTCACCTCGTCAAAATCATCCACTACTGCCACAATCCGCGCGGCAAGCGGAATTTCACCGCCGGAAAGCGCAGGATAACCCGAACCGTCAAAACGAGCATAACAGCAGGATACAATCTGCTGCGCCATGCTTAAAGCCCCGTCTTCCTCCGGTTCCGCGCCAAATTCTTCCATCAGCGCTCTGCCTTCCTCAACGCAGCTTTTGATATCGTCCCGTTCCTCTCCTATCGCTGTGGCTGCTTCGTCTCGAACAAATTTGCCGACATCATGAAGTCTCGCTGCGATGCCAATGGCCTCCACGAATTCATCCGTGATTACATTCTCATAGCGCGGGGAAAACTGCAGACCCTGCGCCAACAGCTTACTGTTGTACCCCACGTGAGACCTGTGCGTTCCCCGTTGGGGATCCTTCTTTTTCAACAGCCCATTCAGGGCACGCAGAACGTTGACGTGCGTCTTTTCGATCAGGTTCTTCTGATCCTCCACCAGCTTGTGCATCATCCTGTTATAGTCTGTCATCTCCTGCCGCAGACGATAGATGCTTAAGTGGTTGCTCACCCGCATGAGGACCTCCACGTTATCAAAGGGTTTGGGAATAAAATCCACAGCCCCTGCCAGAAAGGCTTCCTCCTTCTCCTTGCTGGTATTTAACACCGTAATAAAGATAAACGGAATCTCCCTGGTATTCTGATCGCTCTTTAACATCCTGCAAAATTCCAGCCCATCCACTTCCGGCATGGAAAGATCGGAGAGGATCAGGTCAGGCATGGTCTTTTTCATCTGCGAAAGCGCTTCCTGAACGCTCAGGGCAGTCATGGTATCATAGCCCTCGTGCGTGAGGATATTTTCCAGAATGGTCACATTTACGCTGATGTCGTCCACGATCAAAATCATAGGCGCCTTTTTATTCGTATGTTCTGTCCCCATCTCTGCCCTCCTTTTCCGTCCGTTTCTCTATTCTGCATTCCAGATATCACCGGTCCGCTCCGTAATGGCGTCCTTTAATTTTCCGTACATTTCCATACTCTTGTCATAATTGGACTTACGGATCGCCATCTCCATCCGCAGCACCTGACGTTTCAGTTCTTCATCCCCCGCCGACTCTAAGAGCGCTTTTAAGGTAGAAGCCAAAAGCTCCGCCTTATCCCAGGCGCCCATCTCGATGGAGAGCACCAGCTTATCCATCCGCTTCTTGAGTTCCTCGCGGTTCTCATCTTCGCCAAACTGCATCATGCGGTCTACGTTTCCGTTCTCGCCTTCTTTCACATACTCCGCCCAGTTCACATAGACCTGACTCTGCGCTTCGTCAAGGACCTGTTCGCTCTTTAATTTTACCGAAAAGGAGAAGGCGCTGCCCTTTCCTTTCTCGCTCTCCACATGAATGTCGCCGTGCATCAATTCTACCAGCTGCTTCGTGATGGCAAGCCCCAGTCCCGTGCCGCCGAACCGTCTGGTGATGGAAGCGTCCACCTGGCTGAAGCTCTGGAACAGTCTGTCCTGCTCTTTCTGAGAAATGCCGATACCGCTGTCCCGCACCATAAAGAATAACTCCACTTCATCGTTGACCCGTCTGGTCATTCCGACCACCACATTGACGTAGCCGACCATGGTAAATTTGATGGCGTTGGACAAAAGATTATTCAAAACCTGCGTGAGCCGCAGTTCGTCGCCGATCAGTTTCCTGGGAATCTTCTCGTCGATGTCCACGCTCATGTGCAGCTCTTTTTTATTGACCGTCGCGCTGTGGGTGGCGATCACCTTATCCATCATCTCCTGAAAATCGAAAGGTTTTTCATCGATCACAAATTTGCCGGATTCCAGTTTTGCAAAATCAAGGATATCATTGATGATCGTCAGCATGTTGTCACAGCAGCTAAGCACGATATCCAGCGTCTTTTTCTGATCGGGATCCGCAACTTCTTCCACAAGCTCCAGCACATGCCCTTTGATGCCGTTTACGGGCGTGCGCAGCTCGTGCGTCACATTGGCGGTAAACTCGTTTCTGGCACGGTTGTTCTCGCTCTCTTTTTCCTTCAGTTCCCGAATCCGCATATTCATATTTTTCTGGGCGGAGATATCTTCAGCCAAAAGAAGATAAGCGTCCATCTTATCCTCCGGAAAGATGCGGACATTAACGGAAAAACAGGAATTATTACTCCTGTACATCGTCATTTCCTTAACGCCCTTCATGCACTTTTTGACAAAGGTGATAAAACCGTCGTGTGAATTGGGAAAATCCTGCCTGAAGATCTGAGACATGCTGCACTTCTCCAGCTTATCCCCATCATACTCCAGCTTTGCTGCCGCCGCCTGATTGCCATAAAGAATACTGCCCTCCTCGTTAAAAAGAAGGACAAGTTCTATGGTTTCGTCTGCAATGCGGGAATTTAACCATTCAAATTCCATTGTAACTTCCTCGTCAACTGGGAATATTCTCGTTGATGATGGCAATGAATTTCTCATACACCACCTTAATCTCCTGCCAAAGCGCATTTGCGCGCGCCGCATCCACTTCCGCCGCCGTCTTATTGCGCAGTTCCTCTACCAGATCGGATACCTTGTCGTAAATAGGCGTAAGCCCGAGATTCCCCACCACGCCCTTTAAGGCATGTGCGCACTTGTAAGCCTCCTCAAAAGCGCCCGCTTCCATGTGAGTCCCCAGATTGGCATAGTTCGGATCCGCAGGAAACTTCCCCAGAAATTTCCGGTAAATCGCGTCGTTTCCCATAAAACGCTTTAAGGTGGTCTCCACATCGGCGCCGCCTTCCTCCAACTGCTTTCTGAATTTGTCGTCCATATTTACCTCCATGTCTGAGCTATTGTATGATTGAAAAAGGCACATCAGTGTGATTTTTCAATCTGCCCATTCCGTTATGGCTGTTCCTGTTATGACAAAAAGACTGTAAAACAAAACACCTCTGTTTCACAGTCTTCGCCGTCTGATACCCTTATGTGAAATTGAACAAATTGATCACTTCCACAATATTAAAGAAATCTTCTTTTGCAAGCTTAAAGCACTCGATGACGTCGTCCGAAAACTGTCCGCATTCTCCATTCAAAATCATTTCATATGCTTCAGAATTGCTGTATGCACTTTTGTAAACTCTCTCACTGACAAGCGCCTCATACACATCCGCGATGGACACGATCTGCGCGCTGATCGGGATATCATCCCCCGCCAAATGATCCGGATAACCTCTGCCGTCCGCTCTCTCATGGTGATGGCGGCAGATCTCATAGCAGTATTTATAAAATTCGTCTTCGTACGGTGGCTTAAAAGATTCCAGTATCTCACAGCCGATGGTGGTGTGGGTCTTCATCACCTCAAACTCCTCAGACGTCAGTTTCCCGGGTTTTAAGAGAATGGAATCCGGAATGCCGATCTTACCCACATCATGAAGCGCGGAAGCTCTGGCGATCTGATCGATCTGCACCGGCGTCAGTCCGTATTTCGGGAAATATTTCGCGAGGTACTTTAACAGGATCCTGGTCAGATACTTGATCCTCTTTACATGGTCACCCGTCTCAACGCTTCGGAACTCCACGACGGAACCGAGCGCATCGATCATGAACTCGTTGTTCATGCGGATTGCTTTCTCCTGTTCGCGAATGGTCTCCTCGCGCTCCTTCAGGCGGATTTCCAAATTTTTCTTATTCTGGTAAAGTTCGATGATATTCTTCGCACGTCTCTTTACGATCGCCGACTCGAAAGGTTTGTGCATCACGTCCGCGATTCCGTACTCGTACGCTTTCTCCTCACTCTCCTGCGGCGTCATGCTCGTAATAAGGATAACAGGGATTTTTTCCAGAAGTTCCTTATCCTTCATATAATCAAGCACGCCGAAACCGTCCATGACCGGCATGATAACGTCAAGCAGGATCAGCGCGATATCCTCATTCTGCTCAATCGCGTCGATTGCCTCCATTCCGTTCTTGGCCTCCATAATGTCATAATCGGAATCAAACATCAGGCTGAGTATGGTTCTGTTGACTTCTTCGTCATCCACGATCAATAGCTTTTGTCTGGTCGTATTCTCACTCATCTCATCGACAGATCCGCCCTTTCCGGACGAATCTTCTCCCTCCCTTTCCCTGATTTTCCACATACTGTCTGTTCGAAATATATACCGAATAAATTATACCTATTTCCTTTAAGAATGTCAACGTGGATTTTCCTGCCGTTTTCTTCTTCCAAGCCCGTTTCAAAAGAATCTCACACATACAGTCTGAGATCCGAATACACCCGCTCCGTCCTGTCATACACTTCATTGTCCTGTGTGTGCCAGTCCGTTATCTCCAAACATTTCGCCACATAGTCAAGCGTTTCGCCGGGAACCGTATCCCCCTCTTTTACGTAAGTGACCGCTACCACCGTATCGCCGCTGTAAAAGAAAACGCGGTGATACGTCTCCCCTGACAGCCAGACCCCGTTAAAATATTCCATCCGCTCCCGCATATAATCCCGCAGACATGCTACCGCATCTTCCCACTGCCGCACGTCCGAGCGTCTCGTATAGCCCCCGCTGTGCGCCCACCTGATGTCGTCCATCCGGATCGAACTGCCGATCGTATCGCACAGTATGTCAATGGATTCGTTCAGATATCTCTCCAAGATCTGCCGCATTCCACGGTAATGCTCCGTAATGCTTTGATAAAAGATGGGATTGTCATACAGCGTTCCGTACCATCCGTTCCTGAAAAAGCTGCAATGTACGTCCTTACCCAAAGTATCGTTGCCCCATGCAATATCATAATCCCAGATCGGGCCCGCATACAGTTTCGTACCCTTGTCCTTATAATAAAATACACTGTAGCGGTTGGCATCCGTGTCATTCGACAATTCATTGATCAAAAAAAGCCGGCTCCACGACTCCAGATCGAGATACTCCAGATAACTGTCGGAATTTGCCGCATTTTCCGTGCTCTCTGTCAATTTCCGCGCGTAGTCTCTGATGTAGGCATATTCTTCACGGGTCGGCTGCTTAGGCGTCTTGATCTCGACCTGTCTGCCTGCCGCATAAAAATATCCGGTCTCTTCCTCTCCTATCCGCTCGTTAAATTCCAGCAAATACCCGTCGCGCCTGTCCTGTGCGCCAACGTATTCCCACCACGCACCATCTTCCTCCCTGACATATCCGTCCGTCTCCTCAGAAGCATCCTCCGCGGAAATATCGACGCGCTCTTTTCCCGCTTCTATTTTCTCACACAGCAGATAATTGCCGACGTATTCGCCGTTTAGCCAGACATCCGCGTAGGCGGAATCGACCGCGTATCGTAATCCCATGTCGCGTGCCAGATCATAGGTCAGTTTATTGCGCATACGGGTCGCATCCATAGCGTTCGCCTGCAATACCCACTTTTCCGCCGCAGGCATACCTGCCAATTCTGCTTTTTCAGACAGCGTGATCGTATAAGACTTCTTATCTTCCGCCCAGCTGGAATTCCCCCTGCCCGTGATTTTCTCAAGAGGACCCTCGTACACCGGTTCTCCGTTCTCATTCAGACTCGCAAACGTTCCCGACTCCCTGTTTCCCTTCTCCCGATGAATCCAATCCATCGATCCGGACTCCGTATTGATAAAAATGGCAGGGATGTTCTCTGACTGCAGCACACAAAGTCTGTATGAAGTCAATTCATCTTCGTTCCGTTCGCGAATCTGTACCGTTTCCTCTCCGTCAAAAACCGCGACCCGCGCATTGTTCCGTATCCCGCGCCCGGCACAGGTGACTTCATATTTATTCTCATCAAACGACCAATGCAGATTCGATCTGTCCGCTCCGGCCGGCAGAAATGCGTACAGCTTCTCACCGTCAGGGTACAGCATGATCTTCTGCTGCCAATTTCCGGGAAGCCTGATGCCGATTTCTGAATAAACATCCTTATTTTCCGGCGCCGTCTCACCGTACGCTGTTTCATCCGCGACAGATTCCCCTGCCGCCTGCCGCTCGTAATACCGCAGTCCGAATATCACTGCCGCCAGAGCGCATATCATGAACACGAGAACAGCCTGTTTCACGATTCCCTTCTCCATCTGTCCGTCTCCAATCTGTTTGCCGCTCACTGCGCATCCTGCATAAAATATTCATCCAGAAACGTCATTCTCTGTTTGATAAACTGTCGTAATGCGAGGCAGGCTTTTTCATACCCCCCCCCCTGATCCTCCTGACGTATTACATAACCGCTTTCCAGCAGTTCTTTCTCACACCGGGATGCATATTGCAGCATCATCTCCGTATCCAGACCGCCATCCCGCAGTTCTTTCCATCTGTCCGCCATGATTTGATCAAAAGACTCTCCCTGCGTTTCCGCCGGCCTGACACAGGCATCGTCCTCCATCACGGATTCCGCCGCCTGCAGGGACTGCCAGCCGATCGAGGCAGGGTATCTTCCGAACACATACTTACTTCTGTCCGGCATTCGCATAAACTCATATCCGCTGCCGTCACGATAAGCAATCAGGTAATAATCCTCGGCGCCGTTACGCACACCGCATACCGTCTGCATCCAGATATGGTAATTCCGATAATTTTCCGCATTGACAGCGACAGACTCCCGATGTCCTTCTTCCGGCTTATAGACCCTGTCGTCCTCCCCCAGCTTCAGATAACCCTTCCCCACCTTAGGCGCCAGATAATATAACCCGCTGTATTCTCCGTCTATAATGACCTCCGCGTATTCCATATTTCTTTGCAGATTCTCATTCCCGCAGACACAGTTCCATACATAAGAGGAAACCATCTCCCGCATCAGCGCGTCATCCTCGCCATCGACCGGATATAATTTCCACGAAGAACGCTTGCCAAGCCCCAACAGCCCCAGATTCCGCTCCTCCTGATATCCCTTTTTATAAAGCCGAAAGGAAATCGTCCCCGAATTATGATTTTTCTTAACTTCCATATCTGACGCCTTCACGCTCATGGTGATCACGTCATGGTCATTCGGATTCTGCACGACGATCGTTCCTCTCTGATACTGCATAGACAGCCTTCCCCGATCGGATGAGATGCTTATCATGGGAAGCCCCGTGAAAATAAGATCGGCGACGGCATAAGCCTCCTGCGTGACAAACCACAGGTGAAATCTATGCCCGTCGGCAACTGCCGTTTGTTTATCCTCCAAGGTACTGTCAGACTGAATATATACTTCGCATTCATCCAAGGCAGGCGCAAAGGCTCCCGCATAGCCTTCCCGCCCCGCAGATTGGCTGACATAAAACGTATTGCTCTGCACGTCATACGGGATCTTCTCCCCGTCAACCGTGATCAGTTCCGTTACGCCCGTCGGCACGCTCATTCGATCCAGTTGTGCCGTCATCTTTTCCAACCGCTCCGATGACAGTACGCGCAGGCCGTTAAACTGCATGGCATCCAATTTGCGAAATATGACCACGGAACAAATCAGCGCTGCCAAAAGACAGCCCATCCAAAAGGGTCTCCGTTTCATTATCCGATACGATCTCCCATTTCCAACAGCCAGTTCACGCCGTTTACTCCCTCACAACCCCGAAGCGCCGAAAGCGCCTCCTCTTTGATTTCCTGCCTTGCGGACACCTCGCAGATCATCTCGCAGCGATCGTCAATGTAATTGGCAGTCCTTATGCGCATATTCGGGTAATGACCTGACAGGATATCCCTGATCTGTTCCGCACTGACATCCTTTGTCCCGCGTATGATCACAAGATATTTTTTGTGCAGTGCCGTATAATAACTTGCGGCCAGCAGTAAAATGGCGATAAATATCGTAGAAATGACTGCCAGCTTATAAATCTGTGCACCCACGCACAATCCTTCCACGATCGCCCAGAAAATATAGATCGTATCCGCCGGATCTTTGACCGCGGTTCGGAATCTGACGATAGACAACGCACCCACCATACCGAGGGAAATCGCCATATTACTGCTGATCATCAGCATGATGACCGTCGTGATCAGTACGATCGCCACATTACCGGTATTAAATCTTCCGTTATAGCTGACGCCCGTATAAGCCAGCCGGTAGGTGATAAAAATCACGATTCCGACCAGCAGGGACAGCCCCAGCACAAACAATATCTTAGATACGCTAAGAGATTCACTGTTTACCGTAAACCAATCCAAAATTTCTCTCTTTGACATTCTTTTCTCCGTTTTCCAAGGCTCCTGCCTGTATTTTTCTGCTACAAATATCTTTCCAAAACCGGTCTTCCGCTTCCGTATTTGCTCACAGCCACCTGCGTCAAATGGTACTTCCCCAGGATTTTCTTTATCGGCTCGATCAAAATACCGTTGAATTTCACTTCCAGGATCACCGCATCCTCCACCGTCTGCACCCACGGAAGCTCCCGTTCAAACAAATCCAGTTCCGTTTCGGAAGTGCGCACATGCCTGTCAATCGTGACTCTCGTGCTATACGCATCGTAGACAAAGGCATATCGTTCATATTCCACGATCACAACCGGCCGATAACAGCCCAGCGTCATCTCGCTGTACAGCCGTAATGCCAGTTCTTCCGGATACTCCAAAAGGCAGCCGTAGTCTCCCTCCATGCAGCGGCAGGCGTCCTCTCTGCTGATCGTCAGACTTTCCTTATGCTGCAGCGCTCCCGACTTTCGCTTGCACTCCAGTTTCACCCGCTGTGTCTCCTCATCGTAGATGCGCATCCGAATCTTTTTTCTGTATTCCACACCTTCTATCTTATCGATATAGTCTCCCTGATCGAGGGAATCGAAATACAGGCTCTTAACACGATAAAACCCGTTTTGCGCATATCGATCCGGCACTAAGAGTTTTTGAAGCTCCGCCTGCAAAAGAATGCTGTCCTGCCAGCTGATCCAATATTTCAACTCACTCCTGCATACAGAAAGCACCCTGTTTCCTCCCAAGCAGATCACTTCTCGAATCTTTATTCACGGTTTCGATTTTACCGTATTTTCCCATCATTTGCAATCATCGCTTTCCGTATCCTTGCGCTTTTTCGCAGAATGCGCTAAGATAATAGCATCTTGAACAGCCAAAAAGGAGTTTCTCATGCGTGATCATCCTCTGTTAAGTATTATCGTCCCGGTCTATAATACAAAACCCTACCTGAACTGCTGTCTGGACAGCATCTTAGCTCAGGATTTCACCGACTATGAACTGATTCTTGTAGATGACGGCTCTACAGACGGATCCGGCGATATCTGCGACCGTTACGCCGCCGCCCATCCCCGGATTCGCTGCCTTCACCAGCCCAACGGCGGCCACACCTGTGCCAGACAAAACGGCGTCCGTGCAAGCCGCGGCGAATACATTGCCTTTGTTGACAGCGACGACTGGATCGATCCCGGCATGTACCGTCGAATGTGCCGTGCTGCCGAAGATACCGGAGCGGACATCATCCATTGCGATTTTACCGCCGTCATGCCGCACAAAACAAAAGTATGCGGTACGCCTTTCTCTCCGGGTCTGTATGACAAACAACAGCTTGAAACTTCCGTATATCCGAGCATGATCTATTTCGGAACCTATTTCGTCTTTGGCATCGCTCCCAATTTATGGAATAAGCTGTTTCGCCGTAATATTTTGGAACACTATCTGTTCCGCCTCCCCCGCGATATCATCGTCGGCGAAGACGGTCCGATTACCTACGCCTGTATGCTGGAGGCCGCAAGCGTATACTTCTGTGAAGAAGCCTTTTACAATTACCGCAGCAACGCAGATTCCGTCAGCCACCATATGAACGCCAAACGCCTTGCCGAAAATCACGTAATGTTTGACACATACAGACAATTCATCGACATAGACGCTCACCCTTATATGAAGAAACAGCTCCAATACTTTTTCGTGTATCAGAGCCTTTTGACTTTCGTCCCCGTATTTCAATCCATATGCACAGAGACCGCCCGTTTCCGACAGCTCTTTCTTAGCGAGTGTACGGAGCCTCATATCCGGGAATCTTTCCGAGCGGTTCCCCTGAGGGATATCACGGGGCTGCACAACAAACTGTACGCGTTCTGCGTGCGGCACAAGCTGCCGTGGCTGTTCCGATTTTTGCTGCCCGGACAGCCCTCCGCCTGATCCGCTGCGGCTGTTCTTCCTACCATGCGCTGACCCAGGCGATATAATCTTTGAACCAGATTGGTTCACCGTCCGTATCCACAAATTCGATCCGCTTGACACCATCTACGGGAGCATCAAAGGAAAAACGACACAGTTTATATCTGCCACTGCCGATCTGCTCTGCCTCTGCGATCACCTGCCCGTCCGCTGCCAGCAGCCGTACCCGGCAGTCCCGATCGATTCGCTGCGGGCGTCTGATCAACACCCCAATCAGCTGCTGCGCCTGCGTCTCATCCTTTATCTCATAGGAGCTGTGATATCCGAGCACCTGCTCCTCCAAGTTAATGCCATCTGTCTCTTCAAAGAAAACATCCGTTCCCACCTGAAAGATCGCGGCGCCCCGGCTGCATCCCCAGTTATCGCCGCGCGTCGGCACGAAAAAGGCGTTGTTTTTCATGGCATCCCTGCTCTCCCGCCAGCCCGCATTGATGTTTCCGGCATACACCCGCCCGTCGGAAGTCTTTGCCTGCGCCCATCCCGACAATTGCATAACGGGGTTTGTCAGGCAAAAGACTGCCGTCAAAACAAGCAGTCCATACCTGCCGCCAACTTCCAGAATGCGTTGACAGCGCCCGTCATCCGCCAAAGCAGCCTCACCCCACTGCCGCACCATCACGCTTCCCGTAAGCAGCAGCAGATAGAAACCGACATCGGAGAAAATCTCATATTTATGCCCCATCTGTCCAAAGGCAATGTTTCCCATGTTTTTCCAGGAACCCGGAACCCGCTTGACCGTCACGAGAAAAAACGCCGTTACGATCATCTGGTACATCACCATGAGCCAGAATCGTTTCCGCTCTCCGTCCACCGCTTCTTTCCGCAGTAAAGGAATCAGTACCTTTCCCACAAAGGAATACGCCAGAAATCCCAGCACCACCGGGGTAAGCAGCCAGATGACCGGAGGAATCCGCCTCACATAGGAACCAAGCGGCAAAAGGAAATAAGCCGTAAACTCCGTAAACACTCTGCCAAGCAGCCTGAACCAATAGGAGATTCCGCTGTCAGAGACCGCAGAGATCCAACTTCCCCCGTCCCCCTGCCCACTAAACGAATACAAAAGCTGCAGCAGGGCGCCTGCTCCCGTCGTACACAGAAAAATCTTCTCCCGCCAGTCCATACTCCGATAGAAAAAGACCATGGCAAGCACTGTAAGCGGCAGCACAACGGCATAAGTTCCCTTAGAAAGACAAAACAGCGCCCCGAAAGCCGTCAAAATCGAATAAAGCCACAGCGGAAACATTTTCAGGTCCGCAAGCAGCATCAGAAGCAGGAAATAAATCCCCCAATAAGCATGATTGGTAAAAAACAACGTCTCCTCGCAAAAACAGGTCAGCATCACGAGAATACACCAGAGGATCCTGAACGGCAGCTTCATCAAATGCTGAAAGGGCCGCAATACAAAGAAGGACCAGATCATGCTGCACAGAAGGCACGCCGTAATCTGCATCAGATACAACGCATACCCAAACGGAATGCGTAAAACTCTCACAAAAAATAAGGTGATCAGACGCGGCAAAAGCGGCAGATAGCCCGCATCCGTGATCAACAGATTATCCACCAATTTCCGTTCCCTGGCGTTTTGCAGGAAATTGGTGACCGCCTCCGCATAAGTCGGTTCCAGATAAATCGAACTGTCCAGCAGATAAATGACCGCCATAAAGAGGACTGTCATGATTCCGAACGCCGTCAGACACTTTCCCTTCTCCCCGATCCGCCCGTTTGCGGTAAGCAGCACCAGCATCACGGCGCACAGCGCAACGAGGACGTAGCAAAACAATCGAATCCGATACTCCATCCCCGTAATATGATAGTGATAAGCCTGTGCCAGCGTCAGTTCCTGTTTCACCCCATGATAATCCGCAATGCCAAAGCCATAGTAGTCCGGGCCCGCCGCGATTGCAAGCGCACCCTCCGCCACTCCCTGTGTACGAAGGCGCAGAACCGCCTCCCCGCATTCCAGACGACCGGGCTCCATTTCATCAAGCCGCGTCCACTCACCGGCTTCGATATCACGCAGAGCGAGACTCCCGGTTTGAGTCGTTTCTCCCTGTTCCACCGTATAAATAACCCGCCCTGTACTATCGGCATCGCAATGCGAAAAACGCAGCGCATAATAGCCCTGCCGCCAGTTCATTTCCTCCGTGATCGTGAGCGGCTGTAAAATTTCCACCTCATCATAAAACGGCAGTTCCACCTGTGTCTCCGCCTCATCGCTCCTGATATCCACCGGCTCTCCGTTCACGACATAACGCGATAATACCAGCAAAATCAATAGCAGTCCCGCCGCTAATACCTGACATTCTCTGTCAAACTTATGACTGCGGCCAGCCGCCGTTTTCATTCTCGCCGTATCCATCGCTGCTCCTCTGCTTCATCCATGACATGATATAGTCCCTGTTTTCGATACATTTTCTCAATTAGTTTACCATCCCGCTCAACCTCTATGCAAGTACCATTTCCCGCAAAATGTTCTTTTTCCTTGACACACTATCACTATATATAGTATCTTATGTACAGTTTCATTTCATCCCGTCATGGGTATATTATGTTATGTAAGCCTTTCCTATTTTATTAACGTTACTTTCCGAAGGAGACTTCCATGCAGACTCTCAAAAACATCATCAGCCGTTATATGCGCCGTGTCACATTTCTGCTCGTGGCCTTCCTTTTGGCACTCATCCTGTGCCTCCAGTTTGCACATGAGCAGAAGCTGGCACGAAAAACCGCCGAAGAAACCTTTTATCAAATCGGACAGCTTCTGGAAAAAGTTGAAGCGGATCGCTAAAATGATGGAAGTGGATGAAATCCATATTTTCGATACCACGGGCCGCATCTATGCGGGAACCCACCCGGAATATTATGATTACACCTTTGATTCCGGAGAGCAGATGAACTTTTTCAAGCCCCTGCTTACGGACAAATCGCTGCACCTTGTACAGGATATCACCCCCAACACGGCAGAGGCAAAAATGATGCAGTATTCTGCGCTCTGGAGTAAAAGCGGCGAAATCATCGGTTCGACCGATCTGCCAAGTGTCGGCAGACATCTTTCGGACATCGGTCTTGACCCTGACGCGATCTCTACCGGTACGACAGCGTTTCACGCTAAAATCAACGGCGTAAGTTCCTATTGCGTCTTTCGACTACGCATTGTTTCAGACGTTTATCACTGCGCTCCGCAGCAATCCCGTTGACGGTGAAACTAGTGTATTCTCCTTAAAGGACCGCTATGTCAAACTCGAAGAGTTAAATAAGGACGACGAGATCCTCGGCGTTGTCATCGATGTGACGGAAGACGTCAGGAGACGCCGCCAGATCGAGGCTGAGCGGGACTACGACCCACTGACCGGACTTTATAACCGCCGCGGTCTCGAAATCAGGCTTTCCGCCCTGCTTGACAAACCGGAAACGCTCGGCTGCTACGCAGTCATCATGATCGACGCGGATGAAAAGATGTATGAGAACAAAAAGAAGCGGAAGGAATCAGGCATATAAATCA
The DNA here is from genome assembly GCA_002361735.1 of Lachnospiraceae bacterium UBA3282. Taxonomy (GTDB): domain Bacteria; phylum Bacillota; class Clostridia; order Lachnospirales; family Lachnospiraceae; genus UBA3282. Next base: position 1,973 of record DETS01000001.1, on the reverse strand, counting down.
TCTACTGTAAACAGCACCACATCGCGGTTTGCGTTATCACGAATCCAGTCTGTGTATCCCGCCAGGGAGAAAAACAGGTATTTTGTCACCCTGTATTTTCCCGCGACCAGATTCGCCCGCCGCAGGAGGGTATCATACACCGTCTTATCTATTTTTTCATTTCGGAACTTGCATTCACCGACTACTGCCGTTTTGTCTGTGTCCGAGACAGCCAGTACGTCGATATCCGCAGACTGCCAAACCTTTTCTCCTTCCTGATCCTCCACCTGCTCCACGCCCCACCAGCTGCCCGCCTGCGTGAGGAAGCTGTCAAACCGTCCCTGTATGCCCTGTTCGAGCGTATAATATCTGCACATTTCCTCGAAGACACTCCCCATAAAGGAATGCAGATTCGGTTTTACCGCCTTTTCATAATAAAGACCGCCCTGCCCCATCTCGATGACGCTATGTGCTTTCGGGATAAACTCATACCAGAATTTGAACATATGATCCTTTAATACATACTGTGTTTTTTTCTTGTTTTTCTCCTCCGTCAAACAATGTTTCTTTTCTACAAGTCCCACTCTGATCAGTTTTTCCAACGTATACAAAACGGTGGGTTCCTTCTCTTTTACCTTGCCCGCAATGCCGTTTAGCGTATTCTCGCCGGACGCGATCTGCTCAATGATATTATTTACCAGCGTGATATCCGCAAACTCCTGCGTGAGCAGATTCCTGGTTTCGTCATACAGGTAGCCGTCGGGATGGAAAAACAGTTTTTTGATATTATCGTCCAGACTTTTCTCTTGATCGATCAGGGAAAGATATTTTGCCACGCCGCCCGTTATGCCATAGCAGACAGCCTTCTCTTCCGCCGAATAATCCGGCACAAAAAGAGCTGTCTCCCTGTAAGAAAAAGCTTCCAGCTTCATCTGTGAATCTCTCCTGCCAAACAGTGGGCTTTTCTCACTGAGCACCTTGTTTTCCATAAAGCTGAGCGCGGATCCGCAGAGTATGATCATCAAATTTTTATCCTTCCACGCCGTATCGATATATTTTTGGATGACAGAGAGAAGCGCCTCATCCTTTTCCGCCCAATAAGGCAATTCGTCTATCACAAGTACCAGCTTTTCATCGGACATTTTCCGGCTGATCAAATCAAAAACAGTTTCCACCGACGGAAATGACACCTCTCCCAATGTCGGCTCCAAAACCGTCAGCACCTGTTTGGAAAACAGCTCGAGATTCTTTTCCTTTCCCACCTTCGTGGCGGTATAAAAGATGGTCTTTTTGTCTTTCACAAACTCAACGATCAGCGTGGATTTTCCGATCCGCCTGCGCCCATAAATCACCGACATCGCGAATCCTTCTTTTTCATAGAGTTTCTGTAAGCTTTGTAACTGCCTGTCCCTGCCGATAAACATAAAACGCCTCACCTCTTTTATTCAAAACAGTTTTATTCAAAATAGTTTTAATTAAATTTATTTTAATTAAATGTAAT
>DETS01000001.1:0-190 GCA_002361735.1 Lachnospiraceae bacterium UBA3282 | reverse complement strand
AATGTAATTGAATGTAGTGTATCATATTTTCTGGTGAAAAGCAAGAGATTCCTATCGCAAAAAAAGACATCTTTCCCGTATTTCCATCGGAAAGATGTCTTTGTGTTATTCTTCCATCGCCGCGGCCACATCCGCCTCACAGCTTCTCATGGCCTGAATGGTCTTATCAAACAGCTCGTCCAGCTCCCAG
>DETS01000065.1:505-11258 GCA_002361735.1 Lachnospiraceae bacterium UBA3282 | reverse complement strand
GTAGGGGTAGGAACACGCTGTGCGGAACCGATCAGCTTGCCGTTCAGCTCAGGGATAACCAGGCCGATTGCCTTAGCTGCACCGGTGCTGTTGGGAACGATGTTCACTGCGCCTGCGCGGGATCTTCTCAGGTCACCCTTTCTCTGAGGACCGTCAAGGATCATCTGATCGCCTGTGTAAGCGTGAATGGTGCTCATGATACCGGACTTGATGGTAGCCAGATCGTTTAATGCCTTAGCCATCGGAGCCAGGCAGTTCGTGGTACAGGAAGCTGCGGAGATGATGTTGTCCGAAGCCTTTAAGGTCTTGTGGTTTACGTTGTATACGATGGTAGGAAGATCGTTTCCTGCGGGAGCAGAGATAACAACCTTTCTTGCACCGGCATTGATGTGCGCCTGCGCCTTCTCTTTGCTGGTGTAGAAACCGGAGCACTCTAACACAACGTCAACCTTGAGCTCACCCCAAGGGCAGTTGTTTGCGTCGGGCTCTTTGTAGATCTTTAATGTCTTACCGTCAACCGTGATGGAATCCTCGCCTGCGGATACGGTATCTGCCAGAGCGTACTTACCCTGAGAAGAATCGTACTTTAACAGGTGTGCCAGCATCTTGGGGCTGGTCAGATCGTTGATCGCTACGACCTCATAACCCTCTGCTCCGAACATCTGTCTGAATGCCAGACGGCCGATACGGCCAAAACCATTGATTGCTACTCTTACTGCCATTTTTCGTTCCTCCTAAATATTGATTTTTTATAACACTTGTTATATCATTTTGCCAATCTGCATGGAAAAGATTGACAAAATTTTGTCAACGACTATATTTTACCCAATTTGTCCCAAAAATTCAAGACGTAAATCGAAAATATTTGGGAAATCATCGCAAAACGTTTAATAACAATCCCGCAGATCGTAAAATTCCACCGACGGCTCCCTGCCGAAGTCGGTGACATTTCCGTAAAACGTGACAGAAAAGCCGCTGCCGTCCTCATTGACGGTCAGATCCGCACCGCGGTCATGCAGGAAAAAGTATGCGTTTCCCACGGTGATCATGCGGTCGAACATCGGCCCATTGATCTTTCCGTCGGAATAATACCCGTCCATCCGGTCATAGGTCGGAATAAATAACCTGCAGAGCCGTTCGCCCGTATCCGGATCGTACACCTCGTGCCATCCCCCGTCCTCATTCTCCCACTGCGCGCTACGCTTTTCGTATGCCGCTCCCCACTCCCTGTACTGTTTTACGGTAATATTCCAGGATTCAAACTGGAACATATAGCACATATACGCGTCCTTCAGCTCCTTCGCAAGTTCTTCCGCCTCCACGGTCCGCAGATCGTATATCTGTTTATCCGCAAAGGGAAACTCCGGTTCGCCGCCGTATAAAAGGATTTGCGGAAACAGCACGGACTCCGTACAGACAGCCACTTCCGACATGCTCTGCAGTTCCTCCTGCTCCCGGAACATCTTCACCGCGTTCTCGCAGAAAGCGTCTAAATCCCCGATATCCGAATAGAGAAGCGCCGCGTACTCTATGATTTCCGGGTTTGCAACAGTGCCGCCTGTATCACTCATCAGACAGCCCTCCAGACCGTACTGCGCTGCGTAATACGCAAAAAGCAGCTGTTCGTAATCCTCCGTCACCAGATAAGCCCGCTTTCCCTCTACATATCCGATTTCCACCTTCGCAGTGACGCGCCACTCCGGATGCGCCGCGGAATACAGATGATAAGTGATATTGCCGTTTTTATCTTTCTCCCACCGCACCGGCTCGGAAAAGGACGTTTCCGGATAGCGCTTTGCCATATAGTCGATCAGAAACAGCCGCCCGTTCTCCCGCTGTCTGTGATTCGTCACGGGAATCATAATGCAGATGACCAGAAGTGCCGCCACCGCGACACCAACAAAAATACGGAGAATCTTATCCCCTTTTGTCCGCCTCTGTTCATACTGTATGTTCTGCCGCTGTCCCTCATAAGCCGGATACAGACTTCTGTAGAGCCGCTGCAAGTCGCCCTGATACGCAGTCTCCTCGTCTCCCCGAAAACCGTAAGCCTCCCAAAAGAGCATTTTCACCTCGTCGATGCCGTAAAAGCATTTATCGTCGATCTCGTCCGCCAATGTCTCCAGTACCTTTGCATGATAACGGATGTTCTGAAATTCTTCCGAGGACAGATACGCTTTCCACCATTCCATCGCCTCCTCATCGTGATAGGGACCGTGAAACGCTTTCCAATGACTCAAAAACACGGCAGCCTGCTGCCCGTGCTTTTCCTGACTCTCCTCAAAGTAGGCGCGGAGATCTTCCTGCCCGGGCTCCTCCGTGATTTCATCCGCACGTGCAGTTTCGGCTTGCCCTACAGTTTCCGCCGTGTTGTAAAAAGATGTTATGCTGCCGCCGGACTGCTCCACCTGTCTGACATACTCCGCATACCCCAGCGCCGCCTGATACGCCTCGTGCAGCTGCTTGAACTCCTCCGGCTTCTCCTCCGGGTGAATCACTTTTGTCTTCGCCGCATAAGCTTTTCGGATGGCTTTTTTGTCGGTGGTCGGCTCAATGCCGAGTATCTTCCAGATGTTCATGTGAATCCTCATTCCTCCAACAGATTTCTTACATAGTACAGCAGTGCGAGCACGATGGGAGCCAGCATTCTCCCGTCGTCTGTCATATAAGCTCCCCAGATACTGCCAAGCAGGATCAGGATAATCGCCGCTCCCTTGACCAGACGCTTTTTCCGCCCCTTCATCCGCCGCCTGGTACGCTTCGGATGCAGACGCTTCCAAAGCTTCTGCAGATCACCCCGAAGGGAATCCCCGTCCTCTTCCCGGAAACCGTACGCCTCCCACAGGAGACTCTTGATCGCATCCGTCATATACGTTACGTGAAAAAAATCCCGCCGCCCGGGTCTGCCGGACAGTTCTCTCACAAGCAGCTGCACCACCTGCGGATGAAAGCGGATATTCTGAAACTCCTCCGAGAAAAGATACCCCCTCCACCATTCATACGTCCCCGGTCTTTCATGGGAACTCCTATAGGCATCCCAATATCGTATAAACACGTCCACGCGCCTGTCCGCTTCCATCTGCCTATAACCTCCATGATTCCTCTTTACGAAATCTCAGTTCTTTTCGCTTTATTCGAGGCGGTCGAAAATCTCCTCCGCCATCCGCAGGCACTCGTTCAGCTGCTTATCATTCCCGTCTGCTATTGCCTGTTGAATCTGCCCCAGTACCATAGCAATCTCCTGACGTCTCGCACCCAGCGTCTGGGCATACAGACGCTCCCCTCTTGCCATCACCATTTTCGCCCGGATACCGCCGCGCGGCATCAGCTTATAGGTTCGCAAAACCTCCAGCCTGCGCTCCAGCTCCTCCTCCGAAAGCCGTAGATTTTCACTGACCAATACTTTTCGTTTTGTCTGCTCTGATTCCGGCTCCGTACAATCCGTGACCTCCACCTCCAAAATTCCGTTGATGTCGTAGGTAAAGCAAACCTTCAGCCGGGTATCCCCTTCTTTTACCGGTCGGATTTTCATGTTGATCTCGCCCAGCTTCAGATTGTCATTGCAATAAAAGGCTTCTCCCTGATAAATACCTACCGTTATTTTTTTCTGATAGTCATAAGCATTGGAATACCAGGCTGTCTTGGAACAGGGAAGCGTGCTGTTGCGCTCAATCACGGCAGACATGACCGGCTTGTCCTCATCCACATAATTTACCACATTGATTCCCAGCGTAAAGGGACAGATATCCGTCAGCACCAGATCTCTGATATCCTGCTTGCGCTCTTTGATTCCCGCATAGATACCCACCCCCATGGCGACCACTTCGTCCGGGGAGGCGACCATGCTCGGCTTTCGTTTTAACTGCGTCTGCAGATAGAGGGAAATCACAGGCATTTTGGAAGATCCGCCCACTAAAACGATCTCGTCAACCTCATCAAGCGATCTGGCGCTGTCTCTGAGCGCTGTATTGATTACTTGACTTATTCGGTCAAACAGATTCTGCCCGAGCCCTGCCAGCAAAAGGTTGTTCATGGGCATCCGTTTATCCTCCGCCTCCCATACGATCTCTGTCTCGTCCTGGCCGGTCAGCTCCTTTTTGCATTTCTCGGATAGTCTCAGAAGTGACGCTTTCTTCTGTCTGTCCAGACTGTCATAGTCCATATGGTGATGGGCGCAGAAGCTGCGCGCGATCACCTCGTCAAAGTCGTCGCCGCCGAGCCGGTTATCGCCGCTCACGGCAACGATCTCTATCACATTGTCAAAATAGTCCACCACGGACACGTCAAGCGTCCCGCCGCCAAAGTCAAAGACGAGATAAGTGCCTTCCTCCTCCCCGCTGATGCGGCTTGCCATGAGAGCGGCAGCGGAAGGTTCATTGACCAGACGTTCCACATGGATGCCTGCCAGTTTCCCCGCCTCCTTGGTGGCATATCTCTGGTTGTCATTAAAGTAGGCAGGAACACTGATTACCGCCTCCGTCACATCTTCTCCCAAAAACCGTTCCGCATCCTCCTTTAACTGGCGCAGAACAAAGGAGGAAAGCTCCTGCGGCGTAAAGTCCTTTCCCGCCAGCGTAAACACCTTATTCGTCCCCATATAACGTTTGAAGGAGGCGGCTGACGCCTGCGGATGGGAAATCAGCCGTTCTTTTGCCACGGCGCCCACGCAAATCTCCCCGCTTTCATCCACGCTGACGGCGCTTGGCGTCAATGTTTCCCCTAACGCATTGGGAATCAAAACCGCCTTCCCCTCCTGACAGACGCAGACCAGACTGTTCGTTGTCCCCAGATCGATTCCGATGATCGCCATAGTAAGCCTCCCGCTTTTCTTCTTTTTTCTGCGTCCATTATACACCGACATGAAATCGCCGTCAAAAGTAAATAGGACACCCCTTAGCAGGAAAAAATGCGCAGGATATCCTGAAAAATAATTGTGTTTTCCCCTCACTTCATCTATACTTTACAATAGAGAGAACAAGAGCGCTCCCATTTGCGCGGAAAGGAGTTTCTCATGCCGATCACAGCGGATTTCCATCTACATACCTCATTTTCAGGGGATTCCGACACGCCCATGGAGGAGATGATTCTTAAGGGAATCGAACTGGGGCTTACGAGGATGTGCTTTACGGAACACAACGACTTTGACTATCCCGTGACCGAACGGGATGTGCCGGGAAAATGGGAGGTAAATGCAGATTCCTACCTCTATGACTTTCTCAAACTCCGTGAGAAATATGCAGACAAAATTTCCTTGTTTTTCGGCGTAGAACTCGGCTTACAGCCTCATCTTTCAAAAAGAAACGCCGCCTTTGCCAAAGAACACGACTACGACTTCATCATCGGCTCCTCCCATCTTTGCCACGGGAAAGACCCCTATTATCCCGCCTTTTATGAAGGACGGATGCAGGAAGCGGCATATCAGGAATATTTTGAATCTATTTTGGAAAATTTGAAGGGTTACAGCAATTTTGACGTCTATGGGCATTTGGATTATGTGGTGCGCTATGGTCCCACAAAAGATCAGGGATACTCTTACGAACGCTATCGGGACATCTTTGAGGAAATCATAAAAAAACTGATCGACATGGAAAAAGGCATCGAGATCAATACCGGCGCTCTGGCAAAAGGAATGCGGGAACCCAACCCCTGCATCGGTATTCTGAAACGATACCGGGAGCTTGGCGGCGAGATCATCACGACAGGGAGCGACGCCCACGAGCCCGCTGTCATTGCCCATGCCTTTGACAAGGCTGCCGAAATCCTCAAAGACTGTGGTTTCCGCTATTATACCACCTTTGAAAAAAGAAGCCCTTCCTTCCATAAGCTATAGGGCAACCATTCGGAAAAGATTCTGCCAGAGGGGATATCAAAATGAAAAGAATAAAAAAACCGTCCCGCCAAATCGTCCTGAAAGCACTGTTTATCATCTATGCACTGCTTAGTATCTGCTTTACCACACTGTTCATCGATCATTTATTTTCCAGCGACTACTCCGCCATCTCAAAGTATGTCACGCTGAACGATGCCTGGGATATCACCATCAATGACCGCATCCGGCATAACGTCTCTCTGGATGACTTTCGTTTCCCTCCGGTAAACAAAGGCGACACCATCACCATGGAAAGGACTTTCCCGGACGATACGGACTGCACCGGTCATGCCCTTGTCATTCCGATCAAGCAGGCTGCCGTCACGGTATCGCTGGATGCGGAACCGATCCATGAATACGGCTGGGATCGGATCGACATGCACAAAACCGTCGGCAGCGGCTATCTGCCTGTCGATCTGCCCGAACAATATGCGTCCAAAGTGCTGACGCTTCAACTTACCGTAGCGGAAGACAAGGCTTTCTCCCACTTTGACCCCATCCGCATTTATGAATGGAAAAACTTTTACCGCGCGATTCTGACGGAAAACAGAGTTCCTCTGTTCATCGGCGGTTTTCTGACGATCTTCGGTCTCGTAACCTGCTGCATTACAGTCTTTGCGATGCTGTTTTCCGGAAAATTCTCACGTATTTTATGTATCTCCCTGTTTTCCGTCTGCATCGGGCTGTGGACGCTGTGTTACTATAATGTGCTGCTGATCTTCTCCATGCCGCTTTATACAATCTGCCTGTTAGAATATCTGACCCTGTATCTTGCCCCCGTCCCGCTCATCTTCTATCTGCGCGAGGATGTGCAGGCTCTAAACCGCCCTTTTATGAACAGGATTTACCGCGGACTGCTCGTGGTACAGATTTTGGCAACCGCCCTTTTTCTGGGACTGCACACGGTGGATCTGGTGCACTGTGCAGCAACACTCAAATATATGCAGATATTGATTCTCTGTCATCTGATTTTTGCGATCATCGTGGAATTTTGGAATCTGCGAATCAGCCGCCGGCTCGTTCACAGGCTGTTTCTGATCGGTATGCTGGTGCTCTCGGGCTGTGTGGGTTATGATCTGGTCTTTTACTCCTTTAACCGATACCTGGGCATCTCCATCTCCTCCACAAAAGGAATCGCCTGCGTCGGCTTAGTTTTCTTTATCGCGATCCTCCTTGTCTCCTTCTACATGGATCTGACCCGGAAGATGATGCAGGAAACGGAGCGGAATTTTCTGATCAAAAGCGCCTACACGGATGAGCTGACGCAGATCCATAACCGCCGTTACTGCATGGAATATATGGCACGCATCAAAGAGATGGAGAATCCCGACTATACGGTCTTCTGCTTTGACTTAAACAACCTGAAAACCACCAACGACACGTTGGGACACGCGCAGGGTGACATCCTGATCAAAAGCGCCGCAGCCGTGATCGTCGATGCCTTTGAACCGCACGGCATTGTCGCGCGGATGGGCGGCGATGAGTTTATCGCCATCGTAGAAACCGATGATTTTGAGAAAATCTCTGCCATGATAGGAGAGTTTCAAAACAACATTCAAAAAAAGAACGAGGAAATCCCCGACCTGCACCTGTCCATCGCCTTCGGCTACACCTCCTGCAGCCCTAAGGAATATAACATTGAAAAAATCTATCAGATCGCGGATGACAATATGTATGAGAACAAACAGAAGATGAAAAAGGAAAGCGGCGGCACACTTGACAGAGGAAATGTTTCGCAATCTCCTGCCATGATTTAGGCTGCCGCATAGGTTTACATAATAGTGCCGCCGCCCAGCACATAATCATCCTCGTAAAATACCACAGCCTGTCCCGGCGTGATTGCCCGCACGGGCTGTTTGAATTTCACTAAAATCCTGCCCTCTCCCGCTTTTTCAATCACGCAGGCTTCCCCCGCGTGGTTGTAACGGATCTTAGCCGTCACCTCTCTCGGCTCCGTTAAATCCGCCATTCCCATATAGTTGATTTGGTCACAGTATAAGGTATCCCCAAACACATCCCCCGCCTCGCCGATCACCACCTCGTCCGTTTCCGGTCTGATTTCGGTGACAAACACGGGTCTTCCCATGGCAAGCTGTAATCCCTTGCGCTGCCCTACCGTGTAGTGGGTGATGCCAAGATGCCTGCCAAGCACCTCCCCGTCCTTCGTCACAAAATTCCCGGGCTTCGGCACCCGATTTCCCGCCTCCCGGTCGATAAAAGCCGCATAATCGTTGTCGGGGATGAAGCAGATCTCCTGACTGTCCGGCTTATGTGCCACGGGAAGCCCCGCCTCCGCCGCCATCCGGCGAATTTCCTCCTTCGTGTAAGCCCCCACCGGCAGCAGCGTATGGGCGAGTTGTTCCTGCGTCAGGCTGTAGAGCGCGTAGGTCTGATCCTTTTTCGCCGTCACTGCACTGCGAATGGCATATCTGCCGTTTTCCAGCCTGGCAATTTTCGCATAATGCCCTGTGGCGATATAATCTGCTCCGATCTCCAGGCTCCTGTGCAGCATGGCTTCCCACTTCACATAGCGGTTGCAGGCGATACAGGGATTGGGGGTCCTGCCTGCCAGATACTCGGCAACGAAATAATCCATGACCTGCTTTTGAAACTCTCTCCTGAAATTCATTACATAATGAGGGATATCCAGCGCCTCGGCTACCCGTCTGGCATCCTCCACCGCCGAAAAGCCGCAGCATCCGCCCTGTTCTGCCGTCGTCTCCGAACTTTCCTCCTGCCAGATCTGCATGGTGACTCCCACCACATCATAGCCCTGCTTTTTTAATAAAAGCGCTGCAACGGAGGAATCCACGCCTCCGGACATACCCACCACTACCTTTTGTGCCATACTGTCTCCCACCATTTTTAGAGCAATACTTCCTCTCTTGACCTATCGCTGCAGTTCTTCTTTTACATTATCCAATACCCTGCGCAGATATCCCTCAAACGCCAGAATCTCCTCCTCGTCAAAATCCTTAAAATAAACCTCGTGCATTTCCAAAGAGACCTTGTCATAACCGTCTTTGAGACGCGCCGCTTTTTCGGTCAATACGATCAGGTTTTTCCGCCTGTCCTGCGGATCGGGCAGGCGGCGTAACAGCCCTGCTGCCTCCATCCTGTCCAGCATACTGGTAAGCGTCGTATTGGCAAGCCCTGTCTGTCTCGACAATTCAATGATGGAGATATGGTCGTGCTGCCAGAGAACGTAAAGGATCTTTCCCTGCGCGCCATTGAACTCGCTGATATTTTCCCTTTGCAGGATCTTATCAAATACCCTGCCGCCGATCTGTTTGATCTGCGTGATCAGAAAGCCTGCCTGTGTTTCCATTCTATTCTCCTTTGCTGCGGCATAAACATAAAGCATATCCCATACTGAGATGGTGTTATATGACGTTCAAAAAGTTATCTCATCCTCTGGTGACAGGAACTGTCATCCTTACTTTGACCGGATTGATCAGCCGCTTTATCGGCTTTTTTTACCGTATTTTTCTCTCCAATGTATTCGGCGCCGAAGGCATGGGTATTTATCAGCTCATCTCACCCGTGCTCGCCCTCTCCTTCTCCCTCACGGTCTCCGGCATCCAGACTGCCATCTCGAAATATGTGGCAAGTGAGACTGCCACCCACGATTATAAAAGTTCCTTCCGCACGCTGTGGGCGGGTTTCCTTCTGGCAATGGCGCTCTCCGTCGCCTGCACCCTCTATATCTACCTGGGTGCGGACTACATCGCCCGCGTCTTTTTATTGGAGGAGCGGACGGCCCCCCTGCTGCGCATCATCGCCCTCTCCATCCCCATGGCGACCGTCCATTCCTGCATCAACGGCTACTTCTACGGCATCCGCAAGACCGCCATTCCCGCCTTTTCTCAGTTGGCGGAACAGGTCTGCCGGGTAGGAAGCGTTTATCTGATCTACTTTGTCTGTCAAAAGCACGGCCTTACACCTACCATCAGCTTTGCCGTAGTGGGGCTTGTGATCGGTGAAAGCGCCTCCATGATCGTTTCCGTGGTGGCGATCTTAGCCCGCGCACACCAGGTGTTTCCCGTCCGACGCGACATTTTCGGCTTCCGTCCGTCCGATTTTGACCACAACAGTCAATCGCGCACAGGAATCGTCGGCATTTACCGCCGCATCTGCGGACAGCTCTTGCAGCTCGCCGTCCCCCTGTCCGCCAACCGCCTGGTGCTGAATCTCTTACAGAGCGTAGAGGCAATCTACATTCCGAACCGCCTGATGGCATACGGTCTAAACAATGCCGATGCCCTGAGTGTTTATGGTGTGCTCACCGGCATGAGTCTGCCGCTCATTCTCTTTCCCTCCGCCATCACAAACTCTATCTCCGTACTGCTCCTGCCCATCGTCTCTGAGGCGGATGCCGCCGGCGATCATGCAGCTGTCCGACGGGCGATCCTCACTTCCATCCGTTACTGCCTGCTCCTCGGCTTTGGCTGCACCGCTATGTTTTTATTATGCGGCAGACTCGCCGGGCGGCTGCTCTTTCACTCGGAACCGGCGGGCAGCTTCATCCTCACACTCAGCTTTATCTGCCCTTTCATGTACATCGCCAGCACCCTAAACAGCATTCTAAACGGTTTGGGGAAAACGATCCAGACCTTTCTTTTCAGTGTGATCAGTCTCCTGCTGCGTCTGCTGTTCGTCTTTATCACCATCCCCGTCTATGGGATCAAAGGCTACCTGTGGGGCATCCTTGCCAGCCAAATGCTGCAGACGCTGCTGTGTACCGCCTCGGCGCTCCACATTTCACATAAAGCGCGGCGGCGATAAAATACACTTCCGTGCAAAATAAGCTGTGCCGTGAACGTTAGATGGCATTCTCGCATTTTACTTGCGATTCTCTATCCAATATACTATAATATATGTGTT
>DETS01000065.1:0-169 GCA_002361735.1 Lachnospiraceae bacterium UBA3282 | reverse complement strand
TAATATATGTGTTTTTTCCAGAAAAACTAAGACAGGCGAATGAAGATTGCACAGGAAAATTTTCAATCCGGCGGGATTTGTGTCTAAGCGCCACTTGCCACAAACTCGTTACTACACAAAAGCGGCGCAGAACTGGAGTAGAACCATGTCTTTTCAATATGTAGCGAAA
>DETS01000075.1 GCA_002361735.1 Lachnospiraceae bacterium UBA3282 | reverse complement strand
GGGAAGAACAATTGTCAGCGCTGATTGATTCTTACCAACATCTTGTTTTTTCCATATGCTATCGGATGACGACGGACTACTTTGCCTCCGAAGATCTGACGCAGGAAACTTTCTTTTCGGCTTACAAGCATCTTTCCACCTTTGACGGGAACAATGAAAAAGCCTGGGTCTGTCGGATCGCCACCAACAAGTGTCTTGATTATCTGCAAAGCGCGGGGCGGCGGATGATCCCCACGGCGGATATCGGTACAGAGGGTGCGAGGGCGCCGGATAGAAAAGCGGGGGACAAAGGTCCGGGAGTCGGGAAACTTTCAGGGGACGATGCCGCAACGCAGCAGACGCCGGAAAGCATTCTTTTGGAAAAGGAAGTGCGAAGGACATTGCTCGAAAGATGCCTTTCCCTGAAACCTCCTTATGACGAGATTGCAAAGGCTTACTATTACGACGAACTTTCGGCAGAGGAGATTGCGAGGGAAAAGGGCATGAAGAAAAAGACGGTGCAGACGCAGGTTTATCGGGCGAGGAGCATGCTGCGCAGGATGTATGAAAAGGAGAAGGGCGCATGATACATAACATATTAGAGGAAAGAGAAAAACGAAATAAACAGGACGCTTTCTCCGCGGACGCCTTTACCGACGAAGAACTTTTTCGGCTCATCGAACAGGTGGAGGAGCGGGAACTGATCCACGCGCCGGGACATTTGAAGGAGGATGTCTTTCAAAGAATCGACAGGCAGAAAGAAAGGGAACGAAGCAGGAGGCTCATTTCCTATCGGGTTCAGGTGCTGGCGGGAATGGCGGCAGCGTTGATGGTACTGTTGCTGTTGCCGATCGAAGGGCAGAATGCCCCTGAAAAAGTGCAAACTTCAGTCATAAATCTTCTGCAGGGGAATGAAGTGTCTCCCGAAGATAAGTGGGAGCAGAGTGTTCTGGAACGGGAACAGGAGATCGACAGGAAGTGGGAACGCTACCGGAAGAAGCAGGAAAGAAAAGAGGCAGGGGAGCAGTATTTGCGGGAAATGAAAGATTATCTTACGAATTATTTTGAATAGGGAGGACTGATTGAAATGAAAAAAAAGAAAAGTAAATTTTGGCTGTTTTTGTTTTCGTTGTGTCCGGGGGCAGGGCATATGTATCTGGGATTTATGAAGATGGGACTTAGCTTCCTGTTGGGATTTATGCTTTCTATCGTGGTGGTGGATCTGACGTCGCTTGATGTGCTAGCCGTGATTCCTGTCGTAATCTACATATACGCGCTTTTTCACGCCAACAATATCGGGTCGCTTGACGATGAGCAATTTTATGCGTTAGAGGATCAATATTTGCTGGGATTTGACAGTATCGGGGCTGCTAATTTCCGATTGGATGGCAAAGTCAGGAGCATTGCGGCGGTTGTTCTCATCCTGATTGGCGTTTCCATGCTGGGAGAACTCGGTTTTCAGATGTTGTGGGAGTATGTTGGCGGGTATAACAATCATGTTATGAGAGTTATTTTCTATACGCTGCGGAATGTTGTGCCCAGAGTTCTGATTGCGCTTGCAATTATCTGGTTTGGGATTTACCTTCTGCGCGGAAAGAAGGCGCCTGAGGAGCAGGTGCCGCGGATCGAGCAGAATCAGGCGGGCAGCGAAGCAGAAAAACGTTTCGAAAATGAGGAGTGACCAAAGTAGTCAATAGAAGGGACGAAGCGGTCTATACAATAGAAATGGAATGGAGGGATAGGGATATGGAAGCAAGTAAGGCAGAGAGCATTCAGAATATGGGAGCGGAGCGTGTTCAGATGCCGGAGGCGGCACCTGTCGCGCAGCGTACCAGGCGGGTCGGCTCGGTCACTTTCGGACTGACGTTGATTTTGTTCGGCGCTTTGTTTTTGGTCAATATTTTCATGCCGACGCTGCATTATGAGGTGATCTTCCGCATGTGGCCGGTAGTCTTCATCTTTCTCGGCGTTGAGATTCTGGTGGAAAATCACAGAAGCAATGCGGAAAAATGCAGATTTGTCTATGATTTTCCTGCCATTGTCATGCTGGCGCTGATGCTTTTGTTTGCCATGATGATGGCGGCGGTGGACTATGCGTTCACGTATCAAAACAGTTTTTACTGGTAGGACGAAAAGTACTAGGCTTCTTCATAGTCGATTTGGTGTTTTGTTAAAAATTGTCTGACGGTACGATCCCAGAGCGCATCCGGCGTCTTATCCATGAGAAAGGTGTGGAAGGCGCAGCCGGTCACGAGCGTGAGGGCAGTGCCGTCATATTTTATGTTCAGGACAAAGGCGCTCACCTGATCGACAGTTACCGTGGTGTCGCCTGTTTTCAGGATGGCGGCGGTGTGGTCGGGCGCAAGATGCAGCACAAAGTGAAAGGCGGCGGGGGTGTGCTTGCCTTTGATCAGGTCAAAGCAGACGGGGCGCACCTTTCTCCAGGCGGAAAATTCGTAAGGGCGAAGTTCCTGATCGTCCCATTCTTCCGAGGAATAAAAGTCTCTGTTTTCCCTGCCGTCGATGGTGAAAGTATTGTAGGTGCTGATCACGGCCTGTTCCAGCAGAAAGGCGTCGAAATCATCTCCCGCGAGGAGCTTTGCCATAAATTGTTTGATGTTTTTAATTTTTAGTGCAATCATGCGATATCTCCTTTTTGTACCTCTCACACTATAATACCGAAGCGAGGGCGTTTAAGCAATATTTTCTTTGCGGTGCTTTTTCGTATTGATTACTGTGATTTACAATTTTTCTGCATTGACGGATTATGGTTTGCCAAAAACGATATACTATGGTAATATAGAAAAGTATAAGTAGTAATGAAAACCATGTATAAAGGTTATGGAGGCTGTATGAATTATAAGATCGTGGTGGACAGTTGTTGCGAGCTGCCTGAAGCATATAAGAATGACAGACGTTTTCAAATCGTTCCGCTGGGTCTGGAGGTGGGCGATTATGTGATACAGGATGACGAGACTTTTGATCAGAAGGAATTTCTGCGGCAGGTGGCGGCTTACCCGCTCTGCCCGAAATCATCCTGCCCTTCTCCCGAAAAATTCAGGGAGGCTTATCACGATGAAGCGGAGGAAGTCTATGTGGTGACGCTCTCCTCCCATCTGAGCGGCAGCTACAACAGCGCGGAGCTGGGGAAAAGCCTCTATCTGGAAAAGTATGGGGATAAAAAGATTCATGTGGTGGATTCGGAATCTGCAAGCTGCGGAGAGACCCAGATCGCGGAAAAAATCGTCGAATATAAGGAGGCGGGTCTTTCTTTTGAGGAGACGGTAAAGAAGGTAGAGGTCTTCAAGCGGCAGATGCGCACTTACTTTGTGCTGGATAATCTGGAGACCCTGCGTAAAAACGGGCGTTTGAGCGGCGTGAAAGCATTGGTAGCCTCTACTTTGAATATTAAGCCTGTGATGGTGGGAAACCTCGGCGTGATCGAGCAGAAGGGGCAGGCGATCGGCATCAATAAGGCACTTGCGAAGATGGCGGACTGCATTGTCGGTGATGTGAAGGAACCGCAGGAGAGGACGCTGATGATCACCCACTGCAACTGCCCTGAGCGGGCGGAGTTTATGCGCGGGCTGATGGAGAAACGGGCGTCTTATAAGCGGATCCTAGTCATGGATACCGCCGGGGTCAGCAGCATGTATGCCAATGACGGCGGGGTGATCGTGACGCTGTGACAAAGTGAGAAGTACTATGCCTCACTTGGGAGAATGCCGAAAAACGGGCATTCTCCTGTCTGCTGGAAAGTAATGGGTTGAAATAGCAAACCGGGAGCAGGGACACTCGGTTTGCTATTTTTTTTAAACATTATAACAAGATTGTAATGTTCCATAATGTATCGTAATGTTATTAAAATGTTTTGAAATTTCTGCCAAACTCTTGACAATAGATAGTTAACAACATAAAATTGAGCATATGCTTAATTTTGCGGGAGGTAATTATGGATAAAGGAGATGAAAGAAAGAAACAACTCTTACGGGTTGCGCTGGATGTATTGATAGAAAAAGGCTACTACGGTACAAGTACCCGTGAAATTGCGAGAAGAGCCGGTGCCAGTTCCGGTTTATTGTTTCACTATTTCAGCAATAAAGATTGTATTTATTTAGAGCTGGTGAAGGTTGGCGTCGCGGAAATGAAAATGGATATAGAAACAGCAGGGAACGCGCCTTATGACTCTCTTCTGCAAACGGTCAAGAATATCTTCGAACAGTTGGAAAGCAATCCCTCATTTGGGAAGATGTTTGTGTTTATGGATCAAGTGCAACATACAGCGGTCAAGGAAAAGGAGATAGAAGCGCTCTTGGAATCGGCAGATATTTGCAGGCAATGGGAGCCCGTTATTTTGGAGGGGCAGCGCCGCGGAGAATTTCGCGAGGGAAATCCGCACGCATTATGTGTCGCTGTTTTTGGCGCCATACAGGGAATTGCCCAGGAAAAGGTCAGAATCCCCGACACACCGTTACCAAAGGCAGAGTGGTTGATGGATATGATTGTGAAACGTACAAAATAGCATAGCGCATTTATTCTTTAAGAGAACACAATAATTTGAAAACATTGCGGAAGGGAAAGAAAAGTAAATCATATGAAAGCAAAAAGTTATGATGCTTTATTTGACCAAGTTATTCGGACAAAAAAGATTTATGAAAGCGTTGTACTCATTCAAAACGGAGCCGGCGAAACGCTGTTTTCCAAGGCTTACGGAGGAAAAACGACAGATAGTCCAATCGCAGCTGCCAGCATAACAAAAATGTTTACCGCTGCGTGTATTCTTATTCTTGTGCAGCAGGGAACTCTCACACTGAATGACAGTCTGCTGAATTTTTATGAGCCGGATTATCTAAAGGGATTACATGTTTATCAGGGAAAAGATTATTCCTGTGAATTGAAAATATCAGATTTACTCTACCAGACAAGCGGATTGGCGGATATCTATGAGGAGGGAAAAAACAGCATCAAAAACCAGGTTATCGTTTCAGATGCATTTATTACCTATGAACAAAATGTCGCTTTCACGAAAGAAAGAGAAGCACATTTCCCGCCCAATTACAAAAATAAGGCTCACTATGCAGATATCAACTATCATATATTGGGCGATATCATTGAAAAGGTCACGAAATGCTCCTTGGAAAAGGTGTTTGAGACCTACCTGTTTTCAAAAATAAAGATGACAAAGACTTATCTGCCTGTTTCGGAAAAAGAAATGATACCTATGGTATACTGTGGAAATCAGCAGTTATATAGACCGCTTTTCATAATGAGCAGTAAAGCAAGCGGCGGCTGTATTACTACGGCAAGCGATTTAATGTTATTTATACGGGCGTTTTTTCATGGGGAACTTTTTGACAAAAAAATGCTGGATGTAAATCGGTATGGAACATTGCAGATGTCTATGTTTCCAATTTATTATGGAAGCGGTTTTATGAGAATCAAAATGGGCGGATTTACCACTTCCTTTTTGGGGCAGGGTGATTTGACAGGGCATAGCGGATCGACAGGTTCATTTGCATTTTATTATCCCGACAAAGAGTTGTTTTTTGTTGGGGATTTTAATCAAATGAAATATCCTGCGCTGCCGATCAGGTTTGTGATGCAGCTTGCCATGCTTGCGCCATAAAAGATAAAGATAATGAGGCGAAATCATGTAGTATTTTTTGCCAGCGCCTTTTTTATCTTTCCAAGCTCTAACGGTGACACATTGAAACTCTGTCCGTCCTTCATGGTCATCTTTAACAGAGAAAGTTTTTCCACAAAGGCAGTGTTCACCAGGCAGTGTTCGGATATGATGATAAAACCGGTAAACATGGCGATCTGTGAGTAAAAGTTTGGCAGGGTGCTCAAAAGGTCGAGGGAGCGCCCTTCGGTCAGCGTCACATGCACATAATTGCCGCTTTTTACCGCGTAGAGAATCTCATCTTCGTGGACATAGAGCGTTTCTTTTTCCCCGCGCAGTTCAATGGTGGGGATCGTTTCTGCCTTCAGGCTCTGCGCGTGATCGAGCATTTGGTCCAGTTCATCGACTTTGATCGGTTTATGCAGATAGAGGATCTGCTTATGAAGCTGTCTGCGCAGGATATCGTGATTGGATGCTTCCGTGACATCCTCCGGTACTTTGGCTAAAGCCGCTTCGATGACGGAAGGATAGTCGATGGTGGAGATGCACAGGACGATGGGCGCCACCACGCCCGCGTCGATCAGTTTTCTGGCAAGCTGGAAACCGTTGACCGGGCCGTTTGTCATATCGATGAAAAAGGCGTCATAGAGCATGGGAGAGCGCAGGACCGCCTCCACATTTCCGTAAGAATCAATATAGAGCACGCCCGTGGTGCGTAACCTCCTGTCGGAGGCGCGCCCGAGAAGCCGCTCCATCTGTTTCCTGTCCGCAATATTATCGTCACAAACCGCGATGTGCATATAGTGCCTCCATTTTTAATATATGCAGGTTGAAATATCCATAAGCAGACTCTTGGAAGCCGTCAGCGCTTAACGAAGTATTGTTGAGTTTAGCGCTGTTACGGCTGGAATGAAGCGAAAGCGGGTCTGCGCTGGATTTTCAAGCTGCATTACTTACCAAAAATTTAGTTCGATTGGTGAAAACACCACCGCCAAAATCAAAATCACCTGTAAAGCCAAAATCACCGGCATTCCGTAAAGAAAGTACCAGTGTCTCGTCTTGTGGTGAAAAAGGTGCATACCGATAATAGAACCGAGGCTGCCGCCGATGACAGCCAGCACAAAAAGTGTGGCTTCCGGAATCCGAAAGGCCCGTTTCTGGGCCTTTCGCTTGTCAACGCCCATCATAATGAAACTGACCAGATTGACGATGACGATATATAAGAGGATCAAGTCAAAAGAGTTCATGAGTTAGCGCAGCTCCTCGCCCTGCTCCTGCATCTTCATGGCACGAACCTTGCTGGAAAGGCCGAAAAGATTGATGAAGCCTTCCGCGTCATGGTGATCGTAGAGGTCGCCCGTGGTGAAGGAAGCAATGCTCTCATTGTAGAGAGAGTAAGGGGAAGTGGTGCCTGCCTTGATGATGTTTCCCTTGTAAAGTTTGAATTTGACTTCGCCCGTCACATACTCCTGTGTGGACTCGATGAAGGCCTGCAGTGCCCGGCGCAGAGGCGTGAACCACTTGCCTTCGTAAACGACCTGTGCGAATTTGTTGCCAAGGTCTGCCTTTAACGCGTAGGTGTCGCGGTCGAGGATCAGCTCCTCAAGCTGCTGGTGCGCTTCGTAAAGGATGGTGCCGCCGGGTGTCTCGTAAACGCCGCGGGACTTCATGCCAACCACGCGGTTTTCCACGATATCGACAATGCCGACGCCGTGCTTGCCGCCAAGTTCGTTCAAGGTAGCGATAATCTCGGATACCTTCATTTTTTTGCCGTTGACGGAGGTAGGAATACCTTTTTCAAAGGTCATGGTCACATATTCGCCTTCATCAGGAGCCTTCTCCGGGGTGGTGCCGAGCACTAAAAGATGCTCGTAGTTGGGCTCGTTTGCAGGGTCTTCCAGCTCAAGACCTTCGTGGCTGATATGCCAGAGGTTGCGGTCGCGGCTGTAGCTGGAATCTGCGGAGAAAGGCAGGTTGATGCCGTGCTGTTTGCAGTATTCGATTTCCTCCTCGCGGGAGTTTAAGGTCCACTTTTCGTTTCTCCAGGCAGCGATAATCTTTAAATCGGGAGCAAGTGCCTTGATGCCCAGCTCGAAACGGATCTGGTCGTTGCCCTTTCCCGTTGCGCCGTGGCAGATCGCGGTTGCGCCTTCCTTGCGGGCAATCTCTACCAGCTTCTTTGCAATCACGGGGCGTGCCATTGAGGTACCGAGCAGATATTTATTTTCATAGACCGCGTGCGCCTGTACACAGGGAATAATGAAATCGTCACAAAATTCATCGGTCAGATCCTCTATGTAGAGTTTGGAAGCACCGCTTGAGAGCGCTCTCTCCTCAAGCCCGTCAAGTTCCTCCGCCTGTCCGCAGTTGCCGCACACGCAGATGACCTCATAATCAAAATTTTCTTTCAGCCAGGGGATGATGACCGTGGTATCAAGCCCGCCGGAATACGCAAGTACTACTTTTTCTTTCATGTTTTTGATCCTTCTTTCTTAAAATATACTGTTATTATTTTGCGTCCTGAAAACAATATACATCATGGAAGGAGAGAATGCAAGAGGTATTTTATGCATAAATATATGAATATAATACAATTTATTGCATAAATTCAAAAACGGGTTGAATATTATACGGGATTGACGTATAGTTATACAAAAGAAATCGTGGTACGGATGTTGCGTAACGAAGGGAACGGGAGTATTATTGTGTGAAAGAAAAGGAAGGGGTATAGAATATGGGAACAGAGGATTTTCTTTCAAGCGGCGATAAACGGCTGGACAGTCAATTTCTCTTTACGGCGGAAATTGACAAGATGACTTCCGTTTTGCGGCGGACGCTTTTACTGGATAAGAGCCGCAGGGAAAACGATGCGGAGCACTCCTGGCATATCGCGGTGATGGCGATGCTCTTTTCCGAGTATGCCGCAGCGCCTGTCGATATCGGCAGGGTGGTGCAGATGTGCGTGGTGCACGATCTGGTGGAGATTTACGCGGGAGATACCTTTGCTTATGACGCGGCGGGAAACGTCGATAAAGAAGAACGGGAAAAGGCGGCCGCCGACAAACTTTTCGCGATGCTTCCCGAGCAACAGGGACGGATGATCCGCAGTCTGTGGGAGGAATTTGACGCCATGGAGACTGCGGACGCAAAGTATGCCGCCTGCATGGACAGACTGCAGCCTTTTTTCCATAATACATTGACGGACGGGCACACCTGGGTGGAGGGCGGCACCAACCGCGCGGCGGTGGAGAAAAGGATGGCGGTTATTAAGGAGGTTATGCCGAAGGTGTATGAGTGGGTCGAGGGGAACATTGACCACGCGATTGCAGAAGGGTGGTTGAAGTTATGATTTCAGCCATATATGACAGACGAAGCATTCGGAAATTTTTAGAGAAACCTATATCAAAGGAAGACCTGACGGAAATCATAGAAAGCGGAATCAAAGCGCCTTCCTCGAAAAACAGACAACCCTGGAAATTCATTGTGGTGCAGGGCGCGGAAAAAGAAGAAATGCTGAAAGTCTTTCGTATGGGAATCGCGAGGGAAGAAACAGGCGACGCATTGCTGCCGCAGAGCCGACAGCATATCCCGGCAGCAAAGTATACGGTGGACATTATGGAGAAAGTACCGGTGATCGTCTTTGTCGTCAATTCGCTGGGACAGAATATTTTATCGGAAATGACGCCGGAAGAACATATTTATGAAATCTGTAATGTGCAGTCCGTCAGCGCAGCCATACAGAATATGCTTCTTACTGCCACGGAAAAAGGGATCGGCAGTCTGTGGATCTGTGATATCTATTTTGCGTATGCGGAGCTTAGCGAGTGGCTGCATTGCGAGGGACAGCTGCTTGCGGCGATAGCTTTCGGTTATGCGGATGAATGCCCGAGAGAAAGACCGCGGAAAGCATTTGAAGATGTGGTGGTTTGGAGGGGATGACAGCTGAGGATCTGAGGTTTTCAGAACAAGCCTATACATGGAAGTTTCGGCAGGGAGGAGATAGGTTATGAAAACAGTTATCATTCACGGGCAGAGCCACCAGGGTTCTACTTATCAAATTGCGCACACATTAGGCGAGAAACTCGGCGGGGAATGCAAAGAATTTTTCCTGCCGCGGGAGTTTGATAAGTTCTGTGTGGGCTGCAACCAATGTTTTATGAAGGGAGAGGAAAACTGTCCGCATTATGAGGCGCTTTTGCCGCTTACCAAAGCGATGGATGAGGCGGATGTGATCATTCTGGCAAGCCCTGTCTATGTCTATCACGCGACAGGCGCCATGAAAGCGTTTTTAGACCATTACGGTTATCGGTGGATGGTGCACCGTCCGGAAGCATCCATGTTTCGCAAGCAGGGCGTCTGTATCAGCACGGCGGCGGGTGCGGGTCTTCGCTCGACCAACAAAGATATGGCGGACAGCCTGTTTTTCTGGGGCGCCGGCAAAATCTATCGCTACGGAAAAGCAGTCGGCGCAATCGAGTGGAAAGGCGTGAACGAAAAGAAACGGGCCTCCATTGAGAAGGCGACTGACGCGCTGGCAAATAAAATCAGGAAGCGGTACGGACGGGTAAAGCCGGGAATCAAGACCAGAGTCTGGTTTTTCGCGATGCACCTGATGCAGAGGAAGGGCTTTAACGAGGCGGATGCTCGGTATTGGAAGGAAAAGGGTTGGACGGGAAATAAGCGTCCGTGGAGAGCGTAAAGAGGAGAAAAATGTATGGGATTATTTGGCAGGAAAAGAAACAAAAATGAGGAAGGATTTTTGCAGATCGATGTACAACCATTGATCGATTGGCAGGAACCAAACGGAGAAGGCTGTATCGTTTCGGACATGATATCGAAGGAAGGCTGGAAGGTCGGGTATATGTTTCGGGAGGAACCGCTTGCGGATCGGCCTGACAGCGGCTGGCATTTCTTTAAGGGGGATGAGAGCGAGGCGTATTCCAATGATGCGGCGAATTTTCATGTATTTGCGCTGAATACGGTCTGTAATTATGATCCTGACATTATACCGTACCTGCATTTGCCTGTGGGAACGCATCTGATCAGGACAGAGGATGGAAAGTTTGTGGAAGACGACGGGGAAGCGGAAATAAAGATGGAGAGGCAGTGAAGGGGATTCTGCAGGAGGAAAAAACTTGGCAAACAGAGCTTATTTATATGCGAAAAAGGGAAATGAAGTGGTAGCGATCTCAGAATATAATTATGACATACCCATTGCCTACAAGATTCTGGTGAGCTGCAATACAAAGAGGGTGCGGTCAACGATCTTTAAAACACCGTTTAAAATTGCACTGCAGGGTGATTTTGAGGAGGGTGTGGAGCGGCTTTATGCCTTTCTGGAGGAATTGAAGCAAAAAGGGTTTATTTCGGAAACAGAACTGAATGAGCGGATAGAGGAGACAAGGACATTTCTGGAAAAACACCGCGGCAGCACATACTTTTGGCTGGAGGGCGCGGAAATATATGAATACGACGGTCCTGCCCTGCTTGGCAATTTGAAAATGCACAGAAAGATTTTGCGGATTGAGAAGGAGATGGAAAGCTTTTATCAGGAACTAAAGGCGGCGAAGCCGGATGAACGGATGGAGATGATTGGCATTCGGGAGTGGGCGGACTGCTTATATTATGAAACAGAATGAGAGAAGAAGGCTGGATATAATTTGGGAGGAGTAATTGATTTGGCTGGGAATTCGTGAGGTTCCGGAAAGGAGAAAAAAGTGGGTTTACAGGAAGAAAAAGAGGGCTTACAGGCGCGTGAGATGTCAAGAACGCCAGTTGACATAAAACCCTCACCCAAGGGTAGACTTTTAAAAGAAATGGCGGTATATGAGCTACTTGAAAAGCTGGAAATACCTTATCAGCGTGTGGATCACGAGGCGGCGGCGACTGTGGATGACTGCCGGGGTGTGGATGAGGCGTTGGGGATTCATATCTGCAAGAATCTTTTTTTATGCAACCGGCAGAAAACGGACTTTTATCTGTTGATGATGCCGGGTTTGAAAAAGTTTAAGACGAAGGAGCTTTCGTCTCAGCTTGGCGTGGCGAGACTTTCCTTTGCGGAAGCGGAGTATATGGAGGCGTTTCTCAACATTTCGCCGGGCTCCGTAAGCGTGATGGGCTTGATGAACGATAAGGAGCACCGCGTAAGGCTATTGATCGACAGCGAGCTTTTGCGGGATGAGTTTGTGGGCTGCCACCCCTGCGTGAATACGTCGAGCCTGAAACTGCGGATGCGGGATATTCTGGACAAGTTTCTGCCCTATGTGGGGCATGAATATACGGCGGTAGAGTTGGCAGGAGAGGAGTTTACATAACATATTGACAAAAACACAAACGCTGCATTGGTTTACATAATGTTGAAGAAACGGAGAACACAGATGATACGAAAAATGACGATAGAAGATTATGACGGTGTGAAGGCGCTTTGGATGTCGATCAAGGGCTTCGCCATCAGGAGCATTGACGATTCCAGGGAGGGCGTGGCGCGCTTTCTTTTGAGGAATCCCGACACCAGCGTGGTGGCGGTGGAGGATGGCAGGATCGTGGGCGCGATCCTTTGCGGGCATGACGGCAGGCGGGGCTGCCTTTACCATGTTTGCGTGGCGGAGGCGTACCGCATGCGGGGGATTGGGAAAGCGATGGTGGTGTTTTGTATGGAGGCTTTGAAGGCAGAGCAGATCAACAAAGTGTCGCTGATTGCCTTTACGAAAAACGACGTCGGAAACGCCTTTTGGAAACAAATTGGCTGGACGAAGCGTGAGGATCTAAACTACTATGATTTTACGCTCAATGAGGCGAATATCACGGCGTTTAATGGGTAGCGATTGACATTGCTTTTTCCCATGATATACTTTGTCAAACAACTTGCTCTGATGGCATTTTCGGTACACCTAAAATCATAACACCTGAAAGGCAGCGGTACTTTCAGGTGTTAATTTATTTTAGGAGGAATTACAAATGAAAAACAGCAGGACAAAGAAACTGACAACAGTAGGGATGTTGTGTGCGCTTGCGTACATTGCGGTGGCAGTCGGGCGCATTCCCGTTGTACTTTTTTTAAAGTACGACCCGAAGGATGTGGTGATCGTGATCGGCGGTCTGATTTTCGGTCCGCTCACTTCATTGACCATGGCGGTCATTGTTTCAGTGGTGGAGATGATCACCGTCAGCAGCACGGGACTCTGGGGGTGCACGATGAATATTCTTTCGAGCTGCTCCTTTGCGTGTACTTCAGCCTTTTTCTATAAAAGGCATCGCACGAAGTCTGGCGCTGTAAAGGCGCTTGCCTGTGGGATGACGTGTCAGATTGCGGTGATGATGCTCTGGAATTGGCTGGTTGCCCCGATTTATATGGGCTATCCGCGGGAGGCGGTGGAGGCGCTTTTGCTGACGGCGTTTCTGCCGTTCAATCTCTTAAAGGGCGGGTTGAACGCAGGGATTACGTTTTTGATCTATAAGCCGGTGGTCACAACTTTGAGAAAACTACAGTTGGTGGAATCCTGATGGCACAAATTTAAGGATTTATAAACGGGGCGCATGTGGAATCTTGCTATTTACAGCATGCGTCCTGTACGGCGGGCGAATTGGGTTTTCATTTCTTCTTAAAAATGGGGATTGACAGGGCGGGAGAAATAGCATATTATAAACAGTAAGAAATGGGTTTTCACCGTACAGTGTTTCACTCAAGCGGGCTGCTCGTTTCTTTTTTTACTGTCAGAATATCATACAGATATTTCCTGCCATCATTCGCATGACGGACAAGCATATTTGCTGAATAAATATTATATCTTGCTATTTTTCCCGTTTTGTCATCATATACAGGCAATGAAAATCTGATGTTGTAGCGATACCATCCATATACCGCATCTGTTTTGTGCTTTTCTTTCCGGTTTGCTTCATGTTTTGGATTAGTTGCTATCCGTATAAGTTCAGGAACAGCCTGCGCAGCATTTGCCTTAGCCTTTGCCACTGCGCCTTTTAAGGCGATACGGCTTTCTGAACTTGCATATTCATCGGGAAAATCTGCCGAAATATATATTTTTCCAGAGGTTTCCTCAATTTCATAAAAATCCCCGATATACGCTTTCAGATACTCTTCGACAGCAGTCCAGTCATCCCGCACTTTTGCCTTAAAACAGATATCATTGATCAAGACTAACTTTTTACCGTCCGCTTCCGTTATAATATTTACATTTCTGTTTTCAATCATTTCTTTTGTTCCCCTTTTTCTTTTCATTTGTATGGGCGGTGCCTAGCAGGATAGACAATTTCTGCAAAATTCCTGAATGATGTCCAATATTTCACTATCATAGTAGAACGCTCCTCCATGCGCATCATTTTCTGCAAGTTCATAGTAAACGGCATTATGCCGGGAAGCAATGAGCTTTTCGTATAGCGTTCTGCTGTTTTCCACGGAAACGATCGGATCATATTCACTGTGTATCAGCAAGATTGGCGGAAGTTCAATGCTTTCTGAAATATACATGGAGCAGGAAGCCTTTTTGGCGAGTTCCTCATGACCTTCAATTTGATCAACACCAAGCAGTACGGCGGACGGACGAATTTTCATCCACGGGGGCAGCGCTTCTTTTGCGCATAGGAGCAAATCCGTTGAACCGCTTTCACAAATAACACCGGAGATATTCGGTAATGTATTACATAAGCCATGCGCGTTAAAAAGGATTGACATCATAGTAATATGCGCCCCCGAAGAATTACCCATAAGAAAAATTTTGTTGGTATCAATATGAAAAGTTTCAGCAATCTTTGGAATAAAATTTAGGGCATTGGATACATCTTCAATTTGAGCCGGAAAAGTTGCAAGATCGGACTCCCGATATTCCATCGCGGCAAACACAAATCCCCGTTTGGCAAGAAGTGAATACTGCGGAATATCATTGTACATTTCCTGCTTATGCCAGGCGGAACCGGGGATAAACAGGAGGAGCGGATACTTTTCGTCTCCTTTCATTTGGGGTCTGTATGGGAAGATGATCTGTAAGTGCCGTTTGCAGTCACCGTAATCATAATATTCTACATCCTGCGAGTATAACCACTGCAATTGATCGGAATGAGATGCGATTTTAATGTTATGTTTCATTCTTACCTCCATGCCGGAGCAGTTTTTGCGAAGGCACGCGTCGGGAAGAGATTCATTCAAAATTTCATTTTCTATTCTATCAAAATCAATACACTAAGTCTATCGTTCATTTCCCTATTGACACATGAAAATACATTTTATATAATTGAACTGCGAGTTTAATTGTTGCGATATGGAAAAAGTGTTTAAAAATGGAATATTTGCGAAAGGGAAAGCAAATGGGCAGAAGAAAAAAAGAACCGCCAAGCGTTCACCGTGAAAATATCGCCGCCGCTGCGTCCGCCTTGTTTCTGGAAAAGGGGATCGCCGCCACTTCCATGGACGATATCGCGAAGGCTGCCGGGTACAGCAAGGCGACGCTGTATGTATATTTTGAGAATAAGGAGGAGATCGTCAGCATTTTGGTGCTTGGCAGCATGAAGAAACTCTATGACTGCATCGATTCCGCGCTGGCAGCGCAGGAGAGTACGAGGGCAAGATACGATCTGATCTGCAAGGGCTTGGTGCAGTATCAGGAGGCGTTTCCGTTTTATTTTGAGATGGCGCTTGGCAAGATCAACGTTGACTTTGAGAACCGCGATTATCTGCCGGAGGAAAAGGAGACTTATCTTGTCGGGGAGAAAATCAATGAAAAGCTGAAGGATTTTTTAATAGAGGGCACGGAAAAGGGCGACCTGCGGGGAGATTTGGAAATGCTGCCTGCTATCTTTCACTTCTGGGGAATGTTGTCGGGAATCATACGGCTTGCCGCGAACAAGGAAGCCTATATCGGGAAAGCAATGGGCTTATCGAAAGAGCAGTTTTTGGAGTATGGATTTTCCATGCTGTACCGTTCCATTGCGGTAAACTAAAATTTGAATAGCCGTTTTGGGCAGAGCTTAAAACAAATTCGGATAAGGAGCATTGGGAATGAAAGAAAAATTCTCCGGGAAAAGGATTATTATGTGCATCGCCACATTCATAGTATTGATTGTTTTGATTCCTACGGCAGTCTACCTGAAAAGCGTGGCGGATTATCAAAATGCGGTAAAGACGACGACCGTAGGTGAGGTGGATCTTTCCGATCTTCCGGACGGCGTTTATGTGGGGGAGTATGACGTGAATTTTATTTACGCAAAAGTGGAAGTGACGGTTCAAAATGGAAAGATGGAGGACATCAGTATTTTAGAGCATAAACAGGAGCGGGGAAAAGTGGCGGAAGCGGTCGTCACAAAAATGGTTGCCGAGCAGAAAATTGACGTAGATGCGGTGTCCGGTGCGACCAATTCCAGTACGGTGATTAAGAAGGCGGTTGAAAATGCCCTCTGTCATTAGCATTCTTCTATCTGCCGCCGTAAATCCGCCCAATCCGTCACCGTCAAAATACTGCGATCCTCCTTATAAGGCAGATCAATCGCTCCGATGTACCATACCGGAAACAGCCCTGCGTTTAAGGCGCCTTTGATATCGCATTCATACTGATCTCCGATATACCAGACTTCGTCCGCTTGCAGATCCGCCTTTTCCAAAGCGAGATCAAAGAGCCGCTTATTTGGCTTGCGGAAGATATAATTACTGGAAGTGATGATAAATTCAAAATCATTGTCCGGCAGCAGGCTGTTGATGCGGTCTGCCACGACGGACGGCGCATAGCAGATATTGCTGATCACGCCTGTGCGGATGCCTTTGCCTTTCAGATATTGGAGGAAATCTTCGATTCCTTCTGTCGGCGTGCCGGGAGCAGCGGCATTCCAGAATACGGTGTCAATTTCCGCGTTGCTAAGCGCGATTTCAATCCCCAGTGATTCATAGAGATAGGGCGTAAACATGGTGTTGGGTATTTCTATCTGAAAGAGATGCCTTTTTTCGGGATCAAACCTTCCAAACTCGCGATTGATTTCCTCTGCTTTAGCCTGCACCTGCTCGGCTGTCAAATGATATTTGTTTTTTACGGCATACTGCAAGACAGCGGCGGTTCCCTTAACGCCGTCAAAAAATTTTTCGGCGATCAATGTCTGTCCATAATCAAACAATACCATTTTGGGAAGTTCCACATCTCTGTATACGGAAAGTTGGGACAATGCGTTCTCATAAGTGTCTTTACTCATCATAATGGTTTTTCCTCCATGGGGTGTCTAAATTATATCATTTTCCGAAAGAATATCCATAGTTTCTTCATTTTGCGTTTGGGCAATTTGCGATTGCAGAGCAGTTTATCAAAAGACGCGGAAAAATGTTAGAATGATTTTGTAACGAAACGGCAGTTACTCCGTCTAATCATTGAAAGCACGGAAGAAGAGGTGACGGCAGGTGGAGAAAGCGGCATTTGAAAAACTGTATCAGACCTACTATATGCGGGTGTATTCCTATGTCATGTCGCTTGCGGGAAAGGCGCACATCGCGGAGGAGATCACACAGGAGACCTTCTATAAGGCGTTTACCACAAGCGCCTCCTTTCGCGGGGAGGCAAACGCGGTCACATGGCTTTGCTCCATTGCCAGAAATCTCTTTGTCGATGAGATGCGGCGGCAGGCGAAACGCGCCGCACCCCTAGCGGCTGATGCGGACGAAGACAGCGGCATCGACGTTGCGCGCGAGGTGGAAGACAAGGATACTTCTTATCAGATTCATCAGGCGCTGCATGAATTGGAAGAACCTTATCGCAGGGTGTTTGAGCTGCGGATTTTCGGCGAAATGTCCTTTCGAGAGATCGGCGTGATCTGCGGCAAAACGGAGAGTTGGGCGAGGGTCACCTATCACCGTGCAAAACTGAAATTGATGGAAAGGATGGGGATTCATGAAACTGAATTGTAATGTGATAAAGGATTTACTGCCGCTGTATGCGGATCAGATTTGCAGTGAGGAGAGCAGGGGGCTTGTGGAGGAACATTTGACGGACTGTAAGGATTGCAGTACGCTTCTGCGGCGGATGAAAAACGAGGAGGTGGAGAACAGTTTGGAGATGGAGACGGTGGATGTGCTGCATAGGCAGGCAGCCTTTTTTAAGCGGAAGTCCGCCGTGATCGGGGCGGCAATCGCGGGCGTTTTCATGATTCCGGTGCTGGTCTGCCTGATTGTGAATCTGGCGACCGGGGCGGCGCTTGACTGGTTCTTTATCGTGCTGGCGTCTCTGCTTGTGGCGTCGTCTCTAAGCATTGTGCCGTTGATGATGCCGGATCATAAGGTGCTGTGGACATTGGGAACATTCACGACAAGCCTGTTTCTGCTGTTTGGCGTGATTTGTTTTTACACGCGGGGTACATGGTTTTTTCTGGTGTCAGCGGCGGTTTTATTTGGGCTTTCCGTCTGTTTTTTGCCGTTTGCGGTATATGATCAGCCACTTAAGTCACTGCTTGGGCAATACAAGGGGCTGACGGTGATGGCAGTCGATACTTTCCTGTATATCCTGATGATGCTTGTGATCGGGGCGTATGTGAAAGTTCCTGCATTTTGGCACCTTGCGCCGAAGATATCGTTTCCGTGTCTGCTCCTCGTATGGTTTGCGTTCCTGCTGATACGTTATGTAAACTGTAACGGTTTTTTGAAGGCAGGTGTATGTACGATGCTGATTGGAATTTACAGCTTCTTTGCCAACTATCTGGTCGACAGATGGATTGGGGTCGAGAAATCCTTTCCCGTATTCAAGCCTTTTGTATGGAACGTGGATACGGTGGATGGTAATATCAGATGGCTGGCGTTGATCGGATGCTGTGCGGCTGGAGTTATCTTACTGGTCAGGGGAATCGTTGGCGGGACGAAGGGAAGGTAAAACGGCATCTATGATTACACTGTCTAAAAATAAAGCTAGGGTAAAGTTTTTGTAG